>JBEKTF010000004.1:0-72352 GCA_049516355.1 Bryobacteraceae bacterium | reverse complement strand
TCGGGCATAAAAATGTTGGGGTCACCCAGCGGTGCGCCCTCGTCGGGATCGAGTATGGGCGCCCTCGCTTCCGAGACGCGCGTCTTCGTCAAATTCAAAAAAGTCACGCTGGAGGCAATCGTCCAGTACAGCAATCCAAAAGATGCGGGGTACCGCCTGTGCCTGAGTGTCACAGGAGAACCGGAGCGCCGGCGACGTGAGCCACGGCTGCCCGTTCACCAGCCCGCCACCATCACGTCCCTGTGCGATGGCGCCATCGTTTTTGAAGGCACGCTCACGGATCTCTCGCGGTCCGGGCTCCGTGCACAAATCCGCGAACCACTCATGGTTGGTACTATAGTCTGCGTCGAAACCCAAACGACCATCGTCGTCGGCGAAATACGCCACTGCGGGGAACGCGACGGACACTATGAGATCGGCGTAGAAATCACCGACATCCTCACGGACACGATTCTGCCAGACGACAAAACCGGCATCATTGAAGACCTCCGCTGGAAACTCGCAACCCTTATCGTCGGCGAACGGCTGACCATTGCGAGGAAATTCCTGCGATAACGCCTCCCAATGGTGGTCGCAGCGAATCGGAATGACTCCTGAAAATGACCGGGCAACCGGAGGGGGACGAATCTGGAGGACGGCCCGGGAGAATGTCAGTTAAAGCGCGCTGCGTTTGAGGGTGTTATCGCCGGTGAGCGTTCAGTGTTGTTACCAGGGGGCCGCATGATCCTTCGCCCGAGTGTTGCTCTAACTCAGCTCGGCGTTTCACTCTGATCTGCTCCGCCTCGAAGAGTTCAGCCGCGATTCGTTCCGTCGCGAGTGCATCATGCGAATACGCAGCAATGTCAAGATTACTCCGAATTTTGAAAACAGCGAATGTCACGGCTTCGAGAGCTTCGCACAGGCATCTGCATTGTCCGCAGCCGCCCTGTCGCTGTTCGTCCGTGAAAGAACGCTGCAAGGGCTTCATTTCATAAAGCGTGAAGCGGGAAATCGGGGAGGATAGATTGACTTTGGTTCACAGCTCGACGCTTTGTGTGAACTTGGTCACAAATCACACTCCGACGATCACGGAGTCGACACCGGCGCGAAATCAAGAACGCCCGGGCAGCAACAGAGTAGAAGGCGGAAATCGCCAGATAAGCACAGATATCGGTAGACACTCTGATCAATGTGGCAGATCAACCCCAGGTCGCGCGGAGCACTTCTAAGGTCAGCGCGTAGACGGCCAAGTGGATCGTGGACGGAATGCGCGTCACTCAGGCACAAACCGCGGGGTGAGCGATTGAGCCCGTCGGCAGCGAATCAGAACCCTCCTTTGTGGGGAAGGCGAATAAGCGCGTTCGCGTCCAGCACCAGCATTGCAGACACCACCGGTCAGGCTAAGTTGCCCTACGTCCCCAGACCTGCGCAACTGTATACATTGTGAAAACCGTATCCGGTTGCTGCAGATGCTTCCGGCATTCGGCCAAGACTTCCGGAAACTCTGCCTCTGACAACAGGCCCAGCCTGGTCACCGTGCTACGAAGCGATTCCACAGTCGATGGCAGGTAGTCGACCATCGGATCCATTGATCGGACCCCGATCAGAAATGGACGATATTGGACGTCATCCAAGCCAGCCTGCCGCGCAAGAGCGTAGAGCCGGCGAGCCAACCGCAGGTCGGCGCCAACGCCACTGAATGCGCCAAGAAGGGCTGCCTTCAATCTCTCCCAGGCAGGATGCGCAGGATAACAATTCAGGCTGGTACCGTCGGGTTCCTGCAGCGCAATCGTGCCACCGGGACGAGCCAGGCGGATAGCTTCCTGCAGCAATCGCTCGGGGTCCCCTGCCGTGCTCGCAACAAAGCGCATATGCACGAGATCGAAACTTCCTGGCGGCAAATCAGTCTTGTACGCATCCCCGTGCCGGAACTCGACATTGCCCGGAGAATCAACACGAGCATGCTCCAGGAAGTCCGAATTCATGTCGAGACCGACGACACGTCCGTTGGGCCCGACGAGCTGGCTCAGCGTTCTGCTGATGCCGCCCGGCCCGCAGCCGACATCCAGGCAAAACCAACCCGCTCGCACGCCGATGAGATTCAGCATGGTCAATGTGTCCGGCGCCATCGCCGCGCTTTGAACAAGCAATCTCTCGATTTCACCAGCGCGGCTTTCGATGGGGTAATTGCCAGAGTACAAATCCGTCATGAACGATAACTGTCGATGGTAGCGCTTTCTGGTGGAATGTGTGGCCGGCTGCTGGTCCACAATCCCATCGTGGGCGGAAGGCGCGTCATCCAGTCCCTACCTGCATCTTTAGGGTAAACTTAGCTCACTCCATTACATGCCATTCTCCGCAGGAGACCGCGTCGGCCCTTACGAGGTTGTCTCGGCGATCGCCAAAGGCGGCATGGGCGAGGTGTGGAAGGGGTTCGACCCGCGGTTGAGAACCGCGATGTCGCCATCAAGACTTCGCGTGCCGGCTTCAGCGGACGGTTCAAGACGGAAGCGCTGGCCATCGCCGCGCTGAATCATAACAATGTCTGCACGCTGTACGACGTTGGCCCGGATTACCTCGTCATGGAATACGTCGAGGGTCCGACGCTGGCCGAGCGGATGAAGCAGGGCATGATCCCGCTGGCGCAACGATAGGCCGTTCTACATCTTTGCCTGAATCATCGATGATAAAATTGTTCTGGCCTTCAACGCGGATCTCCTTCGCTCATAAGGACGCGATCAAGGGCGAGGCCATTGCGACGATTGGGCTATTGCAACGGCCCCGATCCGGCGAATCTCTATTTCGCGGGGTCGGTGCTAGCGATGAGTTGCAATAGCTCGCGTTTTACCGCGACGCTGTGAAGCGCGCCATTCCGTCTCGCTTCAGCCGTTTGAGCTTCGAAACCGGCATTGTTATCGGAGCCAAAGGCGCCAAAAGTATCGAACGCGTCGGCTGCCACGATATCGTATTCCACGTTCGCTCCGGTTGGCCAACGCACGAATGCAGCCGCCCACCCTTTCCGGCCTTTACCGCCGGCCTTTAACTCTGCGTCCCTTATCGGTTTGTAGAGCTTTGTCTCATCGCCGCGCACGTCCTGCTCGATCCCTGGCTTGGATTTGATGAAGTTGACCTCGATCCACGGCGCGTTCATCCTGCCGGCCGATGCGAACTGCCCCAGTATGTCGGTCTTGACGAGATCCCGAAGGGCGTTCCGGCCAACTCCCCTGAGATCGGTGATCCGTTTTCGCTGTTCGTCCGTGAACGGGTCATTCCCGATTTTGGCGTAGTCGCTGAACTCAGTCACCCGAACATAGTTGTATTCACTCTTTGTTCCGGCGAAGCGGACGCTGTAAAGCGCCCAACCAAGAATCTGAAGCTTTGCCACCCGGTCCTGATGCACTGGCTTGATGTCGGTTTCAGACTTGACGTAAGCGTCGGCGTTTGCGGGGAGGACCTTTAAGTAGGTCACTTCGTACCACACGGTTGGTTGTTGCGCCATGCAGGATGCAGCGATGGCGAGGAGCAGGAGGGGCGTCTTCATTTTTTTCGTTCCTTTTGGTCCGTTGGGCTACTAACGATACCAGCCGGCGCTCTTGCTTACAAGCCGCACAGGGCGAGGGCCGCGCCTCCAAACCCGGAAGGAACTTGCGGGGTCTGGCGGCCCGAAGGCGTCCGTTGTGCTGCGAGGTCCTTACAAGGAACCCGAACATCGGTTTTGCAGCGGCCCGCCCTTTGCCTTTCGCCACTACAATCCGCTGGCGCCCAGCTTGGCCTGAAGTTGAACCCGCGAAACCCCGCCGGCCCCGCGCTCTCGCGGTACGGATCAGGCCCGAGCCCTCTTTCCCGATCCCTTTCCCAAAACACAAATAGGCAAAATAACCCAACAACCACTGGCCTGTTCTGGGCGGCAGGAGATTCTGCGCGGATCGGCCCGGCGCGGCGACGCAAGGTCACGTCAACGCACGGAAACATAAAGCCATGTCGATGTTTCCTTGAGTATACGGCCCATGCCGGGAGGCCGCAACCAAAATGCACCGATATAGTGCATCACCAGCAACGCGATTTCTACAGGTCATCTGCCGGAGACGCATCGAGCCATCGCAGACGGGAATGTCGTCACCACCCCCAGTTTCGGCTCTTACCGCCTGAAGGCAAGCATCAGGCTATCGCATCAAGGAAGTCGTTTCTGGCTGCCGATAGACGATGCGAGGATTAAGCTGATACTGAGTGTCGTTCGAACAACGAGTACCGGCTCCGCCGGCGAAGGAAGACGCGGTGGCCGCGGGCCAGCTTCTGACTGAGCCGATGTCCACCGGCCCATAAGTTACCGCCCATTCAGCATCGCCGCTGTCAGTAGAGCGACTCGAAAACTGCTTCCGATATTTACCGATAACGCTCCGTCGTTACTACCGGGACTGCGGTGTAATGTGAGAAGACAGAGCAAACGGCTGTCTCCAACGACGGGCCAGCCGGAATTGCCAAATCGGAGGAGAGATGGATATCACCAAGATACTGGCTGAACTGCGCCTGGAACGCGCACAGATGGAAGAGGCCATCCTGGCACTCGAACGTCTCGCGGCTGGAGGGACAAGGCGGCGAGGGCGCCCGTCGGCTTGGATGGCAAGGCTGAAGGATGAGGCAGTCACAAAACGGCGCCGCGGTCGGCCACCCGGCGGCAAGAACAAAGACGTGGCTGAGTAGTCTTGGCGCGGTGTCTCTGGCACGCTCACTTCGCGCAAAACCTGCCGCGCTGTATTCCCGAGATAACTCGCGATATTGCATCCAAACTCTCGAACGATGTTTCGGTGGGCTGAGCCGAAGCGACTAGGTTCGGGGAATCCGCGCCGCCGACTCAATGAATCGACCACAGCCTGAGCCATTCCTCGCAGCCGCTGGAACTATTTCAGTTCCCCGATCGCAACCTGCGACCCTCCCTGCTAAGCACGCGGTTCCACCACATCAGTGCTCCGGTGATGAACAGGAAAGTCGGTGTGAGCCCAATCGCCGCCCACACGATCCGGGTTCCCAAGCCTGCAAAATTACCGAAGTGCAGGCCGAAGAACGCGCGAATAATCTGGTCGCCATTGCTGTAGTGAATCGTGCGTCGTCTGCGTTTTCCCTTCGTATTGGCAGTGTCAGCGACTGGGACGAACACCACCGCTGAACCTGTTTTCGTAAGCAACAAGGACGGTTCGGACTGCCGTGAAACAAGCCGGTAATAGTCGAGCGGAGCAAAACGATTGATTAAGGTGTCAAACGGAGCCGGGAAGACCAGGTAGATTCCGGTGAAGGACCACATGAAGAAAAACACGAAAGTCCAGAAACCGATAGCACTATGCAGCTCCCAGTTGATTCTCTTCCAGCTCGCTTTCGGGTTAATCGTCAAACTCCGGCGCCAGTTCCTTATTCCTGGCCACCAAATCACGGCCCCGGTGAAAGAGAGCAGCGTGAGGAGGATGGCAGCGACGCCGTTAACTAAGCGCCCCGTCGGTCCTGCGAGGAGATTCAAATGAAGATCGAGCAGCCAGGTCATAAGCTGAAGACTGTACGGTACCGCCTCACCGAGATCGCGACCAGTGTAAGAGTCGAAGATTTTAAGCTTCCGCTTCGCGCCCCGTTCCAGCGTGATCTCTACTTCCTGACCCGGATTCGTCCCCTGCAAGATGTCGCTTGGCGTGTAATCAGGGTAAGATCGCTTTGCACACGGCCTGTCACCAATCGGCTGAAGTGGGCGGGCGCTGAAGTTGTGTGAAGCCAAGAAACTTCTAGTCCGCCTTGGGAGCCACTCTTTCGATCTCCGATGCTCTTTAGCTGGAACCCTCGTTCACCCGCCGCCTGATGCCGTCTAGCCAGAACTGCGCCGCGGCGGCCAGGTTGCGGCGCAGCTGATCGCCGCCATTGTTATGGTTTACGGCAGCAGACAACAAATACGGGAAGAACCACACCGCCAAACTCGCGTCGACGTCCTGCCTCACATAACCCGCGGCCGCACTGCTTTCAATCGAAGCCGCCAGTATCTCACCGATCTTTTGGCAGCCGCCATACGGGCACGGCAATGAGCGCAGGCAGCACGGATACGCCAGCGACTCGCTCGGAGAGGAGGCTATTGCATCGACGATCTGCAATACAGTCCGCTCAAGCGGATCCCGAATGCGGGTGCCGGTGCGATGGTCGCCGATCTTTAGAAGCAGCCGCTCCGCAGCACGGGAAATCACCGCCGCTTTCCCATGATCGATCTTGAGCATTTGGCTCTTGGGAGGAGGACCCGGACTGTACTTCGATTTTGCATTTTGGCGAGCTCGCAACTCTTCCCTCCGAATTGAGGAAAGGATCATGTGCGAGTGCGATGTGGCGTGTCAAACTTCAATTTTCGTAAGTGGGGGCTTGAGGAGCAAACGAAAGCGGCGTTTTGGCAATTTTCAATGTTATGTTACGCCCGGGCTTCCCTATTTCGATGGAAGCCCAAGTGGGCTGCTCGCCGCGTCTGTTCATCAAGCGAGAAGACGGTTTCGACCCCGGACAAAGACTCAAGGTAGCAGGTATCCCCACGCGTGAAGGTTTCAGCAGGAGTCTCCTACGATCGAAAATTTAAATTTTTCTCGCCGAAACAGCGTGATACAGGCATCGACTACTACGGGATCGTAGAGGCGGGCTTTATTACGGAGGATCTCTTGCAGCGCCATCTCAACACCGAGTCCAGGGCGGTATGGCCGATGAGAAATCATGGCATCGATCGTGTCAGCCACGGCGAGAATTCTCGCTTCGATCAGAATATCATCGCCTTTCAAACCCTGAGGATAACCGGATCCGTCGAACCGCTCATGATGCTGGCGCACGATTTGCGCTATTGGCCACGGGAAATTGATGTCTTTTAGGATAAGATAACCGGCCTCAGCGTGTTCCTGGATCAAGGCAAGTTCAATCCGGGAAAGTTTGCTGGGTTTGCTAAGAATCTCGGCTGGGATGCCGATTTTTCCGATATCGTGAATAACACTTGCAAGATGTATTCCTTCCGTTTGACGCTCTGACAGTCCAAGCTTGCGCGCAATTGCTGTTGAAAGTTGTGCCACACGCTGCTGATGGCCAGCGGTATACGGATCACGAGCTTCGATCGTCTTAGCGATAGCCGCGATCATGGTTACAAAGCTTGTGCGCACGCGTTGATCAAATTGCGTAGCCTACGGTACGGTGATGAAGCTCACCACCGTCGCAGGGAGAGTACCCGACGCGCACCCGTGGCCGGCACCGGTCCGCGGTACGATCGTGGGATTCAGCATCTGCGTGAGGTCGACTACCGCCAGAATAGTCGCGCCTCCGTTCGCGAGTGCCGCGATTGCGTCGCCAGTGTTCGGACTCTGATATGCAGTCACGGTGTGAGGGTCAAACCCATTCGAGAAGCCGCTCCCGATTGCGCACGTCACCCAGTCGCCGATCGCGGGAGTACCGCTGCCGGAGGTGGCGGGAAGCGCAATCGCCGTGAGGGTCTTGCCGCCGAATTCCCCCGTCACAACCCCGGTATGGGTTCCCTGAGCCACCGCGCTGCCGCTTGGTCCCGCCGCCAGGAAAGACTCCGACAGGCTCTGAACCTGTGAAGGCGCGGTCCATGTGCCGGGCGAGCCAGCCGTAAACGTGGCCTGAGTCAGATCGGCAATGAACACATGGGATGGTCCAGAAAACTCTGCAGGCGCTAGAGCAATGCCAGTAGTGCACTCCTCAGCCGAGGAATCAAGCTCTCCTTCGCTCGGGATACCTCTGTTTTCGAAGAACGCGGGACTCGTACTGGTGGCCACGTCGACGATCTCGAAATCGTTAATCTCAGTCGCCGACAGCAGCAGGTTGCGGGTCGGGTCGAACAGCGGGTCCTCCGAAATACGACCTGCAGGCGATGCGAATGCCGGCTCGAACGACGACGTGCCAAGGTCCAGGAACTGGAACCCGGGCGCGCCGGCAACGCTGAGCCCGATCGCCGCCTTGTTATGGATGGCGTCGATCGTAGCGTTCGAACGGCTCGCCGGGACAGAGTTGTTTCCGGATCGCCAATGACAAATCACACGGCTGACACGACGAGTGTAGAGGCGTGACAGGCCGTAACCGCTTTCAAGCCGATACTGCGTCGGCTTCCGGTGGTTCCCCGTGTTCCGTTTCCGTTTTGAGCTTTTGCGTCTTTTGACGGACATAAGACGACTTTTGCGCTCTATCGCGCACGAATCGGCCAGCACACCACTTGCAATTCCATTTTCGATGGACATGCACGTGCTTTTCAGGGTGTGTCATGATTTACCTCCCTTTTGTGGATCGCTGGGAGGCTGGTCGCTCGCGGAGCGGCTTGCTCGCCCCAATGCC
This sequence comes from Bryobacteraceae bacterium, assembly GCA_049516355.1. Classification (GTDB taxonomy): domain Bacteria; phylum Acidobacteriota; class Terriglobia; order Bryobacterales; family Bryobacteraceae; genus BOG-234. The sequence continues at coordinate 64,030 of JBEKTF010000004.1, read as the reverse complement.
GAGCACCGCCGACACACTGTACTGCACCCACGGATGACGGCATACATATGAGGCAAGAAAAGATTTCGCCGATCCATCCTGCCGGGCCTCGACTACTGATCCCAATGGCGGTCCTGCTGGCCCTGATTCCGGTCTTGATGATCGCAGCTCATTTCACCATCGAGTACAACTGGTGGAAGGAGAATGGGCAGGTTGAGACGTGGCTGAGGATACTGAAATACAGCATAGGCTCCGTTGTTGCGGGCGCGCTGATCGCTTTTATCGCGCTCTCAGTCGCTCACGGGCAGGGACTGCGCTTCGCCGGAATCAACCGCCGCGACTTTCCTCCGTACCTCGGGCTGGTTCCATTGGTGCTGGCAGTGGTTTCGATATTGTTCGCCTCAGCCTCGATCGACTACTGGACTATCATGCGTTTTCTCGGCTCACGCAAACTCGAGCTGGCACGGGATGCTTGGAGGGACCAGGTTTTTTCGCGACCTCTACCCTTCTATCTGTTCGATCTCCCGTTCTACTCGAACATGCTCACGTTTGTGTTCGTTCTGGCAATTCTTTGCGCCCTGGTTTTCTGGGTCACGGCTCGGGGATGCCAGTTAGCACAAGGCTTCGATGGTGCGCATTCGCAGGGAAGTCCCGATCTGCAGCCCCGAACGCTGCTGCTGCCCGGCGCCACTCGTGCCGGATTCGTGCGAGTGATCGCCGTCATACTGTTGCTTGGCGCTGCCGCGGGAGTTTTTCTCGGCAACTACAAGCTTCTGTTCAACTCTCACGCCTTTATGACCGGCGCGGATTACGTAGACGCGAGGGTTACTCTTCCTTTGCGCTGGCTCTTCATTATTGCGACACTAGCAGCTGTCCCACTGGTCTGGGCGTCGAGATACAAGAAGGCGCTGTTCCTTTTGACTACGGTTCTGGTAGTTCAGTTGGTTCCGCCAGGCATCGTGCGCGTTGCATATGTACGACCGAATGAGATCTCAATCGAGCGCCCATATATCGAGCGCCATATTCAGGCTACCGTGGCCGCCTTTGGCCTGAATCGGCGCGCCACCGAGCGTCCCTTCACGCCTTCGGCGCAAGAGCTGCCGGATGCGGGGCAGAACGAGTCGCTGCTCGATAATATTCGTCTCTGGGACTTACGCGCCTATAACGAAACCATCACTCAGATCCAGGCGTTACGTCCGTATTACACTTTCGCCGACACCGACGTTGATCGATATTTCATCAACGGCCATATCAAACAGGTGCTGGTATCCGCGCGTGAAATCGATGTTGGCCAATTACCAGCCGAGGCCCGGCAGAGTTGGATCAATCCGCGGTTCATCTACACTCATGGCTTTGGCTTGGTGGTATCGGAGGTCAACAAGGTTACGCCTGACGGCCTGCCGGTCCTACTCGTGGAGAACGCTCCGCCCGAAATCAAGTCTCCTGGGTTTCGGCTCACACGGCCCGAAGTCTATTATGGCGAAAGCACTCAGGAGCCGGTGTTTGTGCACACGGCCCGTGAGGAGTTCGATTATCCGTCTGGCAGCCAGAACAAGTATTCGACGTACCAGGGTACCGGCGGATTTCCCGTCAGCTCTGCTCTGGTGAAGACCGCTGCCGCGATATCCCTGGGCGAACCGAACATCATCCTTACGGGATATCTCACCGGGCAGAGCCGCATGATGATTCATCGGAGGGTGCGCGAAAGATTGTCGCATCTGGCTGCATTCCTGCACTGGGACGCTGATCCTTATCTGGTGATCACCGATGACGGCAGACTGGTCTGGATGGTTGACGGCTACACGACTTCTCACTGGCACCCCTACGCGGCAACGGTTCCCGTGACGGGCTTGGACGAGGACGCCAGGTACATTCGCAACGCCGTGAAGGCCACCGTGGATGCTTACACGGGGCAGATGTCTCTGTATGTATTCGATCCGAGCGACCCCATCATTCAGACGTTCGAAAACCTGTTCCCAAAACTATTCCGGGCTGCTTCCGAAATGCCCGCCGACCTTCGCCGCCACGCACGGTATCCTGAAGCTCTCTTTCGCACGCAGGCTGAGGCTTATCGCATTTTTCATATGCGTGATCCGCAGGTGTTCTACAACAAGGAAGACGTCTGGGAGATCGCCCACAGCCTGTTGAGCCAGTCGGAAAAGCCTGCGCCCATGCAGCCCACTTACGTGGTGGCCACTCTACCTGGCGAGAAAGAGCCGGAATTCCTTCTGATTCTGCCTTTCACTCCGCGAAGCAAGGACAATTTGATCGGGTGGATGGCCGCTCGCTGCGACGGCGATCGATTGGGGGAACTGTTCTTCTTTCAGCTCTCGAAGCAGCAGCTGATGTATGGTCCACAGCAGATTGAGTCTCGCATCGATCAGGACGAGAACATCTCCAAGGATCTCACTCTGTGGAACCAGCAGGGCTCGCATGTTCTGCGCGGAAACATGATCGCTCTGCCGATGAGCAGCGGTTTCCTTTACGTCGAATCCATTTACATTCAGGCCACCGAAGCCCGTATGCCACAGCTCAAGAAGGTCGTGCTGGCCATGGGGGACAGGCTGGTTTATCGGGATACTTTCGAGGACGCTTTGGCAGAGCTGACGGGCCGCCCGACGTCAGCCAAAGGTGCTCCGACTTCGGAGGCAACGACGCCAAGCCGACCCGAAGTAATGGAGCGACTGCAACGTCTTCGGGAACAAGCCGGCCAGCTGACGCGAGGGTTGGAGGCGCTCGAGAAGGAACTGGAAAGGAAATAATGGACATCTTTGCAGCCGTCCATCCAGCGATCGCCGAAGAACAGTCGCTTTGGAAGCTGTTCGGCTTAGCATTGGTGAGCACTCGCGGTACAAAGCTGCGCTACTGGAAGCAATTCTTTATAACGGTTCGTGAGCGGCTTGCGGCAAGTCGAGCGTAATTCTCTCGCCCCGACACTCCCGTCTGGAACCGGCTGTTATGTACTATGTCTGAAAGCGCTGTTCCGGTCAAGCCGTTTGTTTTTGTCGTTCATTGCGTTCTGGATTCCTATCGAGATACACTCCAAGCGACCGGAGCGGAGGATAGGGCTCTGCCGGGAAGCAACCTGAGCGCCGACTCCGGGGCCAAGACCAGGCTGGGGCCGGCGTCGAGCCGGACCCCAGCGACAAACCTCTAACTGGGATTGGCATCAAAGCGTCTAAAATCCCAGGGGTCTGGGGACGTGCGTCCGAGAGGACTTGATGGACTTGTTGATTGAGAGGAATCAACTCGGGTAATGACTCGTTCACCCGATAGCCTGATCCCCTTCGTCGCGGAGCAATCGGCGGCGGAGAAGCGGGATGACAAAGCCTTCACCTGTCGGCAGGGAGGCGAGGCGAATCTGCGGGCCGCAACAGAAGTGAACGCCGTTTCGGCATCGTTAACCCCACCAGTGAGTAGGCCGACTCAACTGGAATTATTCCCGGGGCGAGCCTGTGTCCCAGAGGCGAAGCCTGCCACGGTTCAACCATCAGCGAGACTTGGGTTGGACCGCCGGGACGGTGCATCGGGCGGCGGCACGCACAGACAGCGCATCAAGTTAACCGGAGAGACCCTGTTCGGTCCGGCGGAGAAGAATCCGACCGGTAGGGAAGCGCATAAGGGTAGCCCCCGAAAGCGCGGTAACGAAGCCGGACAGGGAGTCGGAGGGGGCCGCAGTACCGATGAAGCCCGGGACAACCGGGCCGACGTCAACGAGGACTATCTTCATGTGGTGGACGTGGATCTGAAATCGTACTTCGACACAATCGATCACGAGCTGTTGGTGGAGCTGGTGGAGCGGCGTGTGGGAGACGTGCAGATAATACGCCTGATCCGGGCATGGTTCGCTCCGGCACCATCTGCGGTCTACCTCGTGTAGAAAGATGTTACTCAGCAATGGTGAGATCACCCCGCCCTGCGAAGCATTCAACGGCCAGGACGTCGTTCGTTTGAAAAGCCGCGCGGACGTCGGACATGCCGCTGAGCACCAGACTCACGGAACGTAGTGTCGCCCCGCGGGCCCGCCACAGTGATTCATATGCCCCAAAGCTGCTCTGGAGTTCGCTTTGCAGGTTCCGCAACAGATCGCGCAACCATCAAGGACACAGCGGCCGAAGTCTGGTCGAAGGTCTCGCAATCGGATGCGTTGTTCCTGGTGACGGACCCGCGAGGCGAAGTGATCGCATCCCTCGGCGGAGGCGAGGGTCCGGGAAGTTACATCAATGTGGTCGGCGCCGCCGCACCGCGCTTCCCCGCTCAAACGGATGGGCCCGGGTCAGACTCGCGGTTTCAGGATATTGAGAGGTCCCGGAAATCGCTGTGATGCCGCGACCTTCGATTGCTCAAGTTCAGCGGTCCGGCTTTCCTGGACGGCCAGCCGCTCCTCGGCAGGAACCGCTGTGACCGCGGCGTTACCGGGCTGCGCCGAAGTCTTCGCTGCCGTCAACTCACTGCGCAACTGGTGAATTTCATCCAGCAGTTGGCGGTTCTGGTCTTCCAGTTTGTCCAGACGGTCGATGATTTTCTGCATATCCGGGCTGGCCTGAGGCGCCGCTGGACGCGGCATCGCGAGCGCCAGCAGGCAGAGGCCAAGCGATTTCGTCAGCATAGAAGTTGCTCCAGTTTCTTGCGCACGGCGGCGGGCGAATATGGTTTTGGAAAGAATGCATCGGCGCCGTATGCGCGCGCCCGCTCGGAAAGCAGCGGATCGCTGTCTCCGCTGATCAATAAAATCGGAAGGCGGGCGAATCGGGGCTCGGCGCGAAGTAACCGGATCAGATCGAGGCCGTCGCCCAGTGATCCGACGCTCTGGTTGCCATTCAAGTCAAGGTTCAGGTCCGTGACAATTGCGGCGATATCGTTGAAGCGCTCGTTCAGAATGGCGATTGCGGCGCGGGGGCTGTGAATGCTGCGTACTTCCACGCCCGGGATCAGCTCGAGGGCAATTTGCAGTGTCTCCGCGCAGGTTTCGGTGTCTTCGACGATAAGCACCAGCTTCGGCATGTCAGGGAAGGAAGCGGTATCCCACTTTAAGCAGTGTCAGGAAATGCCGCGGGCAATTGGGATCAGCTTCCAGTTTCTGCCGGAGCCGCACGACATGCGCATCCACGGTCCGGGTGTTAGGGAAGGATTCATAGCCCCAAACAGAATTGAGGATCATGTCTCGCGAGAGCGGGCGGTCGGGATTCTGAAGGAAGAAGGTCAGCAAATTGTACTCCGCGGGAGTAAATTTGATTTCCTGGCCCCGCCGGGTGACGACGCGGCGCTCGACATCGACTTGCGTTTCCGCAAAGGAGATGACTCGTTCCCGCTCTAACGCTCAGGACAACATTTTCACATCTTCAAAACACCTGCAGACGCCGGATCTGTTGAGATCGGATCAGGACCAGCATGAAATGGACTGCACTCCTGTTTTTGCCGCTGCTGCTGCAGGGACAGACGGCACAGAAGTCCGCAAATCAATATGTCGGCAGCGAGGTCTGTAAAACCTGTCATGCCGACGTGGCGCTGAACTTCTACAAGAATCCGCACAATAAGTCAGTCGTCTCCGGGAAGGAAGAACCCGCGAAGACGGGTTGCGAGGGATGCCACGGTCCCGGTGGCGATCATGTCGCGGCTCGCGGCGGCAAAGGGACCATCGGGGCTTTTTCCACTTTCACTCCGGGCCGGAAGCTGGAGACGTGTCTCGGCTGCCATTCGAAAGACATCACGCGCGCCAACATCCAGTGGTCGCCGCATACGGAGGCGGATGTCGTCTGCACCAACTGCCATTCGATTCATAAACCCGCAACACCGAGGTTCCTGCTTGCCAAGGTACAGACTGAGCTTTGTTATTCCTGCCATGCTTCCGAGCGCGCGCAATTCGAAATGCCGTCAAAGCATCGCGTAAATGAAGGAGTGGTGCGGTGCAGCGATTGTCACAATCCACACGGATCGTCTGCGGCCACCTCGCGCATGGGCGGCAGTTCGGCGATGCTGCAGCCTGCTTTCGATAACGAAGAGCCTTGTCTCAAGTGCCATGTCGATAAACGCGGGCCCTTTATCTTCGAGCATCCCAGCTTGCGCGTGGAAGGGTGCGAGGCCTGCCATGTGCCGCACGGTTCGAACAGCTTCGCGTTCGTTTGCGCCGGCCGGTTGTGTTTACTCTGTGCCTCGAATGTCACAACGGCGCGGGAACATTCGGACGCGAAAACCTCGGTGTCTTCCAGACTCCGGCTACGCATAATCTTCTGGATCCGAGATACCAGCGGTGCACGTCGTGCCACGCGCGCATCCATGGATCGAACAGCGATCCTGCATTGCTGCGATGAGAATACGGTTGGCATTCGCGCTGTTGCTGCTTGCCGCAGTCGCGTCGGCGCAGGATACTGTCGGCCCGACAACGGGAGAGAGCTCCCCAATCACGCCCAAAACCGTTCGTCGCAAAACCGCCAGTGATGCATCTCACGCGTCACCACCGCGATGATTTTCTCCCGCCACCTGCAATGACTACGTGTGAGTATTCCGGAAACAGCCTATTCCTCTTACTGCTGTGGTTGCAAGGAGGAAAGTAGGTGCTCGTATTTCGCCAGCCCCGCCGTCACCGTCCTTTCGGGTCCGATGAAGCGGATGAAAATGTTTCCACCCGCGCCCTCCGCAACGGACGCCACCATGCGATAGCCCGTCAGGGGCCCCTGCCCCTCCTTCACCTGGCCGCCAGTGGCCGTGTAGGTTCCGGTCAGGTCAATGGTCGTGATCTTGACTCCATGCACCACCCGTCGCATGACTTTCGCTTCCGCCGGCTTGCCATTTTGCGAGAACTGCCCTTTCCAGCGATCGAGATTCGCCTCCACGCTCCCGCCCTGCCCCGGGCCGAAGAAGTACACGATGCACTCAGCCTTCTCGCTGCCCGGTGCGGCCGGCACGCTATAGGTCACCACGCGGAATGGAGCTGAACCCTCCGATGCCCACTCCGCGGGAGCCATCCATTTCAACCCTGCCGCTGATTCGGCCATCAGGCCGCCACCCGACGTGAGCGCCGCACATAGTAAGCAGATTGTCCTTCGCATAAGCTCCATTTTCGCCTGTCCAAACGATCGGAGCTTCAGTATCGGCGCCACGGCTTTGTCCATTGCGGACGCCCGAAGCCTCCTTCGGGAAGGCATCTTCCGGGGAGTATGCCGTCCCCGAGGCCCCAGCGCAGGTGCTGATGCGGCGGATGATTCACCTCACCGGACGCGATGTCGCTCTCATGACTCTCCGGTTTGAATCCGGTGTGCGTCTTGCCAGTGAAAAGCGTGCGCCGCTTGTTTTTCCCGTTTCTGGTCCAGGGAGTTCATTGGAGATATAGGCTTTGGTTCCGAGGCGCGGCAGTTTCTCGAGCGAGCTATCGAGGGCCAGGGTTTCATCAAACGCGCAGACAAATTTTGCCGAAGTGCGCGCCGCTCTCCATATATTGCAGTGCCTCGTGCAATTGCCCGAATTCAAACACGCGGTCAACGACAGGCCGGATTCCGGCGAGCGAAATCGCGTTGTTCATCTCTTCGAACATCTCGCGCGAACCGACATAGATTCCCTGCAGACGCACTCCTTTGATCATCATGAGACGCGGATCGAACTCGCCGCGGCCGGCCAACACCCCGATCAGAGCGATATGGCCGCCGCGCCGCACCGCTTTGCTCGATAGTGGTAGTGTTCCCGCGCCGCCGACTTCGACCACGTGATCGACTCCTGCGCCATCAGTGAGATTCCGAACCGGCTTATCCCACTCCGGCGTGGTTTTGTAGTTGATTACGGCGTCGGCTGCCATGAGGCGCAATCGCTGGAGTTTAGCGTCGCTGCTGGAAGTCGCAATCACGCGCGCGCCGGCCATCTTTGCGAACTGCAGGGCGAATATCGAAACCCCGCCGGTTCCCTGGAGCAGGACCGACTCGCCGGGTTTGATGCCGCCGGAACGAAACAGCGCATGCCAGGCAGTGACCCCCGCGCAAGGTAGAGCCGCTGCCTCCTCGAACGAAAGATGCTCCGGAAAGTGGACCAGACCTTCAGCGTTGAGACACACTTGCCGGGCCATCATGCCGTCGATGGATCCGCCGAGCGCGGAATTCGCTTTCCGGTCGTCGGGCGGCCCTTCGATCCAATCCTGCATGAAGATCGCTGCTACGCGGTCACCCGGCTTCACGCGTGTGACTCCCGGTCCGATGGCTGTCACCTCTCCGGCTCCATCAGACAGCGGTATCAGCGGGGCTTTTACGCCCGATCCGTATGCGCCCCGCATCACCGCCAGATCGCGGTAATTAATCGAACAGGCGCGCACCCGGACCAGAGCCTGGCCGGGCCCCGGCGATGGCTCTGGAAGTTCAACAATCTTAAGGTTTTCCGGTCCGAATCCCCCGTCATAGCGCCATGCTTGCACGATCCCCTCGCAAGGGCTGTAGCCCTCCCCAGATGATATACTCGGATATCTCGCGAAAATCGTTATGCCACTTAAACCAATCACGGCGAATGCTCGTGGAGAAAAGAAGATTTATCTGCTGAAACCGCGCGGTTTTTGCGCCGGCGTCGTGCGTGCGATCGATGTGGTGAAGATTGCCCTGAATCTCTATGGGCCCCCGGTGTATGTGCGCAAGGAGATCGTCCATAACAAGCATGTGGTGGATGAACTGCGTGGGATGGGTGCGATCTTCGTGGAGGAACTGGAAGAGGTGCCCTCCGGCGCGCGCGCTATCTTCAGCGCCCATGGGGTTTCGCCCGAGGTTCGCCGCCAGGGCAAAGAACGGAATCTTGCCGTTATCGATGCCACGTGTCCGCTGGTGACCAAGGTCCATCTGGAGGCGGTGAAGTTTGCGCGCGAGGGATATACGATCGTCCTGATTGGACACAAGAACCACGATGAAGTGATTGGAACACTGGGCGAAGCGCCGACCAAGATGATTCTTGTGGAGTCGGTTGCGGACGTGGACGCTCTTAAAATCGACGACCCTACGCGTGTCGCCTACCTGACCCAGACCACTTTGAGCCTGGATGAAACCAAAGATATCGTGGCGCGTCTCGAAGAAAGATTTCCGATGATTCGGGGACCAAAATCGCAGGACATCTGTTATGCCACGGAGAACCGCCAGATGGCGGTCAAGGGCGTCTCGGAATTCTGCGAATTGATTCTGGTAGTGGGCTCGGCCAACAGTTCGAACTCGAAGCGGCTGGTCGAAGTGGGCCAGAATTATGGCGTTCAGGCGTATCTGGTGAACGATTGGAGCGACGTACAGCCGGAGTGGCTGGAAGGCCTCAGGAGTATCGGGGTTACCGCCGGCGCATCGGCTCCGGAACACCTTGTGGAGCAGATTGTGGCGGCTTTAAACGAAAAAGGCTTCCGGGATCTGGAAGAAGTGGAAATGGTAGAGGAGGACGTGCGCTTTTCGCTGCCTCCGGAGTTGGCGGGCGCCGCCAGTTCACAGCTTTACGGCATCACGGCTACACCGCGCTAGACGTCAAGAGATGAGCCCAACGCTCCAGGTTAGAGACGCGCTCCTCATTGCGGCACAACAGAAGATCACGTTAGCGGCTGAGCATCTTCTTTCATTGCAGCATCCGGATGGCTACTGGTGCGCGCTGCTGACGGCAGACACCACCCTTGAATCCGATTACATCCTGTTACAACTCTGGATGCATCCGCCCGGCTCCGCTGGAGAAAATGCCGGTATCTGGAACCCACCGGACCGAGGCCGGATCGATCGGGCGGCGGCGCGAATTCTCTCGAAGCAGTTGCCCGACGGCGGCTTCAACATCTACGTGAAAGGCCCGAGCGAGATCAGCGCCTCCGTGAAGGCTTACTTCGCATTGAAGCTGGCAGGCATACCTGTATACGGCGAGGAGATGACCAGGCTGCGCGAGCGCATTATCGCTCTCGGCGGCATACAAGCGGCCAACAGCTATACCAAGGTCAACCTCAGCTTGTTCGATCTCTATCCGCGCGAGGGAACGCCCAGCATTCCGCCGGAGATCATGCTGTTGCCGGGCAAGCTTCTGTATCAGATGTCGTCCTGGACGCGCGCGATCGTGATCTCGCTGGCGATTGTCCATGCGCACGATCCGAAGCGGCCGGTACCGGCGGGATTCAATCTGGATGAGCTTTTTATTCCGGGCAAGAGCACGAGTTTTGAAAGCAACGATTCGTGGCTGAGCTGGCGCAAGACATTCGTCCAATCCGACAAGATCCTCAAGTTGTGGGACCGGTACGGATTCGCGCGCATCCGCGAGGCTGCGCTGCGCAAATGCGAGCACTGGATGCTCGAACGGATGAAACACGCCGATGGGTTGGGCGCGATCTATCCTCCGATGCAGTATTCGATCATGGCGCTCGATGTTCTCGGCTATCCCGAAAACTCTCCGGTGCGCGTGGAAGCGGTACGGCAGTTCGAGAGCTTGATTGTCGACGACGGGAAAACGCTTTTCTTCCAGCCGTGCTTCTCACCGGTCTGGGACACGGCGATCGCATCGTATGCGCTGGGCGAGGCGGGTTGGAGCGGAAAGGCCCCGCTGTCCCGCGCCGCCGACTGGTTGCAGGCGCGCGAGATTCGGCGCAAGGGCGACTGGTCCGTCAAGCGGCCTTATACGGAACCCTCCGGTTGGGCGTTTGAATTCCAGAATGACTGGTATCCGGATATCGACGATACTGCGATGGTCCTGCTCGCATACCCGCACATGAAAGCGCAGCAGGCCGCGGCTCAATCGGCAACGCGAAAGCGCGCGCTCGAGTGGTTGCTGGCGATGCAGTCGAAGGACGGCGGGTGGGCGGCGTTTGACGTCGATAACAACTGGGAAATCCTCACGCACGTTCCTTTCGCGGACCATAACGCGATGCTCGATCCCACCTGTGCAGATATCACGGGACGCACCCTTGAGGCGCTGGCGGCGAACGGATACGACCGCAATCATCCGGCGTGCCGGCGCGCGATCGATTACCTGATCCGGACGCAGCTTGCGGACGGAAGCTGGTACGGGCGATGGGGCGTTGCGTACATTTACGGAACCTGTTTTGCGTTGCGCGGGTTGCGCGCGATGGGTGAGGACGATCACGAGCCTCACATCCAGCGCGCCAATGAATGGCTGCGCTCGGTGCAGAATTCGGATGGCGGTTGGGGCGAGAGTTGCGCCAGTTACGATAACGATATTTTCACCGGGGCGGAAAGCACGCCCTCGCAGACTGCGTGGGCTCTCATGGGGCTCATGGCGGGCGGCGATACGACGAGTTCGACCGTCCGGGATGGCATCGCGTACCTGATCGAAACGCAGGCCGCCGATGGGACGTGGTCCGAAGACCTGGCCACCGGCACGGGTTTCCCGAAAGTTTTCTACCTCAACTATCATTACTACCGGCTCTATTTCCCGCTGCTTGCACTGGCATCGTTCGTGAAGGCCGACAGGCAATAGACTGCGACGCGCGCCATGCTCCGCGAGATTTGCCAGGCCGGAGAAATGGTTCTTCGACAGCCCTCCCGTCCGCTGACGCCCGAGGAAATTGTCTCGCCGGCGATTCAGGACCTGATTGCGTCGATGTTCGAAACCATGCGCGCCGCACCCGGCGTGGGTCTGGCGGCGCCGCAAATCGGCATGCCTCTGCAACTGGCTGTGATCGAAGACCGGCAGGAATTTATCGACAAGCTGCCGCCGGAACATTCCGTCGAGCGCCTTCGTTCGGCCGTTGCGCCCCATGTGATTGTGAACCCGCGCCTCACGCTCGAAGGTCCGGAAAATGTCGAGTTCTTCGAGGGGTGCCTGAGTCTGCCCGGATTTACAGCCATCGTGCCGCGAGCGCTGGCGGTTCGTGTCGATTGCCTGAACGAACGCGCTGAGCCCGTGACTATTCATGCGCGCGGATGGTATGCCCGCATCCTGCAACATGAGATCGATCATCTCCACGGGACCCTTTATATCGACCGCATGCTGACCCGGTCTTTCATGGGGCGCGAGAAGTTCGAACGTGAGTGGAAAGATATGCGGGTTGCCGAGTTCCGGAGGCTCCTTGGCGATGCCTCGTGACAAGGCCCGGAACATCGCGCGAGCGAATACTCTCGCAGTTATGCGACTCTCCATGGAGTCCTATTGATCACCGCCTGGTCGGAGTGAGTGCTGTGGACTTTCATCAGCAATCAGCTCAGCAATACCAGCCAAGCCGTTATCATGAAATCCGTGCCAGTCGATCCCTCGGCGATTATCGCTTCCACAGCCCGCATTCACCCCGATGCCATCATCGGCGAGCGGACTCGTGTCGGGGAGTTCTGCGTCGTCGAGCCGGACGTTGAAATCGGGACAGATTGCCTGCTCGAGCCCTACGTCTTCGTGAAGCGCTGGACCACGATGGGGGATCGCAACGAGATTTCCGCCGGTACCGCGCTCGGGACCGATCCGCTGGATAAGAACTTCAAAGGTGAGCGCAGCTATCTGCGAATCGGCAGCGGGAACAAGATCCGCGAGCACTATACGATCTCGCGCGGCACGCAGCCGGAGTCCATCACCGCGATCGGGGATGGCAATTACATCATGACGTCGGGCCACATTGCGCATAACTGCACGATCGGGAATAACACGGTGATCGCCAGCTGCGCGTTAGTGGCCGGACACGTCGAGGTGGAGGATCAGGCATTTATTTCGGGTGGTGTCGTGATTCATCAATACTCGAAGATCGGCCGTCTTGCCATGATCGGCGGCAACACGCGCGTAAATCTCGATGTCCCGCCGTTTTTCCTCTATTCGGGATTCGATGTCGAAGCGAAGGGCCTGAATATCATCGGGCTGAAGCGCGCAGGCTTCACGCTGGCGCAAGTGGGAAGGCTGAAGAAGGCGTACCAGATCCTCTATCGTTCGGGCCTGAAGCTGGAAGATGCACTCGCGAAGATCGAACGGGATTTCGCCGACGAGAACACACTGCACCTGGTGCGATTCATTCGCCGGAGCGATCGCGGAATTTGCCGGGAATAAATCCGCGCCGGCCTAGGAGCGTGTCCGAGTATTCAAAATCGGCATGTCATAACCACAATTACTGGTAGTAGGAGTCTTGTAGGCACACAACATATGACTCATAAAATGATTTCTCGGACAGGCTCCTAGACGCGCCGTCGCCGGTAATAGCCCGCGCCGCTCCCATGGGAGGCGGCATCGAGTAGCACCGCGATAATCAGGATCACCAGATTGAAACCGGCGATTGGTAACCTGGAATTCACCATCCAGGCGTAGACAATTGTCGTAATCGGAAGAAAAAAGAACCCGATAAGGGGGATTACAAGGCCGTGGTACGCGCGGTCCAGATAGTTGGAGAACAGCCACATCAGGACGAGAATCACCCGGGGAAACATCAGGACGACAAGCGTCAGCAGGCATGGCATGGTCCGATGATACAGAGAATGCCGGTTGCGGTCCAGGCCGGATGGGGTTAAGTCTTACCTAATTCCCCATCGCTTTGCGCCGCCACAGTTCCCATGCCCGCCGGTAATCGTCCGCGACCGACTGCTTTCCTTCTTCCGGCGTTAGATAGGTAACGGTCTTGCTCATGGCCATCGCCTGATATTGCACTTTTGCATTCATATCCAGATAGACGCATCGCCCCACGACAAGCGGTATCGAAACCGCGGTGACAACCGCGCCATGGCCCCGCAGGAGCGCCGCCGGTTTATTGCCCAGAGTCTCGGCCAGCGCCTTGCCCCGCGCCTGATTGCTGATGAGTAAGTCGGTCATACCGGCGGTCTTTCGAATCTCGAAAACCGGCACGCCCTCCGCGATAAACCCCGCCAGACCGAACATCGGCCGCAGCGGCACATCCGTTGCGCCGAACGGAATCAACGAGGGTGTGTGGCAATGAACTACAGCTTTCACATCCGGCCGCGCCTTATAGACTTCGCCATGAATGAACCGCTCCAGAAACACCGCGGCCTTCGAGGGCCCGATCACCTTGCAGTCGAGGTCGTATTCGAGGATGTCGTCCGCTGTAACCAGTTCCGGTGCAAGCGAGCGCGACATGAAAAAATGCTGCGGATTCTGGTCGCTCCGCACACTGACGTGTCCGTAGGCATCGACGATTTCGTGCGCCGCCAGAATCCGGTCGGCGGCTACCAGATCGGGGATCTGACTGGATTCCACCTTTTGCGCGGACAGCTCTGTTCCGGGCAAACCAATCTCAGGCAAGCCCATCCCAGTCAAACCAACGCCAGTGGCAATGGAAAGCGAACGGAAGAAGTCTCTGCGATGCATCGCCCCTTAGTGTATAACCGCTTCCAGTGGCGGTCTACAACCCTTTCCAGTAACCCGGCAAATTCGCTTTGGTCTCCCGTACAATCTCCAGCGCGGCGTGGCGGTCCTCGGCCGAGAGTCGCGCAAACTTCGGGCTCGTATCTTTGCCGGTCAGCACATCGTAAATCCGCCGATAAACTCGCTCCCGCGCAGGCTCCGGCATGTTATCGAAAAGCTCGCTGTAAATCATGTAGGAGAGCGGATACCGGAACATCCGCGTTTTCAAATCGAAATCGCGCAGCGAACGCCCCTGCTTGTCGCGCGGCCCACGACTGGCAAATGTCGTCGTAAATGGGGACACGCCCTTCACCGGATCAAGCAGCGGAGTCTCATCGGCGAAGAGCATATATGTGACCATTTCGTCGACTGCCGCATCCAGCGCACCGGCATTCTTCCCGCTCAACCCGCCACCGTTAGGGGCCAGAGCGGCATTGAATAACCGGCTCACGCTCGTGATCAGATAAATCATTCGGGTTTGATGTTCGAGCGTCATCAGCGCCACGATGTCGCTGGTCGGAGCCAGGTAATTCTTCGTATCGATTTTTCCCGCCAGGCTCGTTATGTTCTGCGTATCTTTGGTCTCCAGATCGAAGGGATGGAAGAGATCCGGCGCCACCGCGTTCCCCATATGGTGCTGCGAGCCATGCGTGCCGGTTACGTACCAGCCGCCCCAGCGCTTCTCGATCGGAGTACGGTCGTCGGTATCGGTGGGTTGAGCGCCGCCCAGCACGACGAACGGCGTGCCGTCGGCTTCCGGAATCGTCGACTGCACCTCAAGCCTCGAAATCGCCCCGGCGTCGTGACAATTCGTGCATTTCCGATCCTGGCGATCGAAATGGGGTTTGTCCGTTTTTTCTACATCGAGCGTATAAAAGTTGATATGCTGCGCCGGATCGACGCCGATGAACTCGAGCACTGGCCCTTTTTGCACGTATCCGATGTACACGCTGTCATTAAAGTAGAGCGCCCGCGGCGCTTTCGGGCCGATCAAATCCGACTGAAAGCTGGTTTTCGAAAACACCAGAACCTGCGAATCGATATTGACGCCCAGATGTTCGAGCAGGCTGGGCAGATATCCCCAGCCGGGACGATACTCCAGAGTCGTCTCGCCCTTGTCCAGTTGCTTTTGGAGCCTCGCCACCGGATCGTCCGGTTCTTTCGGTTGTTCGGCCCACGCTGAAGCCAGAGCCAGAACACTCGCGAGAATAATCGCGCAAGGGACGATCCGTCGCCAATAGCTTTTCACTGCGGCTCCATCTCCAGTGCACGGGGAAAGAGAATGTTGTTCTCCAGGTGGACATGCCTGTGGAGATCGCGTTCGAATTCGCCCAAACCCGAGTAAAGCGCGGTGTAGCTGGGGCACGCATCAGGAGGCGTACGATAGCCTACCGAGAGAGTCGATATCCCCGCAAGGGACTCGCCCGCGTCATTATGATCCGTCAGCATACTGGCAATCGGGTTTCGCACCGAACCGAAGAACGCGGCCGGCAAAGGCTGCCCGCTTCGGTGCGCGGCATCCATCGAATTCAGGAAGGGGAACAATACCTGTTCCTCTTTCAGCATGTGAATCGAGAGCTTTTGGAATACCGTCGCGAAAATGGCTCCGATCTCCGCGAGTTCCGGATGCCCGGCGCCATGCTTGCTCGTGACTTTCTCGATCAGCGCCAACAGCCGCGGACCTTCGCTTCGGACATAACCATGATGCCGGCTGACAATATGCCCGGTCAACTCCGAGAACGGCGCGTCAATCCATTGATCCGGCGTTCCCTGTCTTGCGGCATCAAGATCTTCGAGCAGCTTCAATACAGTATCGGGCGATACGTTCGCTCGCAGGCAAGCATCCTTGAGAGGAAGGTTCCCGCCGCAGCAATAATCGATTCCCAACGACTCAAAAACGCGCACGCTCGCGGGGTTGTCGAGCGCGATTTTCCGGACGATCGTTTCAGCGGCGGTACTCATCTCGTTCACCTTCTTCCAGCCTAAGGCCAGCGTTTCCGAAAGGCAGTGACTTAAGTCACCGGGCCTGGGTCAAATCCGACTCCAGTCCGTTGCGGTCGAGGATCGTGATCTCCTGACCGTTGACGCCGATGAATCCTTCCGACTGCAGCCGGGTCATATTCCGGGAGACCAATTCTCTGACGGTCCCGATTTGCGCCGCCAATTCCTGATGGGTTACGCCCAGTGTGAAGGAATCGCCGCCATCGGCACGCTTCAGAAGCCACGAGATTAGACGATGGCGGACCGTCGAGAACGAGAGCTCTTCGATGATGCCGACAAGCCGGCGTAAACGCCCTCCCACCATTTGCAGCACTTTGAGAGCGACTTCCGGATGTTCGAGACACGTGGCGCGGAAATGCGGCCGGGATACGAACAGTAATTCGGAAGCCTCCACTGTGACCGCCGATGCCGGATAACTCCCACCATCGAAAACGGGGAGTTCCGCGATCGAGCTTCCGGGCCCCTGAATGGCGAGCACCTGCTCACGCCCGCCCGGCGAGGTCTTGAAAACCCGCACCTTTCCGCTCCCGACAATGTACAAACCGGCGCAAGGCTCACCTTCTGTAAACAGAGCCTCGCCCGCGGACTTTTTTTGCAGAGCGGTGCGCCCAGCGAGGAATTCGAGTTCCTCATCCGAGAGCGCGGCGAACAGGGGCACGGCTCTCAGGGCGCCGGCGAGGGGTGAACGGACAGGTTCCACAGAGGTATTTTATGAGGTGTGATTGCCGAATCCGAAATTCCGCTCGCGCGGAACCCGCTGCTGCAGCATGCACTTGAGACCTACGCGAGTGAGACCAACAAGACAGCATCGGTGTTCCGGCAATTCGAGCCGGACGATTTTCCCTTTCGTCCGCATCCCAGGTCCAGCACCGTGCTTGACATATTCCGGCATCAGCTTCTGTCGGAACGCCGGTTTTTCGGGGAGTTTCTCGGCAGTTCGGAACCCAATCCTTCGGTCGTGCTTCCGGTCGAGCAAACTCCCGAGGCGTTCGCGCGCCGGTTGGTGGAGCTGGCGAGCCCCCGGCTCGACTTCCTCGCGGAGCAGACGGATGACTGGTGGATCGATCGGCGCCCGTTCTTCGATGTGGAACGGCAACGGATTTGGATCTTCTGGAGGCGAGTCCTGCATTCGGCACACCACCGGACGCAGTTGACCGTCTATTTGCGGCTGCTCGATAAAAAAGTGGTTTCCACTTACGGCCCCACGGCGGATGTCTCCTGGGCCGGGGCCGATCCCACGCTTACGGTCTAAGAGAGGGCGTTCTTAAGATAAGATCCGCCTCATATAGTCCAGGCATTTTTTTACTTCTTCCACCGGCGTGCCCGTCCCCGGGTACTCATACTCCACGAACGCCGGAATCGGGTACTTCTTCTCCTTCAACAACAGCAGAACAGCTTTGATCGGCGTGTCGCCCTGGCCCCACGGCACATTCGGACCGTCGTTATTCTTCCGATCCTTCACATGTAAGTGCGTAATGCGCTCGTGATGCTCCTGGATGAAAGCCACCGGGTCGTACCCGGCGGCTGAAAAATGCCCGATATCGAGATTGATCCGGGCATACTTCGATAGACTGAGCGCCGTTTGAAAGCTCTCTGGTGTGGCAAATTCATTCGGGTCTCTGGTATTCGAATGACCGTGGAATGCCAGCAACGTCTTATGCTTTTCCGCAAACGCCAGGAGTCGCCTGGCCATGTTGACCTGAGTCGACGAAGCAATGATATTCGTTCCGAGGGCTTTCGCCTGGTCGAAGGTTCTGTCGATTTCGTCGTCCGTGAAATCGCCGATGAAGTTCATTGTGTACGAGTGGATCGTTACGCCGGCGTCCTCGAATTTTCGGCGAATCGCCGTAAAATGATCCATCGGAGTGGAAAGCCGCCAGCGGCGCAGTGCCTCGCGGTTGACACCCCGGGGCTCAATACCTGGCGAGAATAACTCGATCTCTCCCGCATCATCCGCTTTTAAAGCCCCGATGATGACGTCGACGTCGTCGATAGCGCCATGCGGAAGGTCTCGATAACTGTAAGTCTGTACGCCTGTCGTTACAGCAGTCGTAACGCCGCCAATCATGCGGACCAGCGGAACGCCCGCGAGTGCGATCTTCCCGAAATCACGTCTTGAGTACATGGTTTTCCTCGCTACTGTGCGACGGTGAACGCGAATAGCGAATCCCCCGCTCCCACCACAAGATATTGCTGACCATCCAGCATGTAAGTCTCAGGACCGTTACTTACGTTCGCGCCCAACCCGGCATGCCATAAAATCTTCCCTGTCAGAGGATCGAAAGCAATCAGGTTTTGCGAGCCGTCTCCCGTGAATAGAAGCTTCCCCGCCGTTGTCAATATTCCAGCCGCGGCGCCAGCTTCCGGATAGCGGTGGCTCCAAACGGTTTTGCCCGTTTTGTAGTCGACAGCTCGGAGCGTGTCGCCCCAGGTGCCGGCATTGCGCTCCGCCGCCGCATACCCTTCGGGGTGAGCGTCGGTATCGGTCAGGTAGAACTCGCTGAATGTCTCCTTCGTGCCCACATAGAACAATCCGGTTTCCGGATCGAAGCTGGGCGGAGGCCAGTTGGTCACACCAGTCGAATTGGGTGAGACGAGAACTCCGTCGACTGTCGATTCCTTGGCCGGATCCGGGATCGGCTGACCTTTGGGATTGATGCCCTTCGACCAATTCATGGTCTCGATCATCTTCGCGGTCACAAGGTGCCGGCCATTGGTTCTGTCGAGAAGGAAAAAGTAACCATTACGGCTCGCCTGAGCGAGTAACTTGCGCGGCCGTCCGTTAAACATGCCGTCGATCAGGACCGGCGTTTCCGCCGCGTCCCAATCGTGTGTGTCGTGCGGTGAAACCTGGTAATACCAGGCGATTTTCCCGGTCTCAATATTCAGCGCCACAATCGAGCAGGTCCAGAGGTTATCGCCCTCGCGCCCATGCCCGGTCTCGACCGGCTGCGGATTGCCGGTTCCGATGTAATAGAGCTTCAATTCCGGATCGTAAGTGCCCGGTATCCAGGTCATTCCGCCGCCGTGCCGCATGGAGTTTTCGTCGGGCCATGTCTCGGATCCCGGGTCGCCCTTCTTTAGCGGCTCGCTCCACCATTTCCACTGCAGCGCGCCTGTTTCCGGATCCACCGCTTCGAGAAACCCCGGCACGTCGAGGGAATCCCCGCCCGTTCCCACCATCACGTGATTGCCCACGACGATCGGCGCAGGCGTCGAGAAATACTCCTCCTTCACATCCGCGATCTGCACGTGCCAGCGTTCCTTGCCCGTGCGTGCGTCGAGCGAGACAAGGTAGTTGTCGGGTGTCTCGAAGAATAACCAGCCCCCATAAATGCCGACGCCGCGATTGCCGATATGGATGCCGCCAGTCGTCTTCCAGAAGTAGTGCCATAACTCGCGGCCTGAACGCGCATCCACCGCCCAGGCGTTATCCGGCGTCGCGAAATATAAAATGCCGTTCAGCATCAGCGGCGTCGCCTTAATTTGCAAGCCGCCGAAATTGCTCTCTCTTCCCGCCACCGGAGGAGTGCCTGGCCCCAACCCTCCTACAATGGTGCCAGGCGCGTTTTGGCCGGCGGCCGCATGATAGATCCATGCGAGTGTCATCGCCTTGACGTTCAGTTGATTGATCTGTTTGAGTGGGCTGAAGCGCCGTCCCGAGTAATCGCCGTTGTATGTCGGCCAGGAGTCGACAGGCGGAGTAACTTGAGCCGCCACCGCGAGTGGTATTAGAAGGGCAATGAGTATCGGTTTCATTTAACTGTCGCTTCATTTGACGGTGATCAGCCAGGCTGTCAGGTTATGGATATCGGTATCCGTATATTTCGACAGCATGTCGTAATGCTGCTTGATTGGGTCGCGCAGTTCCACTTTCGGAATGTTTCCCTTGCGCGCGAAAGAATGGTAATCCCCGTTCGCATCCGTGAGCGCGACGTTGAAATCGTCGATCCGCTCCAGCGCGCCCTCAAATGACGTGCCGGATGGAAACGTTACCGTCACGACGATCGGCGAACTCGCCCGGCGCTGGTACTCCACTCCCCCCATCGGCATCAGTAACTTGCCCTGCAGAGTAACGGGATCGTATTTCGCCCCGATTCCTTTCAAATCTCCCGTGATCGAATGGCACGTATTGCATTTGCCCGTGCCATTGAAATAAGCCTCGCCGGCTTTTGGATCGCCTGTAACAATGTTGAGGACCTTGTAAGTGCCGCGCTCGGCCGCCGCGCGGATGCCCTCGTGCAGGAACGCCGCGATCTCCGAGATTTCGGTCCGCGGCATGTTGAACTTTGGCATGCGCGCCACGGGTCGTCCGTTCAGAATGACCGGCGCGATCAGGTTGCCGTCTTCGTCATTACGCACCAGCGGCGACCGAATCAGATCCGGCCCGCTCTCGCCGCCTCGGGCGTTCGACCCATGACAGAACCCGCACTGGCTGACGAAAGCCGCTTTTCCCCGTTCGAGGGTCGCCGCGTCATAAGCTTTGTAATCCAATCCGGCCCCGCCGCCTGGACGCCGGACTTTGGGAGCCTCCTGCGCCGCCATAGGAATGACAGCACCAAGCAGCAGTACCAGGACTTGTCTTGGCTGAGGCATTTCGCTCGCAATTATTTCATGTTCCGCCCCTATTCTGTTGTGATACCTTGACAAAACACCCCATGTGGCCGCAAAGCTATACACCGATCTCGGACAACCTTGCCCTGTCGGCAATCGTTGCCGCACTGCCGATTTTCTCGCTGTTGTATCTGCTCGGGGTCGCGCGCAAACCGGCCTGGATTTCATCCCTGACCGGCGTGGGAGTGGCTGCCCTCGTAGCCCTCTTTGCCTACCGGATGCCTCCGTTGATGGTCTTGAGTTCGGCTCTCTACGGAGCCGCCTACGGCTTGCTCCCCATCGGGTGGATTGTGTTCACCGCCATCCTGCTTTACCGCCTCACGGTCGAAACGGGGAAGTTTGAAATCATCAAGGATTCCATCGGCAGCCTCACCGGGGATCGGCGTTTGCAGGCGTTGCTGGTTGCATTCGCATTTGGGGCCTTTCTCGAAGGCGCGACCGGCTTCGGAACCCCCGTTGCGGTAGCCGCGGCCATGCTGACCGGATTGGGTTTTGAGCCGTTTTTCGCCGCGGCAATCTGTCTGTTCGTGGACACATCGCCGGTGGCCTTCGGGGCCGTAGGCATTCCGCTTGTTATGCTCCAGGCGGTTACCAACTTACCGTTGATGTCGCTTTCCGCCGACACGGCCCTGATCTGCGCGCCGCTCGCCGCGATCGTCCCGGCTTATCTGATGCTGCTAATGGGAGGCGTGAAAGCCTTGAAGGAGTGTTGGCTCGCGGCCGCTGTCAGCGGGATTACGTTTGCCGTCACGGAATTCATCATTGCCGAGACCATTGGGCCCTATCTCGCGGCGCTTCTCGCCGCGATCGTCTGTTTGTGCTGCCTGGTTCTCCTGCTCAAGGTCTGGAAACCGGCCAACTCTGTCGCCGCCACGCCCCACCGGCACACGGGCGGCAATGTGTTCCTTGCCTGGTCGGCCTACGTAACGCTGGTGGTGTTTGTGCTCCTCTGGGGGATGCACGACGTCCAGGTCATGCTCGATAAAGCGACGGTGGTGTTTAATTGGCCGGGATTGCATAATCTGGTTCAGCGCATGCCACCGATCGTCGCCAGGCCAACGCCCTATGGGGCCAGGTATACGCTGAATCTTTTCTCCGCATCGGGAAGCGCCTGCTTGTTTGCGGTATTGGTTTCCGCCGCCATCCTGCGCGTTTCTCCGCGCAACCTGCTTCGTTGGACGGCCGTTACGGCGCAGCAACTCGCATTGCCGCTGGTGACGATTTCGGCTGTCGTCGCGCTCGCGTACCTGATGAATTATTCCGGCGCAACGACAACCCTTGCCCTGGTGATCGCCGGCACCGGTTCGATGTTCCCGTTCTTCAGTCCGCTGCTCGGGTGGCTGGGCGTTTTCCTGACAGGCAGCGACACGTCGGCGAACGCGCTGTTCGGACCTTTGCAAGTGGTTACCGCGACCCGGCTGGGGCTCAATCCCGCGTTGATGGCCGCGGCCAATTCAGGTGGTGGCGTGGTGGGCAAAATGATCAGCCTGCAAAGCATCGCGGTCGCCGCCGCCGCCACCGGCATGGCCCGGTCCGAAGAAGGAAAATTGTTCCGCTTCACTCTGGGCCACAGCGTTTTCCTCGCTATCCTGATCGGTTTTTTGACCTTGTTCTATGCTTACGTAGAGCCGGGCTGGGTAAAGTAAGTTTTTGGGAATGACGCACCCGGCTTACCCCGCTGCCCGCGTGGCTGCGCTGAGGGTCCATCCGCATTACGCTCAGCACCTCGCGGAAACCGAACTCCTCCCGGACACTGAAACCATCGAGGCGATGATCGATGTCGCTTTCTGGGCAAGCCTTCGGCGTGAGGAAACCTATACTCCACGGGTTTCTCTCGCGTTCGTCCCGCCTGCGCACGTGGACCTGCCCCTGGTTTTCGAACAGCCGATTCCGCTCGCGTCGCAGCCTTTGACTCGGATGGGGCCCGCCGTGGAGCGCCCTGGAATCCACCTGTGCGTCTGCCGCCGGAATGGCGATCTGCTGGTCTGGGGCGCGGCTCGCAGTTTGCCGCCATTCTGCTTTGTGTTGGAGGTCGTCGCGCCCGGGCTTCTTGTGATCAAGCACGGGCGCGGAGATGAATCGAGCAAGTTCGTCAACGTCGCGGTGCTTCAGGGCGATGAGGTCAAGGTAATCGATCAACATGCCGCCGCGGGACAAGACTGCCCGGAACTGCTCACCTTGCTGTTGGGACTTCAATCGGATGTCGATTCACCCGATTCCGTAAACGTATTGATACAACTCGCAGTCTCGATGCGCGCGCACGGCCGAGGCGGATCGTTACTCGTCGTGCCCGCGCTTGTGGCGCCTGCGGCCGGACATTTATGGAGGGAATCGATCCTGCATCCCATCACATACTCGGTAGCGCCTCCATTCCGCGCGCTCGTGGATCTGATGCGGGAAGATCCCGGCGAGAGGTCGCGCCGCCGCTGGCAGGAATCGTTGCGACGGGTCGTCGACGGCATTGCCGGCCTGACCGCGGTTGACGGGGCCACGATCATCACGGATCAATACGAGTTGCTGGCTTTCGGCGCCAAAATCGTCCGGCGGCCCGGTTGGCCCCAGGTTGGCGGAGTGATCGTGACGGAACCGATCGAGGGAACCGCTGCGGCGGTCGCCGAGCCTGGCCAACTCGGAGGCACACGTCACCTTTCGGCCGCGCAGTTTGCGCACGATCAGCGGGATGCCATCGCGCTCGTGGCGTCGCAGGATGGCCGGTTCACGGTATTTGGATGGTCGCCCTGCGAAGAAATGGTGCACGCCCATCGCATCGAAACATTGCTCCTCTAAAAGGTATATACTGACCGTCCAGGAATCTGAGGAGGTAAGTGATGCGAATTGCCGGATTTGTTTGTCTCTCGGGCGTTGCCGCGATAGGCATTGCCGGATACCTGGCTACACACCTTTCGGCTCAACAAAGCCCGACGGTCACCGTCAAAGCCGACGAGATCGGCGGCGTTGTTTCAAGCGCCACCGGCGCGGAAGCCGGTGTGTGGGTTATTGCGGAAACCACCGATCTGCCCACGCGCTACATCAAGGAAGTGGTTACGGACGATCAGGGCCGTTATCTGATTCCCTCTCTCCCCGCGGCCAACTACACGGTCTGGGCGCGCGGTTACGGGCTGGTGGACTCTCCTAAAATCCAGACGCGTCCCGGCAAACAGATCGATCTGAAGCCGTCGCCGGCTCCCGACAAAAAGACCGCCGCAAAACTCTATCCCGGCAACTACTGGTACGCGATGCTTAAGGTTCCCGATAAGAAAGAGTTCCCGGGCACCGGTCCTCAGGGGAACGGGATTTCACCGAATATCAAAGCGCAGGGGCAATGGCTGCATCTGATCAAGACCGATAGCTGCGAGTCGTGCCATGAACTGGGCAACGAATATACGCGCACCATCCCCCCGCTCTTCCGCCCGCTCGACTCACCCGCGCAACAATGGCTTCGGCGCGTAAAGTCGGGCCAGGCCGGTCCCGCGATGATGGGCGGCCTCAGTCAACTGGGCGCCGAAAGGGCCACTGCGGAGTTCGGTGACTGGACTACCAGGATCGCACGCGGCGAACTGCCCGCGCAGGCGCCTCCGCGGCCGCAGGGGCTCGAGCGTAACGTCGTCATCACTCAGTGGGACTGGGCAGATCCAAAGGCGTATCTGCACGACGAGATTGCCACGGACCGGCGCAATCCGACGGTCAACGCCAACGGACTGATCTATGGATCACCCGAAGAGAGCCGCGATTATCTGCCGGTGCTCGATCCCGTTCACAACACCACCACCCAGGTGAAGACCCCCTACCGTGACCCGAATACTCCGGGACAACCGAAGCCGCTCGCTCCGTCGACATTCTGGGGCGACGAAGCGATCTGGGACACGCATACAACAGTCCACAATCCGATGTTCGACGAGAAGGGCCGGCTCTGGTACACCTCGCGCATCCGCGCGGACGATAACCCCGCATTCTGCAAAGCAGGGTCGAATCTGCTCTCCGCGAAGCTCACACCGACGGTGCGTTCGGGGCGGCAGTTGGCAGTTTACGATCCCGCCACCAAGCAGACATCCATGATCGATACCTGCTTCGGCACGCATCACCTGGTATTTGCGTCCGACGCCAACAACACGCTGTGGACCAGCAGCGGCGGAGGCGGCGGCGTAGTGGGCTGGCTGAACACAAAGATGTGGGATGAGACGCACGACGCGCAAAAATCGCAAGGCTGGACCGCGCTGGTGCTCGACACCAACGGTAACGGCAAGCGGGACCCGTACCTCGATTCCGAACAGAAAGTGTTGACGGCGCCGAGCGGAGAGAGCCTGGGGACGTCTTCCGCAGTGAACGGTCCCGTCGATTCAACCCGCGACACAAGGCTGAACGCCGCGTTTTACGCCGTCGCCGTGGGTAAGGATGGGATGGTCTGGGGCAGCGTACTCGGCTTTCCAGGAGGCATCGTGCGTCTGAATCCGGGTTCCAATCCGCCGGAGACCGCCCTGGCGGAATACTATGAGGTCCCGTACAACAACCCGAAGGCGCCGGTCTCCGGATTTTCGCCGCGCGGCATGGATGTCGATCAGAACAGTGTTGCCTGGGTAGCGCTCGGAAGCGGGCACCTCGCCAGCTTCGACCGGCGAAAATGCAAAGGGCCTTTGAATGGGCCCACGGCGACGGGGCAGCACTGTCCGGAAGGCTGGACACTCTATCCCACGCCCGGACCGAACTTCGCCAACGTGAAAGATTCGGGAAGCGCCGATTCGCACTATTACGACTGGGTCGATCAGTTCGACACGCTGGGCCTCGGCAAGAACACGCCCATCGTCACCGGCAACTCGTCCGAATCCCTGATCGCTCTCGCCAACGGGAAATTCGTCGTGATGCGCGTTCCTTATCCGCTGGGATTTTTCGCTAAAGGGATGGACGGACGCATCGACGATCCGAAGGCGGGCTGGAAAGGGAAAGGCGTCTGGACCACCTGGGGCACGCGCACACCATTCCACAGCGAGACCGGCAAGGGGACCATGGCGAAAGTGGTTCATTTCCAGGTCCGGCCCAATCCGCTGGCGGATTAAAAACTCGCATACACTGAGGGGATGCGAACGCCTGCTCTGGCTTTTTCGATCCTTGCGCTGATCGCCGCACGAGCGCTCTTCAGCGACGACGGCGGCCGGCTCCTCAGCGTGGATCATTACGTTCGCGTGAACTCCACCGTTCCCGCGATCAGCGGCCAGACAACGCAGATATACATTCGCGAGGTCGTGCGCGCAGGAACGGCCCTGCGCGAGGGGGCGCTGGGCGACAGGGTCGTGTTATTCGTCCACGGCGCAGGCACGCCGGCCGAAGTCGCTTTCGACGTTCCTCATCAGGATTACAGCTGGATGGGCTATCTCGCGCGAGCCGGTTACGACGTGTTCGCGATGGACACGACCGGCTATGGCCGTTCCACGCGTCCCGCCGCCATGAACGACCCGTGCAATCTGTCGAACGAACAGCAACTCACGTTCGTACCGGGGCTGCTCGCCGCCCCTTGCGCGCCGTCTTATCCGCGGCAAATGACCACCATCGCGTCGGACTGGCACGATGTCGGCGCCGTTGTGGATCACCTTCTCGCCTTGCGACACGTGGAGCGAGTGAATCTTTTCGCCTGGTCGTTGGGCGGTCCGAGGGCAGCGGGATACGCGGCGCAGCATCCGGAAAAGGTGCGCAAGCTGGTCCTGCTCGCCCCGGCTTATAGTCGCGACACAGCGGCGAATCCCCCGGCCGAGTTGCCCGCGAACGGGGCTGCGATGACCACCCAATCTCACGCCGAGTTCACCGCGAATTGGGACCGGCAGGTCGGCTGTCCCGGCCAGTATGACCCGGCGGCCAGCGACGCCGTCTGGTCGGCGATGGTCGAGTCGGATCCGGTCGGCGCGACGTGGGGTACCGGTGTGCGCCGCGCGCCGCAAGTCACCAACTGGGGCTGGACTTCCGCGGTGGTCGCAAAGATGAATATTCCGACGCTCGCGGTCTCCGGGCAGCATGACAAGCAGGTGGACCCGGAAAGAGTGCGGAGCCTCTACGCGGATCTGGGATCGAAGCAAAAAGTTTTCATCGACCTCGCATGCTCATCGCACAACGCCATGTGGGAGAAGAATCATCTGCTCTTGTTCCAGGCGTCGCTCGAATGGTTAAGCAAGGGCACGGTGAACGGGATGGAGCAGGGAACGATCAAGCTCGGGTATTGAGAGCCTGGCTATTATTCGCTGAGTGTCAGGTACATGAGCGCGCCATCGCGTTCAATCTGCATCACCAGCGGATCGGCGGCCTTCAGTTGATCCACCGCGTTCCGCAGCGCCTCGAGCGTCGCGACCGGCGTGGTGTTGACGCTGTAAATCACATCGCCCAACTTGAGCCCGCCCTGTCCTGAATAATCGGAATCGCCGGTGCGGGCGGCCACGATGATCCCGTATTGCTTCCGCGTGTCGGGCAGCAATCTTGCGATCTCCTGTGTAATCGGAACACCCACAATCCCCAGCTTCGAGACCCGGTTCTCTTCCGGCTTGACCAGGTCCAAAAAGCGAAAGGGATCGTCCTCGCGCTCGGACACGGTTACCCTGGCCGGAACCTTCTGGCTGCCGCGAAGCACTTCGATGTCGACCATCTGATTCAGCGCGATGCTGTAGAGCGCGGTTTCAAACTCGCGCGCGTTCAACATCGGCCGGTTATTCAGCGAGAGAACAATATCGCCAGGCTTCAGTCCCGCCTTGTCCGCCGCGCCTTCCGGCGTCACATCGTCAAGGATCACACCGGTATCCTGCTTCAAATCCAGTCCGGCCGCGAGTTCAGGGGTAATGCTTTGCACCGTTGCCCCGATTTCCCCGCGGTGAACGTGCCCGTCCTTCCTGATCTGTTCATACACGTTCCGGACGATGTTGCTGGGGATGGCGAACCCGATTCCCTCGCTGCCGCCGGATTGCGAAAGGATAAACGTATTGATCCCGACCACGTTCCCGTCGGAATCCAGCAGCGGTCCGCCGCTGTTGCCGGGATTGATCGGGGCGTCGGTCTGGATATAGACCATCGGATCGTCCGGCTTGATCTGACGCCCCACGGAACTCACAATGCCGAGGCTGACGGAGTTTTCAAGACCCAGAGGATTGCCGAACGCGAGGACGATCTGACCTTGCCGAAGACCGTCCGAATCGGCCAGCTTCAAGGTGGGCAACGGCATTCCGGGCTCGACCTTGATAACCGCCAGATCCGCTTCCCGATCGACCCCCACCACTTTTGCTTCGAGCAATTTTCCGTGCGCGTGGAGCTGCGGGTGCGCGGATCCAGCCTCGTCGGGCAACGACGCCAGTTGCACTCGAATGCGGCGCGCGTTCCTGACCACGTGATTGTTAGTCACGATATAGCCATCCGGGCTCAGCACGACTCCGGAGCCCGAACTGCGCTGCTTCGTTACCAACCCGGTAGTGGTACCATCGCCGGATTCCTCGTTGTCGGCCAGGGAATATCCTGTCGAAAACACCTGCACGACGGCCAGGCTAACGGTGCGAGAAAGCGCTTCAATGGAGTCGCTGAGTGCGTGAAGCGAATCCTTCGATGCGGATAATGCGGCCACGCGTTCCGCGGGTTGTTGCGCGGCGAGAATGAGCGCCGTGAGAGGAATGAACAGGAGGGCTCGAGATGTGTGCCGCATACTTATATTTTAGTAACTTCACGGCGGCGCTCTTTCCTGTAAGAGTGCCTTTCCCACCGGAACCAGCAGCTGATCGATGTTTCCCCTGAATTTCGACCACAATCGGGACATTTCCCGTATGCGGCCCTTGCCTCCCGCGGTCAGCGTGTAATACCTGCGGGGATGCCCCAGAGCCGTTTCCTGCCATTCCGCATGACCCACCCCGCCACCGCAAGACGGCCGAGTAAAGGATAAATGGTGCCTTCCGACACGGTCAGGCCTGAGAAATATTCCAGGCGTCGCAGTATTTCGAGGCCGTAAAGCCTGCCATCCCAGAGGCTCGCGAGCACGGCCAGTTCGATGCAGCCGTTGCGGAGCTGCACTTCCCATTTGCCGGTTGAATCGGAGATATCGGGCACGGAGGTATCGTGCGAAACACCGTATCTTGTTCTCAATCAATTTTGCCTGCAAGCGAAAACGCTACAATAAAAACGCATGAAAAGGTGCGCTCTACTCGTCGCGCTAGCCGGGTTGTGCATGGCCGGCGGCGCGCGGAAAACCTTCACGGGCGTGATCCACGACAACCGTTGCGTGGGCCCGAATTGCGCCACGCAGTGCCCCATCAACAAAAGCCCGGTATACACGCTGCAATCCGGTGATGACGCCTGGCTGTTAAGCGATCAGAAAACCCCTGCCAAATACATCGGGAAGAAAGTCGTCGTCAAGGGCACCCCCGGCCCCGATAATAAACTCAACGTCGCATCGATCGTCCCGGCGCAATAATGGAAGGCGCCGCCCTGAAGCGCACGCCCCTGTACCACGTTCACCGCGCGGCAGGCGCGAAGATGGTGGCTTTCGGCGGCTGGGAGATGCCCGTGCAATACTCCGGCCTCGTCGACGAGCACAAAACCGTCCGCGAAGCCGCCGGGCTGTTCGACGTCAGCCACATGGGCGAAATCGAAGTGCGCGGACCGGAAGCGCTGAAACTGGTCGACCACGTCACGACAAATGCCGCCTCCCGTCTGAAATGCGGCCAGGCGCAATATTCGGGCCTACTCTACGAGCACGGCGGGTTTGTGGATGACATCATCGTGCACAAAGTCGCCGACGATTCTTACTTCATCTGCGTCAACGCTTCGAATCAGGACAAGGATTTCGAGCACATTCGCGCGGCCAACAAGTTCGATTGCGATGTCGAATTTGCCGGTGACAAGTACGCGCAGCTTGCCATCCAGGGCCCGAAAGCACTGGCAATCGCGCAGCTCCTGACTGCAGTCCCGTTGGCCGAGATCAAATACTACTGGTTTGTCGACGGCGAATTCGCGGGGGTTCCGGCCCGCATCGCGCGCACGGGCTACACGGGCGAAGACGGATTCGAAATCTACCTCGCCCCGGAGTTCGCCGTCCGCACATGGAATGCAATCATCGAAGCCGGCCAGCCGTTCGGCATCAAACCCGCCGGTCTGGGCGCGCGGAATACACTGCGGCTCGAAAGCGGGATGTCGCTCTACGGACACGAAATCGGCGCGTCGATCACGCCGCTCGAAGCCGGCCTCGCCTGGATCGTCAAGCTCGATAAAGGCGAATTCATCGGCAGCGCCGCGCTCCGCAAGCAGCTTGCGAAAGGCCTCACGCGCAAGCTGGCCGGGTTCGAAATGCGGGGCCGCGGGATCGGCCGCGATGGATACGAAGTGCTGATCGATGGCAAACCGGCGGGCTGGGTCACGAGCGGTTCTCCCTCGCCCACGCTGAACAAAAACCTCGGGCTCTGCTACCTGCCCATCAGCCACGCCAGGCCCGGCGAGAGAATTGAAGTTGTGGTTCGTAACCAGGCGGTCGAAGCTGAGACCGTCCCGACTCCTTTTTACAGGAGGAAAATTTAAGGAAGACAATGACCTATCCCGAGAATTACCGCTATACGAAGGAGCACGAATGGGTTCACCTCGAAGGCGGTACCGCAACCATCGGCATCACTTTCCACGCTCAGAACGAACTCGGCGACATCGTCTACGTCGATCTGCCGAAGGTGGGCGCGAAGGTGGAAGCCGGAAAAGCGTTCGGCTCGGTCGAATCGGTGAAGGCCGTCTCCGATCTCTATGCTCCCCTCGACGGCGAAGTGATTGAAATCAACGAGACCCTCGCTTCCGCGCCCGAAAAACTCAACGAAGACCCCCACGGCGCAGCCTGGCTGATCAAGATCCGCGTTGAAAAAACAACCGACCTTGGCAGTCTTCTTACCGCCGCTGATTATCAAACCTACATAGGGACGGAAAAATAGGCTTGCGCTATCTTCCGAAATCCGATTCCGAGCGTCAGGAGATGCTCGCGGCTTGTGGTGTCAGTTCGTTCGAGGAACTGTTTTCGCAGGTTCCCAACAACGCGCGCTTGCACCGTCCGTTGAACCTCGCCGCGGGTATTTCCGAATACGAGATCGTCGATTATTTCAAATCCCTTGCCGAGAAAAACGCGGCGGGGTACCCGAGCTTTCTGGGCGCCGGCGTATATAACCACTACCGGCCCGTTGTCGTCGACACAGTCGTATCACGCGGCGAATTCCTGACTTCCTATACACCCTATCAATCGGAAATCTCACAGGGCACGCTGATGACGATCTTCGAGTTTCAAACGATGGTCTGCCAGTTGACCGGCATGGACGTGGCAAACGCCTCGATGTACGACGGGTCCACCGCCATGACGGAAGCGGCCTTGATGGCGATTCGCGTGACGGGGCGGCATTGCATATTGATCGCGAAATCTGTCCACCCCGAATATCGCGAAGTTCTGCGTACTTACGCGAAAAACCTGGGTACACAGGTAGACGAGGTCGGCTACGATGCCGATTCGGGCCAGATCGATCTGGCGGATCTGGAAGCCAGGCTCGACGGCAAAACAGCCTGCGTCATCATCCAATCGCCCAATTTTTTCGGCATAGTCGAGGACGCGCACAAAGCCGCCGCGCTGGCGCATGCGAGTGGGGCGTTGCTGGTGTTCACGTTTTCTGAAGCCGTATCGCTCGGCATCCTCGAACCGCCGCGGGATGCCGATATCGTCGCGGGCGAACTGCAATCGTTCGCCATCTCGCCCAGCTACGGCGGACCGTTCGCCGGAATCATGGCATCGAAGGAAAAATTCGTGCGCCAATTGCCCGGCCGCCTCGTCGGACAAACCACCGATTCCAATGGCAACCGCGCTTTCTGTCTCACGCTCGCCACGCGCGAGCAGCATATACGGCGCGAAAAGGCGACGTCGAACATTTGCACGAACCAGGCATTGATCGCGCTGATGGCCACCGTCTTCATGGAGCTTTACGGCAAGCAGGGGCTGCGCGAACTCGCTACGCAGAATCTGGCCAAGGCGCATTATTTGGGCTCGAAGATTAAACCGCTTTTCAGCGGCCCTTATTTCAATGAGTTCGTTGCGTCCCCGGCCAACGCGTCCGAAGAAATCAACCGGCGCCTGCTCGACCGGCGGATTATCGGCGGACTGCCGTTGCGAAAGTTCTATCCGGAGCTAGGTAATGCCATGCTGCTCTGTGCCACCGAGATGACAAAGCGCGCCGACATGGATACGGTGGCTGGGGCGTTCGCATGATCAAAAAGGTTCGTTCCAACATCACGCAAAACGAAGCCTTGGCTTTCGAAAGCAGTTCACCCGGCAAGATCGGCTATCAACTGCCGCCGCTCGACGTGCCTGACGTGGATCCAGCCCAGGCTCTCGGTACTGCCAACGTGCGTCAGGCGATCGAAGGATTCCCCGAACTCAGCGAAGTCGAGGTCATCCGCCATTTCACCAGGCTTTCCACCTGGAACTATGCGATCGATCTCGGGATGTACCCGCTGGGATCGTGCACCATGAAGTACAACCCGCGCATCAACGAGGTAGTAGCGCGCCTCGAAGGCCTGGCCTGGGCTCACCCCTATCAGCCCGAATCCTTGTCGCAAGGCGCGATGGAAGTATTCGCGGCACTCGAAGCGGCGCTGTGTGAGATTACCGGGCTCGATGCCGTAACCACGCAACCCGCCGCGGGAGCGCACGGCGAATTGACCGGAGTTCTGCTCGTGCGCGCGTTGCTGGAATCACGCGGCAACCCGCGCAAGCGGATTCTCGTGCCCGATTCAGCGCACGGCACGAACCCGGCCACTGCCGTAACCGCGGGCTATTCGATGCAAAATATCGCATCCAACGCCGACGGCATGATCGACCTCGAACAATTGAGCCGTCTGGTCGATGAAGACGTCGCGGCCCTGATGGTCACCAACCCGAACACGCTCGGCGTCTTCGAGGAGAACATCGTCCAGGCGGCGGAGATTCTGCACGCGAAAGGCGCGATGGTTTACATGGATGGCGCGAACATGAACGCGCTTGCCGGCATCGCGCGACCGGGAGATTTCGGCGTCGACGTGATCCATCTCAACCTGCACAAGACGTTCTCCACGCCTCACGGTGGTGGTGGTCCGGGCGGTGGTCCCGTGGCGGTGAAAAAGCATCTCGCTCCGTTCCTGCCCACGCCGCGCCTTGCCCGGCTGAACAGCGGCGCTCTCACCTGGGATTACGACCGTCCGCGGAGCATCGGCAAGATGAAGGCCTTTTACGGCAACTTTGGCGTGCTGATCCGTGCGCTCGCGTACATCCTCGCGCACGGCGGCCCCGGCCTGCGCAATGCCACCGTCGATGCGGTTCTCAACGCGAACTACATCCGCCACAAGCTGCAGCCGTATTACGATCTCCCGTACGACCGGCCGAACATGCACGAAGTCGTCTTCAGCCACCCTCGCACTGCCGATATAGCCAAGCGTCTCATCGACTACGGCTTCCACCCGTACACCGTCAGCTTCCCGCTGATCGTGCACGGCGCGATGATGATCGAGCCGACAGAAACGGAATCGAAGCAGGAGCTCGATCTCTTCATCGATGCGATGATTTCGATCGCGAAAGAGATTGAGGAAACCCCGGAACTGGTATCAACTGCGCCGCACTTGACCCGGACGACGCGTGTGGATGAAGTAACTGCCGCCCGCAAACCAGTCCTGCGCTGGCGCCCCGACTCGGTTTCTCAAAAACCTTAGAGCTCAGCTATGGGAACGCCGGTGGTCGCCTTGCGCCGCCGGTTCCTTTACACCTTCGAATCGATGATGAAAGTTGGAGTGAAACCCGAAGCCGGCGAATAACTCCCCGGACCCGAGGTCGACACGTAGCTCGAACACCCGGCCACCTTGCCGAGGAACGCCTGCGGCTGCACGTCCACCTGCATCTCTTTGAATTCGAGATGCCCGTAGTTCATCAGCGGGAACACGGTGCGCACCGGTTTCACGCGCTCTTGCACCACGTAAGGCGCACGCAGCGACTCGCGGATTGCGCGTGCCCACGAACCCTCGTCGTGCTCGTACCCGATGAAGCTATGCATGTCGCTGTACTCGTCGTTCGGACGCAGCACCAGCTTCTCGCGATTCTGCTTGATATACTCCGGCAGATCTTCGATAACTTCGTCGTGATAGGACGATTTCCCCGTCTTCACCACGCGTGTCCATGGCACATGCTCGCGGATGGCTTTGCGCTCGTTGATCGGGAACTTCGCGGTAAGCGTTTCGTCGGTCAGCAGCGCGAACATCGCCTTCTTGTGCGAAAGCTCCGAACGGAAGCTGTTCACGATGCAAACCCCGTGATCGCGGTACGCCTGCACCAGCGGATGATTCAGCGTGAACCGCAGCAGGAACTCCTGCGCGCTGATGCGGCGATAGATCAGATCGATCTCAAAATTGCCGCTGCGCAGCACGCCGTTGCGATATTCCAATTGCTCCGGCGAAACCAGTTCGGTCTCGAAACCTTCCGCGCGGAAGTAATCGCGATAGATCTCGTATTCGCTGCGCCCGGTGGGATCGCGGAATTCGAGAATCGCGATATTCGGCTTCTGCCTGGAACCATGTCCGTTCACAGATGCCCCGCCCGCCGCGAACATCTTCCAGGCCTTGAGCAGCGCGCTGAGAAAGGGCTTCTTGCCGCCCACGCGCGTGAGGTTATACCGCCGCCGGAACTCTTTCACCGGCGGGCAATCGTAGAAGAGATCCGACAGCCCTTCCGACCATGCCGCGCCCGT
Source organism: Bryobacteraceae bacterium (assembly GCA_049516355.1). Taxonomy (GTDB): domain Bacteria; phylum Acidobacteriota; class Terriglobia; order Bryobacterales; family Bryobacteraceae; genus BOG-234. The sequence goes on along the minus strand of JBEKTF010000004.1, from coordinate 29,441 downwards.
CAAAGCGTCCGCGTTATACTGCATTACATGCAGGGACCCGTTCTGGATCTGCAGGTCGAGTTGGGCGGATACCTCGGACATCTCGTATCCGGGATCGATTGCGGCCAGCATTTTCTCAGCCGGGAAAAGCTGCATGCGGGAAAGCAATTGCGGGGATGCGAGCGCCGCGCGCAGCATCCGATCGACAGCCGAAATCAACGCTTCGCCGGTTTTGACCAGATTGTCGTATTGTTTCTGGGTGACAAAATTCGGCCTGAGGAACGGACACAGAAGACGGCCGCCAGCTGATAGCTGCCGTGCTTCCATTTGCTCTTGAAGGTTCTTGACCCACCGCAGGTCGCGGTAGGGCTCAGACTCAAGAATCCGGTGATACCGGGATATCGCCTCGTCCAACTGCGTCATTTTTCTTCGGGGTACCGTCTCGTCTAATGAGTATGACACAGGAATAATAAATTTGTTAGATTCGGATCTGGCACTTTCTTTGCAAGTAATTGATAATATTGTAAATTATCTTACTTTTTACAAAAGGCCCTTGTGGCTGATCAGCCACAGATCCGAACCACCTTTCCATTAATTTGATGCGTATTCGGGTGATTCCGTTGCGTCCATACACGCACCTGCGGGAGTCCTGCTATGCTGATTCGAGAAGTTATGCGACATTCTATGTTTCATAAAGCCGCCTTCGTGGTTTTGGTCGCCAGTCTGGCTCTGAGTGCGCAAAACGGTGCGCCAAATAAAGACGCCCCGAACCTGCCGCCCCGCGCGACACCCGCCGATTATCAGGCGCAGGCCAAAGTGGGGATGGTGACGATTGCGGCCGAGTTCGCCGCCCACTCCCTTCCTACTCCCGAAGGTCCCCTGACCACGGAAGATTATGTTGTGGTCGAGACATGTTTGTTCGGGCCGCCCGGCGCGAAGCTCACGTTATCTCCCGGAGACTTTTCCCTGCGCGTCAATGGCAAGAAGACGCCTATCCCCAGCCAGCCCTATGGATTGGTATTGAAATCGCTGAAAGATCCTTATTGGGTACCGCCGGAAGATCCTGAGGCCAAGGGATCGAAAACCATGATCGGACAGAGCGCCGAGAAGGATCCCAGTGTCCTGCCGCACGTAGTGCACATGCCCATCGAGTTACAACGCGCGATGGAAAAAAAAGCGCAAAGGGCATCGATGCCGGAAGGGGAACGCCCTCTTCCCACGGCAGGGCTGCTGTTTTTCGAACATCGGGGCAAAGTGAATTCCGTCGAGCTGGTCTACACCGGCCCCGCTGGTAAAGCTACTCTGCCGCTCCAGCCTTAACACTCCAGCCTTAACACGCTGCTGAAAAAGTAAGTTGCAGGCCAAAAGGCCTACTCCACGGTCTTGCAAGCTATTGATTCTTCGTCGTGGAGTAGGCGTTTTCGCCTGCGCCTTTCTCGTGTGAGGGACTTTTTCATCATCGTGTTAAGCCATCGCGAGCGCCAGCGCTCCCAGCACCCCCGCAAGGCCGCCCAATTGTGGCGGTATCGCCAAAGGTATTTTCGAAACGTAACCGCCCAGGACCTGTTCGAGTTCCGCGTTGACCGCCCGATAGAGCCCCGATTGTCGCATCACGCCGCCGCCCAGCAGAATTCGCTCCGGTGAAAGCGTGCAGACATAATTCGCAATCCCATAAGCCAGATACTTCGCTTCAAGCACCCAGGCCGGATGATCGGGTGTCAGTTCTTCCGGCTTGACGCCCCACCGCGCCTGGATCGCCGGACCCGATGCGAGTCCCTCCAAACAATCGCCGTGATACGGACAAGCGCCAGTGAACGGATCTGCCGCATAGTCGTGCGGAATACGGACGTGACCCATTTCCGGATGTGTCAACCCATGCAGAAGGCGTCCGGACACAATCGCGCCTCCGCCGATTCCGGTGCCGACCGTGAGGTAGAGACAATTCGCGATATCCCGGGCCGCGCCCCACCGCGCTTCCCCAAGCACCGCCGCGTTCACATCCGTGTCGAAGCGAACCGGCACGCCGAGCGCCATGCGAATCGCTCCCGCGAGATCGAAATTTCGCCAGGCAGCTTTCGGTGTGGAAGTGATATAGCCCCACGAAGGGGAATCCGGATTCAGGTCGACCGGCCCAAACGAACCAATCCCTATCGCGCCGAATTTTTCGCTTGACGATTGAGCGGATAACCATGAGACCGTTTCCGCGATGGTCGCTGCGGGCGAAGTGGCAGGGATTTCTGTAGTGACAATATCGTCCGGGCCTGTTCCGACGCCGCAGACAAACTTGGTGCCGCCGGCCTCGATTGCGCCGAAGATTCCCATGAAGGGACAGTGTGGCACGGCTGCTTTGACGATCCAGGAGTACGGATTGTGATAGCATCCTCCGGCAGAGCATGTCTTCCGCCGATATCAAGCTGACCGCTGCTTTTCTGGTCGTGTCGGCAGCGCTGTGCTCCGCTCAAACGAAGGTCGCCCCCCACGCGGTACTCGAACAAATTGCGGCGTCCGAGCGCGCGACCCGAACCTGGCATGCGGAAGGCGTCGAAACCGACGAACTGGCCGGCGAAGGCATGAACCTGCACACGGAGATTACGTTCAAGGCATTTTTTCGCGACCCCTCGCACGTGCGATGGGAGACCACTGGTGACAATCGAACTCTCATGGTCTGCGATGGCGCCGCCCACTGGACGTTTTCCGAGCCGGGCACGGGGTTTTACCGGCACCCCGTTGAGGTGAGCCCATGCAGGTCACAGCTACCCGCCTTTGGCGACTTGCTGGACAACCTGGTGTCCGCAAGCGTTGCCGGCAGCGACCACATTCTGTTTGAGGGCGTCTCGCGGGACTGCGATTTGGTCCGGGCCGAATACTGGATTCCGGCATCGAGGGGCGCCAGCGCCTCGGCCGGGACAACCATCATACGCACCATGTGCGTCGAACCCGCACGGAGGTTGGTCCTGCGCGATCGCACGGAAAGCTGGACGACTGGTTCCAATACCCGCTTCACCAGAACGATCACATTCAGTTCGTACGAGAGGGATGCGGAGATTTCGGAAGATGCCTTCCGGTTTGTGGTTCCGACCGGCACCTTCCTCGATCCGGGTCCGGAAATCGCAGAGGGGGATTCCGTTGCCGTGGATGGAACGTATCACGTCGGTGGCGGCGTCTCCAGACCGCAATTGATTCAAAAGGTCGAGCCATCCGGGACGGAAGAGGCGCGGCAAGCCGGAATTTCGGGGATGGTATTAGTGTCGCTCGTAGTCGATGCGGAGGGTAATCCGCGGGACCTCGCCGTAGCGCGCGGATTGGGTTACGGCCTTGATGAAAACGCGCTCGATGCGGTTCGCCAGTGGCGTTTCCGCTCCGGCTTGAAGGATGGTACGCCGGTAGCCGTGGGAAACCTGACGGTCGCGGTCAGCTTTCCTCCGCCTTGACGGAAATCCGAATATAATGGCCGGGAACCGTCGAAAGGACAATTGATGCGGCGAGCGCTCCTCTTTTTCTTCGCTTGCGCGGCCATTGCGCTGGCGCAAGGCAATCCCGATTGGCATCGTGAGTTTCCCGCGTTTAAGGTCGCAGGCAATCTTTACTACGTCGGAACGGCCGATCTGGCCGTGTACCTGATCAACACGCCGCAGGGCAACATTCTGATCAACTCCGATTTCGAAGAAGACGTTCCCCTCATCAAGAAGAGCATCGAGCAACTCGGCTTCAAATACAGCGATACGAAGATCATCCTCATCAGCCACGCACATGGAGATCATGACGCCGCAACGGGTCTGATCAAAAAGGAAACCGGCGCGAAGCTGATGGTGATGGATGCCGATGTCCCCGCCGAGGAGAGCACAGCGCCAGGCCGTCCGGGAGCGCATGTAGATCGCGTGCTGCACGATCACGACACCGTCGAACTCGGCGGCTCAAAACTGGTGGCGCACATGACGCCCGGCCATACCAAAGGTTGCACGACATGGACGATGCAGGTAAGAGACGGGGCGCGCACGTTGAATGTCGTGATTATCGGCAGCCCGAACGTGAACGCCGGCTATATTCTGGTCGGCAACAAGAACTATCCGGGGATCGCGGAAGATTATGTGAAGACCTTCGCGGTCCTGAAGAGTCTCCCCTGCGACGTTTTCCTGGGCGCGCACGGCGCGTACTTCGGCCTGAAGGCGAAGTACGAGAAGATGAAGGCCGGCGTGGCGAATCCGTTCATCGATCCGGATGGCTACAAAGCCTATATCGCGGAGCGCGACGATACCTTCCGCAAAGAGTGGGCGCGCCAGAAGCAGAATCCCGGCACTCCGGCGCCATAGCCGCCGAGGCCATTATCAGGCGAGTTTGCCTGGATGCTTCAGATAGCTCTTCACAATCGTGTCGGCGGCGCGCATAGTCATCGCGACCACGCTCAGCGTCGGGTTCTGCGACGGATTTTGCGGGAAAACGGAAGCACCCATCACGAAAAGGTTGGGCATGTCCCAGTGCTGCAGATGCGGATTCACCACGCTGCTCTCCGGCGACTTGCCCATAGGGGTTCCGCCCTGTATATGCGTGCTCTGGTAGTTGATTACGTTATATCGTTCGGTTGAGGGGCGCGCCTCGTCATACTTCACGCCCATGGCTCGGGCGATCCTGGCGCCGGTTTGGGCAGCGAAATCGTGCTGTTTGTGCTCATGCTCCGTGAAGTCGAGCGTGAAGCGGAGCAGCGGATCGCCGAATTTATCCGTGTAAGTCGGGTCGAGATCCATGTAGTTCTGCCGGTACGAGAGGTGCTCGGCCGAGAGTGCGATGGTCGCGGTTCGATCGCGCCACTTGAGCGCCGCGGCCTTCCAGTCCGATCCCCAGGTTTTCCTGGTCTCGTCTCGCGGAAAGGCGTCGAAGGTAGCTATGGGGCGGCTGCCGGACGTCTGGCAACTGAGCATGCCGAAGCGCAGAATGCCCTCGTCGCCCTTCAGACCGTGGTCGCCATCGAAATCGGACACCCGCATCGCGAGCGATCCGGTGCCCATGAACGAATTGAGTGGTTCGTCGAAATAGAGTCGCGTGGTGTTCTCGATCTGATGCGTGAGGTTGCGGCCGAGCGTCCCTTTGCGCGTGGCGGGATCGTAGGGAGTGCCGATACCGGAGAGCAGCAGCAACCGCGTGTTGTTAAGCGTGAATGTGGAGACGATCACAAGGCCGGCGGGTTGAAAGAACTCATCTCCGTTGGCCGCCGTATACTGGACGCCTGTCGCCTTGCCGTCTTTGTGAATAATGCGCCGAACCCAGCTGTTGGTGCGGAGTTCGAAGTTCTTCCGGTGCTGCAGGACGGGCATCAATGTATTCGTCGGCTGTGCTTTCGCTCCGACCATACACCCGAAGCGTTCGCAATACCCGCAGTAAGCGCACCCCGCCCGGGAGATACCGTCGGGATTCTTGTAAGCCGCACTGAGGTTAGCGGCTGGCTGTGGATAAGGATGCAGCCCCAGCTTCTTCGCCCCCGCTTCGTAGCGCGTCGAAAGATAGGAACTTCTGAGCGGCGGCAGCGGATACTCGTGCTGACGCGGACCTTCAAAAGGGTTACCGCCTTCAACGATCCGGCCGCCCAGATTGCCGGCTTTGCCGCTGATGCCCATCATCTGTTCTGCGCGCCAGTAGTAGGGCTCCAGATCTTCGTACGTGACACCCCAGTCTTCGACGGCAAGGTCCTCGGGCAGCTTGGCGGCGCCGTGCTTCTCCTTCAGATGCGTGCGAAGGATAAATTGATCGGGAAGAAATCGCCATGCAGCCCCGTTCCAATGCTCGCCCGCGCCACCGACTCCGGATCCCGGAAGGAACGAACCGTATTGCCGGACGGGAGCGGCACGCTCGCGCGTCGAGTGGCGGTGCGTGATCGTCTCGTCCGCGATACTTTGCATCATACGCATGCGGATCGCGTAGTCGAGCTCATCCATGCCGAGCGAATAGTCGGCGAGTTTGCGCGGAATGCCTCGTTCCAGCACGACTACCGAAAGTCCGGTGGCGCCGGTCAGTTCCTTGGCCATGGTCAGGCCGGTCCAGCCGCCTCCGATGATGGCCACGTCGACGGGTTTAAGGTTCGTCATAGTTTTGAAGGATGGTTACACGAATTATAGTCCCATTCGGATATATAATTGGCGGGCGAAGGGATACAAAAACGATGAAACGCCGCGAATTTCTCACCATCCCGCAGCAGGCCCTCGGTGGCGTCCTGCTCTACACGCTGGCGCGCGAACCGTTCCGGCTTACGGCTCAGGAAAACGGCACCGTGAACGTGCCGCTGCGCTTCTTCACCGGGGCTGAGGCGCGGACGATTTCAGCCGCGTGCGACCGTATCTTCCCCAGCGATAAGACAGGGCCCGGCGCGAAAGAAGCCGGCGTGGTGATTTATATCGACCGCCAGCTTGCGGGGCCGTGGGGCCACGATAAGTACCGTTACGCAAAAGGCCCATGGATTGAATCGGTCCCCGAGCATGGATATCAGGCGCAGGAAAATCCGCAACAGATTTATCGTGCGGGAATCCGGACGCTGGGTGAAAATTTCGCGGCGCTGTCCGCCGAAGAGCAGGACAAGAAGCTCGAATCGATCGAAAAGTTCCGGTTCTTCACGTTGCTGCGTACCAACACGATCGAGGGTATGTTCTGCGATCCGGCGCACGGTGGCAACGTGGATCTGATCGGGTGGCAGCTCATCGGCTTCCCGGGTCCTCGCATGAGTTACCGGGATGAGATCGACAAACACTATGGCACGGCTTTCCGGCCCAAGCCGGCTAGCCTGGAACAGATCACGCACCGCAAGCCTGAAGTCTGGGAAGACGAAAAATAGCCAGCCCGCAAAGGGCCGGTCGCGGCCCTCAATCCTCGAAAGGAACCGCCTGGTTTCCGGCCGCGACGCAGGCTCCGTTTTGCTGGCTGTTACTTAGGAAGGGGAGTATTTCCATGCAGCAAAACAAACCCGTAGACGTTGTTATCGCGGGTGGTGGCCTCGTCGGCCTCACGCTGGCCAAAGAGATCACCGCGCGCACTTCGCTTTCGGTCCTTGTGCTGGAGCGCGGCGGGCCGCGCAAAACGGCCGATTATGCCGCGGACATGGATGAGGTCGATCGCGCGTTGCGCTACCGCATGATGCAGAATCTCGCGCAGGAGACGGCCACGCACCGTCATACCGCGCGTGCGACAGCGGTGCCGATTCGCCAATACGGCTCGTTCAATCCTGGAACCGGCGTGGGCGGGGCTGCGGAACACTGGGGTGGCGTCTGCTACCGGTTTTATCCCGAGCATTTTCACCTTGCCACTCATCTGAAGGAACGATTTGGAAAGCGCCTGCCCGAGCACCTCGCCGCGCAGGACTGGGGCTTTACCTACGATGACCTCGAGCCTTACTACTGGAAGGCCGAGCAGTTGATGGGCGTGGGTGGCCGCGCTGGCAATCTCGGCGGCACTAAGGTTGATGGGGGCAACGTTTTCGAGGGATCTCGCTCACACGAATATCCCAACCCGCCGCACAAGATGCCGTATTCGTGCAGCATCTTTGAAAAGGCCGTGCGTGAACGGGGCTACCACCCTTACCCGGTTCCGACCGCGACGCTGAGCCGCACTTACACCAATCCCGACGGGATTACGCGCGCCGGCTGTGCCTATTGCGGCTACTGCACGCGCTATGGATGCATGATCGGCGCCAAGGCCCAGCCCACCAACATGCTCATGCCCGTCCTCGAGCACCGTAAGAATTTCACGCTGAAGACGGGCTGCTCGGTGCGGCGCATCGTTCATCGCGACGGCAAAGCGGAAGGCGTGCGTTACATCGATTCCGCGGGCACGGAATTTCTTCAACCCGCCGGCGTCACGATTGTGGCCGGATGGACCCTGAACAGCGTGCGGCTCCTGCTGCTCTCAAAAGTGGGCCAGGCGTGGGACCCGGTTGCAGGCCCAGCTGGCAAGAGTGGTACGCTCGGTCGCAACCTCACGCACCAGGTTACGCAGAGCACGCGCATCTTCTTCGACAAACCGCTCAACGCATTCATGGGTGCGGGCGGTCTCGGCATCGGCATCAGCGATTTCGACGGCAAAGAAGGACTCGAATCGCATCCCGGAGTGCTGCGCGGCGGCAACATTCGCGTGATGAGCGGCGGCGATCCACCCATCGCTTCCTTCGGCGCGATTCCACCGGGCTCGGCAAAGCGCGAGTGGGGCGCGGAGTGGAAGAAAGCAGGCATCGAGTGGCACGATCGCGCCACCGCCATCACCAGCGAAGCGGAGCACTTGTCCTACCACCAGAATTATCTCGATCTCGACCCCACTTACACGGATCACTATGGAGATCCGCTCGTCCGCCTCACGCTGGACTGGACCGATCACGAGCGCGCGCAGGGTGCCATGATCGCCGGCGTTCAGAAAGAGATTGCGAAGGCGATGAACGTGCGCACGGGCGAAGTCAGTTCACGTCTGCTGGAACGTTACACGGTCATGCCTTATCAGAGTACGCACGTGAATGGCGGCGCCATTATGGGCTCGTCGCCGGAGACCAGCGTAGTGAATCAGTACCTGCAGCACTGGCAGGTCCCGAATCTGTGGGTCATGGGCGGATCGTGTTTTCCGCAGAACGGGTCGGGAAATCCGACTTTGACCATTCTCGCGACAGCGCTGAGAGCAGCCGATGCGCTGATCGATCGCTATGTGAAGCGGCCGGACAAGCTGGTCTGAGCGTCAGGCCGAGCGGGAAAGTACGCATGGCATAATCAATCGCATGTACAATCCGGATTTGTTCGCGGAAACGCGTCTGGATGTACTGCATGCGTTCATTCGGACTCATCCCCTGGGCATTCTGGTCACGAACGGCGCCGAAGGTCCGGAAGCGACACACCTGCCTCTCTTCCTCGATACCAGCGCCGGTCTATTGCGCTGCCATATGGCCCGTGCCAATCCGCAGTGGCAACAGCTGAAGGCCGGTGGACAAGTGCTGGTAATCTTCTCCGGCCCGGACCACTACGTCACGCCCAACTGGTATCCGTCGAAGCGCGAGCACGGCAAAGTGGTTCCCACCTGGAATTACCTGGCTGTCCACGTAGCGGGACCCGCGCGGTTATTCGACGACACACTTTCTTTGATACGGCACCTTCAAGAGCTTACGGATTCCCAGGAAGCCGGTTTCGCGGCGCCATGGTCGGTGGCGGACGCCCCTCCGGGTTATATAGAAGGCATGACCAAAGCCATCGTGGGCGTCGAGATTGCGGTGGAGCGGATCGAGGGCAAGCGGAAGCTCAGCCAGAACCGCTCCGCGGACGACCGGCAAGGGGTGATCGCCGGACTCGACGAGCTCGGTTCGCACGCCAGCCGGGAAATGGCGAATCTGATGCGGGATCTGAAGCGGACGCGCTAGCCCGTTAAGGTCTTCACAGGTGCCGTTTACTCCCGTAGCCCGTAAACGAACAAAGAGTTCCCCGCTGAAACCGCGATGTATTGCTTGCCGGCCACCGAATAACTCATGGGGCCGGATGCCACCGTGCCGCCCAGATTGGCTCTCCACAACAGTTGGCCGTTGCGGGCATCGAGCGCAAAGAAATAACCTTCGCGGCCGCCGGAAAACAAGAGGTCCGAACCCGTCGTCATGATACCGGCGTCGGTCACGTCGTTCATCTTGAACTCCCACTTCCGGTCGCCCGTCATGGGGTCGATCGCGCGCACCGCGCCGTAGCCTTCGTCCTCTCTGCGTGTGTTGATCTTCGCCGCGCCTCCGTTGGCCCCGCCGATCAGGGAGCGTGGCGAGGTGCCGACGAAACGCTTTCCCTCCTCATAATCGGCATCGGCCTTGATATACACGGATGAATAATTCACCCACGAAGGGATGTAGAAAAGCCCGGTGCGAGGGCTGAAAGAAGGCGAATACCAGTTCGTCCCACCCTGATTACCGGGGAAAATCACCGTCCCCTCGGGCGTGGGAACCTTGCCGGGAATGCGCATGGGGCGTCCCGCTTCGTCAAAACCGCTGGCCCAGTTCACCTCGACAAACGGCTTGCCCAAAAGGAATTTGCCGGTAGCACGGTCGAGCACGTAAAAGAATCCGTTGCGATTGGCCCACAGCATCACCTTGCGCATCTGGCCCTGCCAGACGATGTCGGCCAGCACCGGAACCTGCACCGCGTCGTAGTCGAATTCATCGTGCGGCGAAAACTGATAATGCCATTTGATCTTGCCGGTATCGGCATCGAGGGCAACCACAGAACTGCTGTAGAGATTGTCGCCGGCCCGCAAATCGCCGTTATAGTCGGGTCCCGCGTTGCCGATTCCCCAATAGGTCAAATTCAATGCGGGATCGTAGGAGCCGGTCACCCACACCGAAGCGCCGCCGGTCTTCCAGGAATCTCCCGCCCAGGTTTCATGTCCAGGTTCGCCGGGGCCGGGGATGGTGTTGAAACGCCAGTCTTCCTTGCCCGTCTTGACGTCGTAGGCGGCGATGAAGCCGCGGATGCCGAATTCACCGCCCGCCACTCCTACGATCACCTTGTCTTTGATCACGAGTGGTGCGTGCGTGATGGCATAGCCTGCTTCAGGTTTGGCGACCGTGGTATTCCACAAGGGCCTGCCGTTTTTGGCGTCGACCGCAACCAGATGCGCATCGATGGTCCCCATGAATAGCGTGTCGCCCACCACGGCAACCCCACGATTCACGCGGCCGCAGCAGGGGCGCGACGCCGGCGAGGGAGAATACGAGTAGGTCCAGAAGACGCGGCCGGTGACGGGATCGAGAGCGACAATATCGTTGGGCGCCTGGACCGTATACATGATGCCGTCGACAACCAGCGGCGTGGCCTCGAACTTCTCAAGCGAGCGCGCCTGAAAGACCCACTTCTGCTCCAGGTCCTTCACATTCTGCGGAGTGATCTGCGCCAGAGGACTATAGCGCTGACTCATCATGTTTCCCGAATAGGTGAGCCAGTTCTGCGGTTCCTTGCCGGCGTTCACGATCCGGTCGAACGAGACCTGCGCGGAGAGAGTTCCGGCAATCAGCAATGTTGAGAAAAAGATCGATAGCCGCATCATCACAGAGTTCCTTCGCACCATGTCAGAGTCCTTTCAGAGTAGCCAGATAAGCGACAACGTCCGCCAGTTCCTGGGAGCTGAGTTTGTCGCGGTAGGAGGGCATCGGTGAGTCCTTTACAAGACCGGATTCGCGAAGGCCGGACCGTTGAAGCGACAGCAGCCGTTCCTTCGAATCGAGAATCTGTACCGTAAAGGTGTCGACATTGAGGAGCCGGCCGGTGATGGTCTCTCCCTGCGAGGTCACAACGCGATACGTGCGGTTCTGGGGAAGGACTTCGGCGTTCGGATCGAGCAGGGATTGCTCGATCTCGACCGTGCGGCGCAATGCGGCAATATCGCTCAGATCGGGGCCGACGCGCGAGCCCACGCCGTTCACGCGATGGCAGCTTGCGCAATTCCCTTTGCCCGCGAAGATTACCTTGCCCCGCGCGGCATTGCCATTGCCGGTGACCGTACGCCCGGCGGTAGCCAGGGATCGCAAATAAGCCACAACAATTTCCGCCTGGAAATCCTGCAGATTGTTGGGCGGCATGCCGGTCCCCGGAATGCCATTCTGGATGATCTTGATCAGGGCGCTTTCGGAATACGTTTGGCGGAACCGGCCATGACCGAGATCGATGCCGGGCACCTGGTCGCCTTCCGGACCGTGGCACAGGACGCAATTCGCACGGAAAAGCCGGCCGCCTTCCTGAATGTCCGCCGGGGTATAAGTGTGCTGTGCCTGCAGCGCCACCGGTAACAACAGGAGCAGCGACAGTGAAAGCAATCGCATGCGCAGTCGCCTTTCAACCGGGACTTCCCGGATTCCGTTCAGTATATACCCGGACGCAGGTAACGCCGGCGGTCTCAGCCGCCGGTGCCGTTCGCACCACCGTCGCCTCTCCACCAGCGAGTCGAGTACACGATAATCGCGGCGGCCAGCCAGCCGGCCGCGTAAACCGGCTGTGCGCCCCAGCGAATCAGCCCGGAATGCATAAGCCCGAACCAGGAGAAGACGGCGGCGATCAGGCACCATAGCGCGGCTCGCCCGAATCTGCGGTCGATTGCCTCCGCGAGCAGCGAAGATACAACCAGCACAAGGAACAGAAAGCCGTTTCCAAGCCCTTGAATGGAAGACCAGTAAATGGACCGGTTCAATGCGGCTTGCACACCGGGATTGGCGGCGGAGAGTTGAAGCGCGGGTAACGCCGAATTGACGGCAGCCGCCACTACCGCACCTCCTGGGATAACGAATCCGAGCAGGACCACACTCAGATATTTCGGATCCACCCGGCGCAAGGTCGCCATGCCTACGCCGATCGATACATAAGCCGTCATCGCAGCCAGAATCGGCCAGGGAAACAATTGTGCGACAAAAATGGTAAGACCGCTCATTACCGCCGCGAGCAGGATAAGGGGAGTCCACAGCGCATAGCTGATGCGCGCACCCATCGCTTTGTAAGAGGGAAGCATCGCGTAGACCACCGGCGCCACGACGCTTCCCGCGAGACCGCAGACCAGCGTCCCGAGACCGTCACACGCCAGAAGAGCGCGTACGTCATAATCGTCGCCTGCCGCGGCTCCGCCGGCAGCCGAGGCGATATCCTGCAGCACATGATAAAAGGCCATGGGCGCGATGACGGACATGTAAGGCAGCGCCAGGACCATGGCTCTTAAGGGCCCGGGAGTGATAGCGAGCGGTAAGGTAACCGATGCTCCTTGCCACACGGGACGCACATACCCGACAGCTATGCCTACGGCCAACGGGATAATCCAGGCGACGATGAAGGGCGGAATTCGCCAGCGTGTAATCGGCACGTTAGCCAGAACGCTCGTTACGACAATGGCGAGGGCGACGAGACCCACCAGTGGTTGATCGAACACGCGCTGCAAGAGAACGAGTGCAAGATAACTGTACATGGCTGCTCCGAAGACAGTCATCGATGCGGGTGCGGGAATAAATCGGCGGATACTCCCGGCGAACGGGGCCGCCGCCAGTTTGATCATCCCTGTCCAGGCTACTGCTGCCGCGCCGATCTCCCACGCCGCGTTGGCATCGTGTGTCTGCAAATAAACCGGCAGCATGATGGATAACGTGTATGCAATAATCGCCGGCACATTATTTCCGTAGACATGGGCGGTGACGTTCTGTCGTCCCTGGCGCCGCCCGAGACCTACCGCCATCCAGACCAGGCCAAGCGAGCCTGTCAGATACCCCAGGGCATAACCCGGCAACAGGTGGCTGACGCTGAAGGCCATCGGGATTCCGGCCGGGAGCAGTAAGAACACGGGGATAACCAATTGCGCGAGGTTGAAGCCGACCTGGGCAATGATGGTATCGATATCACCCCGTCCTGTTATCCACCACTTGTAGGCGCCTGCCGGGAGCGTGGGTGTCATGAGTATCTTAAATCTTGAAAGACGCTTAAATTTTGAAAGATTCCAGAGACTCGGGCGCGAAGATCTCATCAGGTGCTAACAGGCGTTTGGATAAGCCTTGCTCATAGTGATAGCGAAGGAAGGTGCTGAGCGATTTTATATTCGGCTGATATCCATAAGGCCAGTAGTCCCGGCCCATCAGCTCCTCTGTTTCCTCTACATGGTGGGTCAACCAGGGAAGCATGCATTTCAGCGCGGCAGTGCTCCGGAGTTCTTCATAAGCGTCTTTCTGCGAAGCGATAAATGCCTTACTCAGCGACTGAGCTATCCAGGGATTCTTCTCATAAACGTCGCGGCGAAGAGCGACGATGTGCATGGGGGGAAAGATCCTGGTTTTCAGATAGTACTCGCGCTCGACGGCGGCATAGTTCCCGAACAAACGTCTTACCTTTCCCGAACCATTCCCGAACGTGGAAGGCGCGCGCGCCGTGTACAGGGCATCGATTTCTCCGCTTTCAATCATGCGGGACAGCGTTTTGTCGGTCGGAATAGCCTGAAGCCGGAACTCGGGCGGAAGGGAGAGCGCAATCTTCTCGGAACGGCCCGGCTCTTCCTCGCCGCCGCTCAAGTATGTGGGGCTGGTGACAGGCACTCCATATTCATCGCTCATGATTCCCCGGATCCAGACCGGAGCGGTCATTTGATACTCGGGATTTCCAATCCGCTTTCCGATCAGATCTCGTGGCTCGCGAATCCCGCTGTCCGCATTCACATAAATACAGGAGTGCCGGAAAAAGCGCGAAAGGAAGATCGGGATGGCGATGAAGGGCGGATTGTCCCGAAATAACGAAACCGTGTAAGACGAGAGGGAGAGTTCCGCCACTTCGAACTCCCGGTGCCGCAGCATGCGAAAGAAAGTCTCTTCCACGGGCAGGTTCAGATAGTTGAGTTCCACCCCGTCGATCGGGACGCGTCCTTCCATAAGGGCGCGCGTCCGGTCGTAGTTCCAGCAGGCCATCGTCAGCCTGAGCTTTCCCATTTAATCCATCCTTCTTGGCCAGGAATTCCGCCGCTTCGCTTCAGACAGCCTACGTCCCCGCTGCGTATGGAGTCAACTCGCCGATATAATACCGAGTGCCAGGAGTTTCGAGCTTGAAAAATCATTGCGTCCATCTGTCTGCCGTTTCGTTGGCCATTGCTGCGTGGTTATGTGCGCCAGTCTCCGCCGCCGCCCAGGCAACGGCCTCTGCCCAAGCAACGGCCGCCCAGTCAACCAACGGGAAAGCTCAATCCTGGGCCATGCCGCGCCTTTCGAACGGGAAGCCGGACCTGAATGGAGTGTGGGAGCGGCCTTACGTCCCGGATATGTCGAAGGACGGGGCAAACCAGAAGGGCGCCGGAACCATCCCTTTCACGCCTGAATATGCGCAGGTGTTCAAGAATTACGATCCGGCGAAATTCGACTACACGGGGCGTTGTCTTCCTCAGGGGCTGACGCGATCCATGAATTCGCCGTTCCCGATCCGCATCGTTGAGACCAACGACCTCGTGGCCATCCTGTACGAAGCGTGGAACGTCTTCGAGATTATCCATACGGACGGGCGTCCTCACCCCAAGGATCCCGATCCGCTCTGGTTTGGAAATTCCGTGGGCAAGTGGGACGGCGACACTCTCGTTGTCGACACGATCGGGTTCAACGATAAAACCAACATGGATACGGTCGGCCATCCGCACAGCGATGCCATGCACACGGTGGAGCGCTTTACCCGCACGGACGATAAACACATCGCCTGGGAGATCACCATCGAAGATCCCAAAGCGTTTACCCGTCCGTGGAAGAACACCCGGGTCTTCACCCTCAGGCCGGACTGGGAAATCATGGAGTATTCCTGCGAAGAAAACAACAAGGATTTCACCGAGGGTCACATAAAATAGTGTGGTATCGAGTAAATAACCGGGCTAAATTGGGAGCCGGCTTCCGGCCGTCGTCAGGCTGAAACATTGCGGTTCATCTGGAAAAGACCGGCCACGGCGTCGGTCCCAGGTAAGGGGTCCGCGGCCGGGGTGCCGGCGGCAATCCTGGTCACTCGACCCGATCTGGCCAGAAGCTGTGAGTGCCGGAAGCTGTAGGGACAGGTTACGCTCAGATTTGTTCGGCCGGCATGCACTTCAATGGTTCCCTGACTTTTATGTCGCACCCCCTTCGCGTGACGGGATTCCTTTTTTGTATTCGATTGCGCTATTTTGAGTGCACTGGATAGTTGCGCGGAAAACAAAAAGGGGTATCCTAATGGAGACTGCGCCGAAACAGGAGGCTGATTGAATGTTCGATGACCTGAAGTTCGCTCCGAAGGACGAAGACGAAATGGAAGATTTTCGCGACTACGACGACGAGAGCGATGACGTCGACTCAAAACTCGACGACTATGAAGACGACGAGGATGACGACGAAGAAGAAGATTTATTAGCCCTGCCGACGCCGCCTCCCGCTCCATCCGCAATGGGCGAGCCGGTCATTTTGGAGATCATCGAGGTGATTGAGACGGCGGAAGCGCCGCCCGCGCGCAAGCCCGCGAAGTCGGCGAAGAAGGCGGCCGCGGCAGTTCCCTCCAAAGCGTCTCCGGCGAAAAAGGCCGCGCCCCAGCCTGTTGCGAAAAAAGCTGTCGCAAAGAAAGCTGTCGCAAAGAAGGCGGCCGTAAAAAAAGCCGTCGTCAAAAAAGCGGTGGCTAAAAAGGCCGTCGCCAAAAAGACGGTAGCGAAGAAGGCGCCGGCTAAGAAAACTGTAGCGAAGAAGACGATAGCGAAGAAAGCAGCACCCAAAAAAGCAGCGCCGAAGAAAGTAGCGGCCAAGAAAGCGCCCGCGAAGAAAACGGTGAAAAAAGCCGCGCCGAAAAAGGCCGTAAAGAAGGCCGCGCCGAAAAAAGCGGTGAAAAAGGCCGCAAAGAAGTCGGGCCGCCGCTAACTGATTGGGGGAACCCTGAATTTGGGAAGCAATGTGGCAGCCGGTCTTCGCGAACGAAGGCCGGCCCCTGTTCCCGCGTTTTTTACTTCTGGCCGGGAACCGGCTTGGCTACGACTTCCCGGCACCTTTCGAACAACTGGATCAGCGACTCGGCGTATTCCTCAGCCGATTTCGCCGGTTTGCCCGAAAACCCGGCAGCCGGGTTGCTCCCTTTCCCGACTCCCGTGGTAACGGCGATGAACTTCATCAGCTCAAGTGCAATCTCATCCCGGTTTTTCGCTGCGTCTTTCGTGCTATCGCCCGCGGACTTTGTCTCTTCTGGCGTCAATTGATGCTCCCCTGGGTCGTGGATTTGTTCTTCCTGCAGATAGTATGCCGATAAACGCGCGCCGGTTCATCCGCAAGATGCGGGGTGGCGCGCAGGCGCATCTGCTGGAAGCCGACGACGGCGACTATTACATCGTCAAGTTTCAGAATAACCCGCAGCACCGGCGGATTCTCGTGAATGAATTCGTGGCGGCGGAGATTCTGACGCATCTTCAGATCGCCTGCCCGGAGCATCAAATCGTCCAGCTATCCCCGGAATTCATCGCAGGCAATCCCGAAGTACACCTGCAAACGGGCACGCGCCGCCAGGCGATCGAGCCCGGCTGGCACTTCGGCTCCCGTCACCCGGGCAACCCCGAAGTCATGGCAGTTTACGATTTCATTCCGGATTCCCTTCTTAACCAGGTCGCGAATGCGGAACAGTTCCTCGCGGTCCTCGCCTTCGACCGCTGGGTGGCGAATGCCGACGGGCGGCAATCGATCTTCTTCCAGGCGCAATTGAAGGACTGGCTGGCGCGACCGGGAATTCCGCCCCGTAAGCTCGGCTTCGTGGCCCTGATGATCGATCATGGATTCGCCTTTAACGGCCCGCATTGGGATTTTCCCGATTCGAGCGTTGCCGGCCTTTATCCGCGCCGCATTGTCTACGACAGCGTGCGGGGCCTCGACGACTTCCAACCCTGGATCGAACGGATTTTGAACTTTCCCACCGGGATATTCGACAGGATTCTGCGTCAGCTCCCACCGCCCTGGCTGGAGGACGACGGAAGCCAGCTCGAACGCCTGCTCGAATCGTTGTTACGCCGCCGCAGGAGAGTACCCCAACTGCTCGGAGAATGCCGGAAGGCTCCCGGCAATCCATTCCCGCGCTGGGTATAAGTCTGGGCCAGCCGCAGGCTTCAGCCTGTGACTGGAGTTTCTACATTTTGGCTTGGTGAACTGCCAGGTTTGGTGGGCCACTTAGTCTTGTGGGGCGGGACCCCTGTCCCGCGGCCGACGCCCCCGTCGGCTTTCTCACGCTGTTGATTCTACGAGAGCCGGGCGAGGGCACCCGACGCGGCTCGGGGGAGCCGCCCACAGAATTTGCACGTTTCTGGAAAAACTAAGTGGCATTGGGCGGTTCCGCCTGCCAGGCACCCTCTTCCAGCCTGTGAAAATCCTCTCCCGTATCCTGCCGGAAGTCAGCCGACGGATTCGGCGATGATCCTGGCGGTTTCAGGGGCCAGCAGAATGCCGTTCCGGTAATGGCCGAACGCCGTCCAGATCGCGGTACCTTCAATCCGGCCGACGACCGGGTTACCACTCTCAGTCCCGGGCCGAAAACCATTCCAGCGCTCCGCCGGAGTTAATGCCGCTAACTCCGGAAGCAATTTCGATGCGCGCGAGTGTATGTCGCTTACAATCCCCTGGTCGATCGCGCGGTCGAATCCCACATACTCCGTCGACGATCCGGCGATGAGTGTTCCGCCGTGACGCTGCAGCAGATAAGTGTGCTTATGGCGGAGAATAGAACTTATCAACGGCCGGTCTGTATGATACGCGATGAGATGACCTCGGACAGGTATAGTAACAGGCAAATCTGTTCGCAGCTTTGAACTCCAGGCTCCGGCCGCGATCAGGACTCCATCGTTATCCCGATATTCCCCCTGAGTGGTGCGAACGCCCAAGCCGTTCGGCATAATTTCGGTTACAGGCTCACATTCGCGAATCGAAACACCCGCGCGCAGACAGGCGATTCGCAGCGCGCTTGTAACATCCCTGGGAGCCACCAACTGGTCATCCGGGAAGAAACGCGCGATAACACTACCGGTGTAGGTTATGGGTTCCGAGCGAATCCCGATGGCCGACTGACGCGCGGCTCGCTGCATGAGTGCCTCGGCTTCGGCATCATTCAGCGCCAGTTCCACGGCGCCGCAACGCTGGTAATCGATTGCAATACCCGATATATCGCTTAGTTCGGCTACGAAGCCAGGATACAGTGTCAGACTACGCAGCGACATGCGGGCGAGCGGAGAAGCCTCCTCCACCTCGCCTCCCGGCGCCAGCATTCCGGCTCCCGCCCAACTCGCTTCGCCGGCTGTCTCGCGGGAATCGAAGATCGTAACGCGCCGACCCTGCTGAGCAAGCCGCCAGCCACACGAAAGACCGATTATTCCCGCGCCCGCGATAATCATTGCTCCACGCCCATTGCTCCATGGTTATGATACCGGGGGTTATGATGCCGGTCATGCGAGTGGCATGCTAGCCGCGTGAATTGTATGATTTTAACCAGATCTTATGGCTTATAATCGCCACGGTGAGGTAAACTGTCGTCTTTGGCACAACTTATATGCGAAACTTGAACTGATATTGCATCGGGGCACGGTCCAGGCCCGACCGTAATCGCAATCGTGTCGATGAACAAGAAACTCGCATCAGTCTGTCGCATTACAAAAACTTCCGCACTTGTGTACCTGTCGACTCTGGTTATCACTGCGCTTGTGCAGACTACGGCCTTTGCCGACTGGCGTTCCACGGGACCCTTCGGCGGCGATGCGGAAGTTATTCGTGTAGTACCCAAAATGCCGGGATTCGTAATTGCCGGCGCTCATAACGGGCTGTTGTATCTTTCCCGGAATGGCGGGGCTTTCTGGACTAATATCCCTTTCGACGGTCAATCCTCGGGCTCGCTGCACGCGCTCGAAGTCGACCCCCGCTCCGCGGATACCTGGTATGTCGGCATGGAAGGCGACCATCCATGGACCTCCGGCGTGTATAAGACAGCCGATGCGGGAGGTACCTGGACACTCTTGCCGGGTATCAAGGGAAAGGCGGTCTGGTCGCTCGCTATCTGGCCTTCCAATCCGGATATCATGGCTGCCGGAACGGCGGACGGAGTTTATCGTACCTCCGACGCGGGTAGGAATTGGACGCAAATCTCCTCACCGGATAACCAGGAGCTTCGCCCTGTAGTCTCTCTTGCATTCGACCCGATGAACAGCGATGTGATTTACGCGGGCACGACGCATCTTCCCTGGCGCACCACCAATGGCGGCGCATCCTGGCAATCGATTCATACGGGGATGATCGACGATTCCGACGTCTTCAGCATTCAGGTCGATTTTCATCACCCCGCGCAGGTGTTTGCAAGCGCCTGCAGCGGCTTGTATCAGAGTGAGGACAGCGCTGCGCACTGGAACAAGCTGCCCACGCCGAAAGGCGCATTTCGTACGTACTTCGTCGCTCTCGACCCGCGTAACAGCCGCATCGTCTTCGCGGGCACAACAGAAGGATTGCTCAGGTCGGAGGATGGCGGGCGCATCTGGCGTCAGGTCACCGCGCAGGCAGTGAGGTCGATCTCGTTCGATGCCCAGGTTCCCCAGCGCATCTTCTTCGCGTCGGCAACGGCGGGCCTGATGGTGAGCACGGATGGCGGCAAGACCCTGCGGGAAACCAACGCCGGTTTCACGAACCGGAATTTTACGGTTCTGACCGGTGCGAAGGGCGTCCTCTACGCAAGTAGCGTCTTCGAGCCGGGCTCCGGGGGGATCTATCGCACCGACAATTACGGCTTGCGCTGGCAACGTTCCGCTGGCGAACCTGGGCAGGATATTCGTTTGCTGACGGCCGTGCCTGACCAGCCCGGAACTTTGTTCGCAGCCGGTTATCACGGATTGTTTAAGTCAAATGACGGCGGCAAGACGTGGAACGGCAAGACAACTCTTTCCGCAAGCGCTGGCCGTCTCACCTCGCTGCTGGCTCTCGCGCACAATGTTCTGCTGGCAGGAACCGACCAGGGTCTTTTCCGGAGCACGGATGGTATCGGTTGGCAACTGGCGGCTGGCAATACCGGGGGCATCAACGCTCTCGAACGCTCCGGCGAAAACACGATATCGGCTATGAGCGCTCACGGAACATTTGCGAGCACGGACGCCGGCGTCACCTGGAAAGCCTGCGCCCAACCCGCGGCGGGCACGATCTGGTACGGACTCGCGTTTGATGGCGGCGCCGTTGCCGGTGATGAAAGAACGGCGCTCGCGGCGACTTCGATGGGGTTGTTCCGTTCAACCGACGGGTGCTTGTCCTGGGTAAAGGCCACTGGATTGCTACCGGAGACCGTCAGCATCGTGTTGTTTCATCCCACACACGAAGGCGAGGCTTATGCCGCTCAGGGCGGCAGGGTTTTCCGTTCCACCGATCGGGGGCAGAACTGGTTCCCCCTTGACGACGAAGGCCGCGGCCTTTCCTGGCCCGCCTCGCTGTTTATTCTTCCTGAAGCTCCCGATCGTCTTTTCGCCCTGTTCCCCAGACGCGGCGTGTTATCGAACAGCGTTGAAGTGGAGGCAGGAACTCCGCCGGTGCGTAATGGGCTGGTGGTTCGTAGTTCCAGGTGAGGGCATTGGTCAATTTGAAAAAGTCATTAAAGTCTGAAAGAGGAATGAATCTATGATAACGAGGTCGAAGTCCAACCAGTTCCAATCGCGCATCCTCCTGCTCACGGTCTTCGCGGCGCTCGTGACCGCAGGTCCTGCTTTTCCGCAGAATGCGGCAGCCGGGAATGCTGCTGCGAAAGCTCAGGAGGGCGGTTATTCCCTGGTGGACGTCAGCTTTTTCTTCGGCACGCAGTGGTTTCAGGTCTATCAGGGTAACAACCTGGGATACGAACACTTCTTCGAAACCAAACCCGTGACCGGTGTGCGCATAAAGGAAAACCTGACAAAGTATGTTTCACTCGAAGAAGCCTTCACTCTGGGTTTCAACCGTTTGGCGTTGAAACCTGCCGGAGACAACAATTTTGTCACCGTCAGTTCGCGTAACGCCCAGTATTCGCTGTTGGCCGTTTTGAATCTTACGCCGCGCGACGCGAAATTCCGCCCGTATTTTGTCGTGGGGCCGGCACTGGTTCAGTACACCTCGAGCGGCTCGGTCCAGCAGCCGCCCAACGGCCCGATCGCTGTTCAAGCCGGCCAGACGTTGCAGTCGAAGTCGTACGCCGGGTTGGTCTATGGTATCGGCGCGGATTACTATATGAACCGCCGGTTTGGCTTCACCTACGATCTCCGGGGCTTACGCACCATGCCTGCGAGTTACGGCCTGCCGTCCTCTCCGGTCGGGCCGGGCCTTGGGCCGGGCACACTCTACGTATCGCGCAACCGGGACGAAAGCGCGCTGGCGTTTACGGTCGGCGTCTCCTTCCGTTTCGGATACCACGAGCCGCCGCCGCCCGTAGCGGCCGCACCGCCGCCGCCTCCTCCTCCACCCCCACCCCCGCCACCGGTAACCATCACGGTGACGGCGATTCAGGGCGCGCATGACGTTTGCCCCGGCGACAACATTCGTCTCTCAGTATCGGCTGAAGGGTGGGCGCAGGGCACGACTCCCGTCTACCAGTGGACCGTCAACAATCAGCCGGCGCCCGGCGGCAGAGGCCCTGCGTTCAATCTGCCGACCACGGAAGGTTCCGGGAATAAGGCTGTCCGCGTGACGGTCAATGCCGGCGGTGCCACCGCATCGTCGGGCCCCGTCAACATTCTGGTGAAAAACCTCGCACCTCCGACCATCCGCTTCGCCGTTAACCCGACCACCATCGCTTATGGCGACAGGCTTCCTCTGAACGCTCAGGTAACCCCTTCCGATTGCGGCGGGCCGGCCACGATTCGCTATACCGCGAACGATGGAACCGTTACCGGAAATACGTTCGATTCTTCCACCATGACCTTCGATCCCAACGGTGCGGGCTTGCAGCAGAAAGCGGTGACCCTCACCGCCACCGCCACCGATACGAAGAATCAGACAGCCAGCGCCAACGCAAATGTTACGGTCACCTTCAAGCGGGCCGCGCAGAGGCAGGACATCGTGTTCCCGAATCGTAGTTCGCGGGTAAATAACGCCGCCAAGCGTTATCTGATCGAAGTTCTGACGCCGAAGCTGCGCGCCGATCCGAATTCAACCGTGATTCTGATTGGCCACCGCGATATGAGCGAGACCGGGCGCGCCGCGGCTACTCTCGATACGCAGCGTGTACTCAACACGGCTGCGGTCCTGAGCGCTGGAAAGGGCATCTGCCCGCAACTCGACCTCAGCCGAGTCCAGGTAGCATATGCCGGAACGGATCAGACCGATCCGCCCATGCCGTTCGCCGACAATTCCGTCAAGGAACGCTCCGGCCAGGGCGCAACCGATGCGCGCGCGCAATTCCGGCGCGTCGAAGTCTGGTTCATCCCCGGCGGCTCCGACAGACCAAACGTACCCGGTCTGCAACCGGCGCCGGTACCGGCCATCCAGGCGAAGGGTTGCCCCAGGTAGTCCCTCAACTAACTGACTGAAGTAGGCCGGCCGGGTGAAAGCCCGGCCGGTTTTTTATTTGCGGAATAGTAGGGCGGACCCCACGGTCGGCGCCGGACGCCCCCGTCCGGCTGGCTCGCAATTAGTTACTGAAGTCTGGCAGGCGCGGACTATAAGCCGGTTTTTGTACCCTTGCGGGCGATAGCCATTCGTCTTGGCCGGGCATTGCTGCACGGCTCGAGCGACCTACCCGGAAGTTTAACGGAGCGGGCCGCTCCTCCTCCCCTATTTGGTCTTGCTCCGCGTGGGGTTTACCCTGCCGGACGGATTACTCCGTCCGCGGTGCGCTCTTACCGCACCATTTCACCCTTACCCGCGCCGCTTTTTTAAGACGGCGCCGGCGGTATATTTTCTGTGGCACTTTCCGTAAAAACCCCTTTGAGAGGTTCCCCCCGGCCGTTAGCCGGCACGTTGCCCTGTGGAGACCGGACTTTCCTCCCGCCCGGCTTGAAATCAAATCGGAACGAGCGGCTATCCATCCGGCGCCTGCTACTATTCAGTCTCTCATGCGGTGAATGTTAGAATCGTTATCTGGTCGGGCGGGGTAGCTCAGCTGGCTAGAGCGACGGTCTCATAATCCGTAGGTCGGGAGTTCGAGTCTCCCCTCCGCCACCAAAAACCATCAGCTTCTTCCTACGACTCCGGCCAACGGGCTGCTGGCGCTGGCGTAGAGCTTCTTCTCCATCCGCCCCGCTTCGTAAGCCAGCCTTCCGGCTTCGACCCCCAGCTTCATCGCGAGCGCCATCTTCTCCGCATCGGCGGCGGCGGCGATCGCCGTGTTCATCAGGATCCCATCCGCGCCCAGTTCCATCGCAATCGCGGCGTCCGACGCCGTGCCCACGCCCGCATCCACAATCAGCGGAACTTCAGTGATCATTTCCCGCATGATCCGCAGGTTCGTGACGTTCTGGATGCCGAGGCCCGATCCGATCGGCGCAGCCAGGGGCATCACCGCCGCGGCGCCCGCATCGATCAGACGGCGCGCGTTCACCACATCGTCATTCGTGTAAGGCAGCACGACAAATCCTTCGTTCGCCAGCACGCGCGTGGCTTCGATCAGACCGGCGTTATCCGGGAATAGCGTCCTCTCATCGCCGATCACTTCGAGCTTCACCCAATTGGAAAGTCCGACTTCACGTCCGAGCCGCGCCGTCCGAATCGCATCGTCGGCCGTGTAGCAGCCCGCCGTATTGGGCAGAATGAACATACGCTCGCGGTCGATGTAATCGAGCATCGATTCTTTGCTCCGGTCGGTCAGGTTTACGCGGCGCACCGCAACCGTCACAATCTCCGCGCCGGAGGCCGCATGGCACCGCGCCATTTCAGGGAAACTCCGGTACTTACCGGTGCCGATCATAAGACGCGAACGGAACGTCCGCCCGGATATCGTCAGGGACATGCTTCCAGTTTACAGAGGTAACGCCGGCGGTCTCGGCCGCCGGTACACGGGGCATCATGTGCTGTGATGAAGTCATGCCAGTCCGCATCGCCCATGTGGATGCGTTTGCGTCCCAGCCTTTCTCGGGGAACCCGGCCGCCGTGTGCGTGCTCCCCTCCGCGCCCGACGAAACATGGATGCGCAATGTCGCCGGCGAAATGAACCTCTCCGAGACCGCGTTCCTTCATCCCGAAAATGGCGCTTACCGCCTTCGCTGGCTGACCCCGGCGATCGAGGTGGATCTCTGCGGCCATGCCACGCTCGCCAGCGCCCACATCCTCTGGGAAGACGGCCATCTCGCGCCGGGTGCCGAAGCGCGCTTCCATACCCGCAGCGGTTTGCTCACCTGCAAGCGCAACGGCGATTGGATCGAGATGGACTTTCCCGTAAAACTCGCCGAGCCTTCGGAAGCCCCTTCACAACTCGCCGACGCGCTCGGAACCGACCTCGCCTGGGTAGGGCGCAACCAGTTCGATTACCTCGTCCAGGTTGCCAACGAGGCCGCCTTGCGTTCGCTCAATCCGAATCATTTTCTGTTGCGCCAGCTCCCTGTACGCGGCATAATCGTGACCGCGAAATCCAAAAATCCGGAATTCGATTTCGTCTCGCGCTTCTTCGCGCCCGGATCGGGCATTGATGAAGACCCCGTGACGGGCTCCGCGCATTCCGCTCTGGCACCGTTCTGGGGCGCTCGCCTCAAAAAAACTGAGATGATCGGTTTCCAGGCATCCGCCCGCGGGGGCGTCGTCAAGGTCCGGCTGGAGGGAGACCGCGTGCAAATGTCGGGTCAGGCGGTGACCGTCCTGCGCGGCGAACTTCTCGCTTGAACTTGGTAGCTTACTGAGCCGCGACTGCAAGGAGCGGTAACGGATCGCCCGGACAGCATGAGATCGCCTGGCATAAGCTTGTTTGCATGAGGTTCCGACTACCTCCCGAAGCCTATGACAGCGAGCCCCCTCCGTTCCTCGGGAAGTGGCGCAACGTCTATATTCTGGTGCTGGCCTGGCTCGCGCTGTTGATCCTGCTCTTCTACGCGTTCACCCGTTACTTTGCATGACGACCCTCGACTGGATTGTGATGGTCGCGGCCATCATTGCGATTCCGAGCTTCGGACTGTGGCGCGGCCGCGGCGGCACCACCACCAGCCACTATCTGCTCGCGGGCAAAACCATGCCCTGGTACGCCATGGGCCTTTCCATTATGGCGACCCAGGCGAGCGCGATCACCTTCATCGCAACCACCGGCCAGGCTTACGTCGACGGCATGCGCTTCGTGCAGTTTTACTTCGGCCTGCCGATCGCGATGGTGATCCTCGCCGCCACGGCTGTCCCAATCTTTCACAAGGCCGGCGTCTACACCGCTTATGAATTCCTCGAACGCCGTTTCGATGTCAAAACGCGCGCGCTCGCGGGAATCGTCTTCCTGATCCAGCGCGGCGCGGCCGTGGGTCTGGCGCTCTACGCCCCCGCCATCGTTATGAGCGTCATCTTCGGCTGGAACGACCGCGTCACGACCTTGCTGATCGGCATCGTCTGCGTGCTTTACACAACGATGGGCGGCATCCCCGCCGTCACGTGGACCGACGTCATGCAGATGATCATCATCTTCGCCGGCCTGATTCTCGCCCTCTTCACCGTGATCTCGCTCATGCCGCATGGCGTGAGTTTCAGCGATGCGGTGTATCTCGCGGGAGCGGTGGGCAAACTCAACGCGATCGATACGAAGCTGGACTGGGACAACCGTTACAACCTGTGGAGCGGCCTGCTGGGCGGCACGTTCCTGATGCTCGGTTACTTCGGATGCGACCAGTCTCAGGTGCAGCGCTATCTGACCGGGAAATCGGTGGCGCAGAGCAAGCTGAGCATGTTGTTCAACGCCATGGCGAAAGTGCCGATGCAGTTCTTCATCCTCTTTGTGGGCGCGATGGTGTTCGTGTTCTATTTGTTCGCGCAACCGCCGATACTCTTCGAACAGACGGCCATGAAGGCGATCCAGTCCCAGGCTGAATATCCTCAAGTACAAAGCAGATTCGACACGGCGTGGCATAAGCGCGAGCAAGCGGCCGAGGCGTTGAATGCCGCCCGTAATCGCGACGACGCACAGAACTTGGCCGCTTCCACCGAAGCTTATCGGGCAGCGCAACGCGAGATCGATAGCGCGCGCCAATCCGGCATCAAGCTCTATGAGAAGTCGCAGGGGCAAAACGGATTCAACGACACCAACTATATCTTCCTGTCGTTCGTTACGAAGTATTTCCCCGCCGGCGTGATTGGACTCGTGATCGCGGTCATATTGAACGCCGCCATGTCATCCAGTTCCGGAGAACTGAATTCGCTCGCCGCGGTCAGCGTCATGGACTTGTACCGCCGTCTGCTGCGGCCCGACGAAAGCGACCGGCATTACCTCATGGTCTCGCGGATCTGCACCGCAATCTGGGGCACCTGGGCGGTCATGTTCGCGCAATACGCAAAAAACCTGGGATCGCTGGTCGAGGCCGTAAATCAGGTGGGATCTTATTTTTACCCCGTCTTGTTGGGAGTCTTCGTGCTCGCGTTCTTTTTCAAGCGGGTGCGAGGCTCAGCCGCATTCTGGGCGATGCTGACGGGCGAAGCCGCAATCGTCGCGTGCTCCCTGTTCACGCATATCGCGTTCCTCTGGTACAACGTGATCGGCACGCTTGTCGTGGTGGTTGCCGGAGTGCTGTTTTCAATGTGGATGAAAGAGCCCCCGGCGATCCTTCACCCGACCGGCCACGCGATCGCTCTCCCGCATGAGCATTAAAAGTATCTTTGCAAGCCTGGAACGCAGGCGAAAACGCCCAATCTCCACTTACTTTTTCCAGAAACGTGCAAATTCTGTGGGGCGGCTCCCCTGAGCCGAGTCGGGCGCCCTCGCCCGACTCTCGTAGAATCAACAAGCTGAGAAAGCCGACGAGGTCGTCAACTCCAGGGCAGGAGACCCAGCCCCACGAAACGAAGTGTCATGGAGAGCTCGTGTGGAGTAGGCCTTTTGGCCTGCGCCTTGCATTTCCAACAGCCTAATGGCAACAGGGCTGTGGCCGCACTTCGTATACGTTAGTAATATACTGCGATCATGGCCGCCGATCCGTTGGAGCGTTGCGTCGGATTCGATTGGGACGACGCAAACACCCACAAGAACTGGGATCGGCACGGCGTCAGCCCGGAGGAAGCCGAAGACGTTTTCTTCCGTGAGCCGCTCATGGTGCGCAGCGATGTGCGCCACTCGAAAAGGGAGAAAAGGTACTACGCGCTGGGCCACACCGCCGCCGGGCGGCGGTTGTTTATCGCATTCACGATCCGGCGGAACCTCATACGAGTGATCTCAGCCAGGGACATGAACCGGAATGAAACGGAGGTCTGGAAGAACCATGAAAAAGAAAATTCCTGAATTCAAAAGCGAAGATGACGAAAGGAAATTCTGGGCAACCGCGGACTCAACCGCGTACGTCGACTGGCCATCCGCGAAGCGCGTGAAACTGGTTCGCCTCAAACCGTCTCTGAAGACGATATCTCTCCGCCTTCCCGTCTCTATGATCGAGGATCTTAAAGTATTGGCGAACAGCCGCGACGTTCCGTACCAGTCCCTTCTCAAGGTGTTCCTGGCCGAGCGGCTGGCGCGGGAACGTCACTCGCGATCGGAGCAGGCGTGAACTCAAACGGAAATATTTGGGCGCGTTTCCCGGCAACGTGCCGACATCCGTCTCTTCCATACTTGCTGGGGGCGGTTAGCTAGATTGAAGGCCCCGGATTTTGCCGCCCAAGATGGTTTCGCTGGGCGGACCACGAAGGGTCCGAGTCGGGTTTCTAATTCGCGCGTCCAATGAGGCCTCGGGTGCTATCGCCCGTGGCATTTCTTGTACTTTTTCCCGGAACCACAAGGGCATGGTTCATTTTGCCCAACCTTTCCGTGCCGCACGTCTGTCGGCACAAAAACATTGCCCCCCAGAGCGAGGGAGAGTTTCGGATCGGTCAGGACTGGGTCCATGCGAGTGACTACTACGCGTGGCCCACCGGCGTGCAGGTGGCGGTATATGTCGTCGAAGACGTCTGAATAGTCCGGGCCGAGCTGAACGACGGTGTTGTTGCGCATGACCAAATCGAACCCTCCATGTCGAACGAAGTACCCGGCGTAATCCAGCTCATCCGCCGAGAATACTTTCCATGGAGCCGCGAGCGTTGCTGGAGGTAGGTACGAAGTTCCTTTGATCCCCACCCAAAATAGGTCCATGCCTCGGCGATCGTGGCTAGCTGACTGTCGAATTGACGGTTCACCGAAGCGAGAGTTGGCAGATCGAACACGCGCTCAATGAATTTCAGCAGTGAAGAATGTTCATAGACCGTGGGTTCTAGGAGTGTGTCCGAGTATTCGAAATTCGCATGCTTAGACCACAATTGCTGGTAGTAGCAGCGTGCGCCCGCCACAACATGTGACTCCTAAAATGATTTCTCGGACGGGCTCCTAGGTGCGATTTCTTTGCCAATGGCGGCACGACCATGTCGGTACGCGGAAACCTGCGCCGTACGCATCCAGAACCGGGGGGACCACATGGTCGAAAAATCCGCCGCCTTCGTCATAAGTGAGAAAGTAAGCGGCTTTCGCCCAGTAGCGCGATTGCTGGTGCAACTCGGCTTCGAACAAGCGTTCGTCCGATCCGCCCATGATAAATTTCGGCGAAGTGGAATCCCAAACGGTTGAGTTCTCTCCAGCCTATCCTGATCGGCATATGTTAAAGATCTTTGCGCGAGATCTTCAGCTTCCGCATCAAGGCGTTCAATGTCGTGCGTGGTACGCCGAGGCGCGTAGCGGCAGTGCTGACCACGCCACCGGTTTCTCGAAGAACGCGGATGATATGTGCGCGTTCCACTTCGGCGAGCGTGCTGGCGGGCACGGACTCGGTCGCCGGGTCGGCGTGTTCCGAAGAAGCCTGCAGGTACGGAGGCAGATCCTGCGCGTCGACCATATCGCCCATGGTCATCATTGCTGCATGTCCAATGACGTTCT
>JBEKTF010000003.1:0-74486 GCA_049516355.1 Bryobacteraceae bacterium | reverse complement strand
GTTATTCGTTCCGCTTTCCCACGAACCGCCTGATTTCATCCGCCAGCGCAGGCACGCAGATCACATAGTTTCCGCCATAGATGGTGTCATTGCCTTCGAAATCGAAGGTGACGCAGCCCGCTTCCTCGGCGATAATTTTGAGCGGCGCCAGGTCCCAGGGTTTTGCCTGCGCTTCAATCCACGCATCGGCGCGGCCTGAAGCCACAAGCATCGCATCCAGACACCCTCCGACGCTGCGGACCGTCCAGAATTCGGAGAACCATTGGATCAGGTCTCCGGAAAAAGCATACCGATGCATATAGCTCAGGCCATTGCAGCAAAGCAAGGCATCGCTCTTTTTCGCGATACTGGAGGACTTGATGCGCCGGCCATCCCAGAAAGCTCCCTCGCCCCGCGCCGCTGAAAACATCTCCCCCGTCGCGGGGAAGTAAGTAAAGCCGGCTACGATCTTTCCCTGTTCTTCGAGGCCGATCAGAATGCTCCAGGCCCGCGTACCGCGGATGAAATCCCGCGTGCCATCGATCGGATCGATGATCCATCTGCGGCCATTCGAAGACTCACGCGCCGCGCCCTCTTCTCCCAGCAGCCCGTCCTCCGGAAACGCGCGTTGTAATTCCTCCACAATGAGCTTCTCGCAGGCGCGGTCCGCGATGGTCACCGGGGATTCATCCGATTTCGTCTCGACACCAAGACTGCCTTCGCGGATTTCGAGCGCCAGTGCCCCAGCCTTGCGTGCAATCGCAGCGCCGACTGTTAATTCGTTTTGATATGCCATTCCTGTTTCCAGCCTACACAAGCTCCATTTGCTATCCGGGGCAAGCTAAAATATCCCTGATGGAAAACTTCCGCGACTTTACCGTCGGCCCCGACCCGTTCGGTCAGACGTGGCACGCGCATTTCAAGTATCTGCAGACGGGAATTTCGATCCGGCACAGCAATTCCGTGGATGTCTGCTATGTCCTCGACAGTGGCAGCGAACAAATACACAAAACCGTAGTAATCCAGAATGCGGATATACGTGCTTATTCAGAGCGCACTGGCCGCCCGGTCAGCGATTCGTGGTGCTCGCGCATCGCGATGTGTAAGCTGCGCTACGTCATTGAGACGGCCGAGGATCTGGAGAAAGACTATCTGCCCGTGACCGCCCACGACATCGAAGAATACGATGCGAAGATCAAAAAGTGGGAAGAAGGGTGGGTCAAGAGGCACGCAGCATGAAAGCGGAGTAGGGTTTTCGCCGCGGCGTTACACTGGAATTGCCGAATGAAATCTACTCTGCGCCTGTGCGCGGGACTTCTCTGTCTTCTCGCACCGGCGTTGGCCGTCGATTGGAAAACCCTCAAACCCCAGGGTTACGTCAGCGATTTTGCGGGCGTTGTCGACGCCCAAAGCAGGGCCGCCATCGAAAGCTACGCGTCCGCCGTCAAGCAGGCGACCGGCGCGGAACTCGCATTCGTCACCGTGCAATCGGTGCAAGGTGAGCCGATCGAAGATGTGGCAAACGATCTTTTCCGCGCCTGGGGTATCGGAAGAAAGGGCGAAGATGACGGCGCGCTCGTGCTCCTTGCGATTGCCGATCACAAGTCGCGGCTCGAAGTCGGTGGCGGATTGGGCGGTGCGGTTCCGGACGGAATGGCGGGACTGCTGCTTGACGATATGCGCCCCGCGCTGCGCCAGAATCAGTACGGCCCGGCCCTGCTCATGGCTGCGGAGCGGCTCGGATCCACGATCGCGCAATCGAAGGGCATTAACATTCCGGCCCCGGCGGTTCAGCTTCGTGTCCGGCGTACCACGCGCGACAGCATTCCCTGGCCCCTGATTTTCTTCGGCATCTTCTTCCTGTTGATACTCCTCAGGCGCGGCGGCGGAACCCGCCCTGGCGGTGGCGGGGGAGGCGGCTTCTGGACCGGGCTCCTGCTCGGCCAGTTGCTCAACTCCGGGCGCGGCTATTCGGGAGGTTACCGCGACGGCGGTGGTTTCGGCGGCTATGATTCCGGTGGATCCGGCGGTGGATTTGGTGGTTTCGGGGGCGGAGATTCGGGCGGCGGTGGCGCTTCGAGTGGCTGGTAGCTTTCCATGGGCGTAGCGCACGCTAGAATAACCGGCAGCTATCTGATGGCGGACGAACTCAATCAACTGGTGGAAAAACTGCGGCAGGCATTGCCCCAGGACCTGATCTCAGTCGTTCTCTATGGCTCAGCCGCGGTCGGCGATCAACACCAGAAGTTCTCCGACTACAACGTGCTCTGCGTTCTCAGCCAGATCACACCCGCGCAGCTGGGCGCTACCGAAGCCGTATTCCGCTGGTGGCGCGCGCAGGGCAATCCATCGCCCCTCCTGCTGACTCAACATGAAGTCGAAACGTCGACGGACTGCTTTGCGATTGAATTCCAGGACATCAAAGAGCACCATCGCATCCTGTATGGCGCCGACGTGGTTTCCTCGCTCACGATCGACAAATGCTTTTACCGCGCGCAGGTCGAGCACGATCTGCGCGCGAAATTACTTCGTCTGCGCCAGAAAGCCGCGGGCATTCTTTCGGATAAAGACGCCCTTTGCCTGCTATTGGCCGATTCAGTCTCGACGTTCTGCGTGCTTTTCCGCCACGCCCTGATCCTGCACGGCATCGACGCGCCTGCGCGGAAGCGCGATATCGTCGAGCGGGCGAAGGAGCGATTTGGAATCGATCCGGCGCCTTTCCACTCTCTGCTCGACCAGCGCGAGGAGCGCGGCAAGCCGAATGAGATCGAGCCGGCGATTTTGTTGGCCGCGTATTTGAACGAGATCGGCAAAGTGATCGACGCCGTCGATGTTTTGGATAAGGCGGCTGTTGAGTCATAATGAGGATCGCGCGAATGAGGATCGAAGGATGAAAACCGGAGTTATCGCACTGATCGTTGTAGTTCTCGCTCTCGTACTGGGTGGCTGCGAGTTCGTGGGCGAGCGTAACAAACTCGCGACCGAAAGCGAGGCCATCAAAGGACAGTGGAGCCAGGTGGATGCCGATCTGCAGCGCCGGGCCGATCTGATTCCGAACCTGGTCGAGACGGTCAAGGGTTACGCGAAGGAAGAGACCACCATATTTACAAACATCGCCAATGCCCGCTCCGCATTGCTGAATGCGAAATCTCCGCAGGAGAAAATCGACGCCAACAACCAGCTCGATGGGACGCTGGGACGGCTGCTCGTGGTCGTGGAGAATTATCCGAACCTCAAGGCCAACGAGAATTTCCGCCAGCTGCAGTTCGAGCTCGAAGGCACCGAGAATCGTATTCTGCAATCGCGCCGCCGCTACAACGAGGCGGTCCAGAAATACAATACCGATCTGTCGCTGTTCCCGGCAAACGTGGTGGCATCGATGTCCGGCTTCCAGCGCGAGGACGCGTACTTCAAGACGGAACCGGGCGCGCGCAATGCCCCCAAAGTCCAGTTTTAGCTCCGTAATCCCTCCGCCTTCTGAGTGCTCAGTGCATTCGTGGCGCACGCTCTCTCAGCGTGCCGTGTCTGCACTCATGCAGACACTTGTGGCGAGGTAAAAAGAGGCGCCGAGAAAGTCTCGACGCGGCACGCACGAGTGCGCGCGCCACACGCTTCCGTCGACTACGGCTCGGGTTCTTCTTCCTCGATCGGCTCTTCCAGCAATTCCGGCCGCGCCGCCAGTCCCTTTAATGCGGTTAAGATCGGTCCGGAAGTAAACCCGGCGCGCCGCAGCCGGCGGTACGCGCTGGCCAGCTTACGCTCGTCCTCGATTCGCCCGCCCGCGGCGATCGAGGGCATGCGCCGCTCAATATAGGAATCGATCAGTTCCGCTTCGCTCTTGCCCTCAAGCGCCTGT
Organism: Bryobacteraceae bacterium; assembly: GCA_049516355.1. Taxonomy (GTDB): domain Bacteria; phylum Acidobacteriota; class Terriglobia; order Bryobacterales; family Bryobacteraceae; genus BOG-234. The sequence continues at coordinate 70,651 of JBEKTF010000003.1, read as the reverse complement.
TCCACGGACTGCTCGGCCATGTTTCCCGTAACGCGCCGCGCCCGCAGATCGCTCAGCACGCGCATGCGCCCGAAACCTTCGTTCTCAACCCGCGCCGATGCAAAATTTTCCGCGAAACGCTGATCGTTCAAATAGCCGATGTCTTTCAACCGGTCGATCGTCGCATCCACATCCGGCGGATTCGCGGCCCGCATTCGCAGCTTCGATTTGAGATCGCCGGTCGAATACGCCCGTACTCCCAGGCACTTCACCGCGTATTCGAACAACTGTTCCGCCGCGAGTTTTCGCGCTCTTGTATTCCTCGCCACGTTTTAAAGCGCAAAGGGCGCTGTGCCGCGCCACCACCAAATCAAGGAGCCTTCCGAAGCGGTGGCCTCGCATTGGACAACGCCGCGACCCGTTTTGCGCGTGTTCCTCAACAGAAGTTTACAGGATTTTACGGCACTCCATGTGCTGGAAACGCTAACGCAGTATACTGTGAATGACTTCTAAGGAGAACGCAGATGAGCAGAGACGGATTGGCGAACTTTTTCCTCGGGCTGGGAATCGGCGTCGGTGTCGGACTCCTTTTCGCCCCGAAATCGGGCGAGGAGACCCGCGATATCCTCTTGAGTAAAGCGGACGAAGGCAAGGAATACCTGAAAAAGCAGACTTCCGGGCTGCGCGAATCCGCGAGCGAAATGGTTGACAAGGGCCGCGAAGTCATCAATCGCCAGAAGGACACCCTCAGCGAGGCAATCGAGGCCGGCAAACAGGCCTACCGGGAAAAGGTTGAGCCCAACGGCGCAAGCCAAGCGGTCTGAATCATGCCCGAAGAGACATTTCGCTGGGTGATCACCGGCGGCGTAGCCATCGCGACGCTTTGTATATTGACGATGGCTGTGGTCATGGTTCTTCTGTACAAGATGGTGTCGCGCGTGCGAGAGCGCATGGAAAGTGTGGCCGACAAGGTCGAGCCCATCATCGATACCGCGCGCCAGATCGCGAATGACAGCGCTCCAAAAATCTCAACCATCACCACCCGCGCTGTCGAGATCGCGACGAATGCGAAGGAAATCTCCGATCTCGCGAACGAACAGGCGCACCGGTTTGCCGAGGTGGGCCGCGATATTGCGGATCGCACCAAAGCGCAAATCGCGCGCGTGGATGCCGTCATGGATGAGACCGTGGAGCAGATGCACCATGCGGGCGACAACGTGAAGGCGGCAGTCCTCAAGCCTGTGCGCGAGGCTGGCGCTGTAATCGCGGGAGTAAGGGCGGCGTTTTTCACGCTGGCGAGCGGTCGCCGGCCCACCGTGGATCACATCACTCAAGACGAAGAAATGTTCATTTGATGGCGAAGCTGGCGATGGTCTACGGGGTACGGCTCTTGCCGGCCGATGAATTGGAAAGCGTTGAAGAAGCAAAGATCAAATTGAAGAACGGTCCCACCGCTTCGGTAGCGATGCATCTGATCGAAGGCAGTAGCAAAGAAGAAATCAGGCGGCAATTAATGCAGTCGCTCGATGCCTTCTTCGATTTCTATCCGGAGATCTGACCAGTCGGATGGTCGATATACACAGCCACATCGTCTACGGAGTCGATGACGGCGCGAAGACGATTGAAGATTCCCTGGCGATGCTTGAGATGGCTGCGGAATGCGGCACCACCGACATCGTCGCAACCCCGCACTCCGATAATCGCTATCAATACGATTGCCAATTGGTTGCCGAACGTATTGCCGAATTGCAGGCGGCTATCGGCGAACGGATCCGGATTCACCGCGGGTGCGATTTTCACCTTCATTTCGACAACATCCGGAACTGCGAAAACGACCGGGCGCGATTCACCATCAACGGCAAGCGGTACCTGATGGTGGAGTTTGCCGAAAGCTCGATCCCGAGGAATATCTCGTACGTATTCCAGGACATGCTCCGGCGCGAAATTACGCCGGTCATCACGCATCCCGAACGGAATACGTTGCTGATGGGCCGCATCAACGAGCTGGTGGAATGGGTCCGGTTCGGCTGCCTGATCCAGGTGACCGCCCAGTCGTTCACGGGGCGTTTCGGCAAGAAAGCGGAAGAGGGATGCAGACAGCTGATGCGCCAGAAACTGGTTCACTTCGTCGCCAGCGACGCGCACGATACCGAGTGGCGTCCGCCCGATTTGCGCGAAGCGCGGCAAATCGTTTCGTTGGAATACGGCGAAGATGCAGCCGAGCTACTGTTCAGCACCCATCCGCGGATGACGCTTACAGGCGAGTATATCGAGTGCGACGACCCTGAAGACGTTGAAGAATCGAAGCCCTGGTATCGGTTCTGGTGAAAAGCGGGCGCTTTAAAGCGCTTACGCGACTTTCTGAACCTTACCGTTACGGATGCAGGACGTACACGCGCGAAGCCGCTTGTGCGCGCCATTCACGATGGCCCGCACGGATTGCAGATTTACGTTCCAGCGGCGATTCGTCACGTTATGAGCGTGGCTGACCTTATGCCCAAACTGCGGACCTTTGCCGCATAATTCACAAACTCTTGCCATTGCGAGGAAACTCCTGATTCGCCTCGGAGAGAAAAACAACCGGGCGTAATTCATAATCATAGCAGGATCAGCCGGTTGAAGGCAATTCGCCTGGTAGTGCGCTAAATCTGTGCGCCTGAAGAAATGGCGTTGTGGGCGTGGCCAGCGCTCAGTATCTCGCATTTGCCAAAACTTATCATCCCCTGATCAACGAGTTCGATCTGCCCAATAATTTCTATTACGCTGCCAGCCCTCAATATCAAGATCTGTTCGTGCCATGGTTCCTCAAAGTTCATAAACACAAACGTGCCATCGTCTGATTTTCCGGAAACGCGAGGCCGGGGGTTAAACATTCCCGTTTCGCTGATGTCGAAAACGGTGACATTTGGTATCCTCATCCACTTATTCAGATAAGGCTGAAGTAATGCCTTGGCTTGAATAGACGTATGGCCATCAAAAAACTTGGTTAAAAACGACGGGTTTTCGTTGACGAAAATCAACCCTCTACGTTCAGGTTCCGATTGGGTTGAGGGGAGCGAGGAAAGGGCTAGTCGCAGGCGTGCGCTTTCATGGGCCTCTTTGGTCCATGCCCGGAAACCTGCCCACACAAAAGTAACGGCGAGCGCCAGGTAGGCAATATTGGTCGGAACTGATCTGCTGGTTATGAAGCCCCAAATCGCGATTGCGGCGAAGATACTCCCTCCCATTACGAGCGTCCTTCCCTCTTTCCACAGTGCTCGCATGAACCTGACGAATTCTCGGAATGTTTGCATCGTATGGGTTGATCGGGCATCGTTTCGGCTCCTCCCGTGATACACTTCTGGGTAGGCCGAAACGCAACCAGCGAAGTGATTCCAGCACCTCGGAGGTTACACGGTCAAAAGGCCCGATTTTCGCTCGTTTCAATACTACTACGCCGCTAGCAGTTCCCTCACGTCCCATATCCGATCTGCGATTCCCGCTGCCATGGCAGGAGTCGTCCGCAATGATTTGTGAATCCGGCAAAAATTGTAGAACGTGTACCAGAGCGACATCGCGGCCCAATGGTTTTCCCATTTTTTACTGAAGGCATTCGTCAATCGAGTACACCGCCGCGTTCCCATTCGCAGGCTGAGATTTGAGCGCTCCACTATCGACGTGCAGATGCGTTCGGGATCGGGTTGCCCCATGACTGGGACCACCTCCACGCTTGAAACTTCGGCGGGAGAGTACCGGCGCTCACCTTCGGCCGCGGCCCGATAGACCTTGATGAGTATCGCGAAATCCGCGTTGTCGCCCATGGTGTTCGGAATCGCCGTGCGGTACGGAGCGAATCCATCCGTGGTCACTTGGTACGTTGAATCCGGCGCGATGGCGTCGCGAACGCCTTCCACAAACACATCCGTCGTGGCCTGATCGCGTTTGCCCATCGCGATATTCAGAACGAGCTTCGTGTTCCGCTCGATTGCGACGAACGTGTAGCAATCGCCCAGGTTCTGATCGTCTTCGGGACGGACGCGCTTTTCCTTCTTGCCGATGAACGCCCATACTTCGTCCATTTCGATGTCGCGCACCTTCACGTTTCGGACGTACCGGCCCATGATTTTTTCGCAACGCTCGCCAGCGAGAACAAGCAACTTCAGAATCGTTCTGTGGTGGACGCCAGTAACGCGCTCGACGCTCGATACGCTGTTCCCCTCAAGCAGCAGCTTCAGAACCATTTCGGCGCGATCCATCGGCAGGTACATGCCATCCAGCGGCTTGTCCTGAGGTTCCTGGAACCATCGTGAGCACTGGCGGCACTGATACCGCTGGCGTCCATGGCGATCTTTCCCTTTGCGTTTACACTCGACTGTGCATGAATGGCAGGTCACTGTGATTTCTCCGGTTGAGATTCACAGCGGAAAGCCTGATAATGAAGGTGTCAGCGATCATTGCGGCTTCGGCTGTGATGGTTACAGCCCCGGCGAGGATTGGCGTCCGAACCGGGGTTTTAGTTGATGTGGAGGCGTGGACCAGATTTGAACTGGCGGTGGCCCCTTGCAGGGAGGCTGCCTTACCAACTTGGCTACCACGCCATTGTTGACAGCTACGCGATGTGGATGATTGGTGGCGGCGGCATTGGCCGATCACCTCCGTTCGGATCGAGATGAAGCCCACGATGTTGCAGGCATCGTGGGCTTCCTGCTTTTCGGGCAGCCTGTTCTCGATCTCCACAACTTAATTATACATCATCGATACAGACTGTCAATACATAACCATAATTTTGTATCGCAAGCTAACTTGACAAAATCTAAGCCTGCGGACTACACTCTGAATTAGAGGAGTTTTATCGATGGAAACCCAGGACGAAAAGCAAAAACGCAAAGTTCATCGAAGCCCCAGTTACCCGGCCTTCAGTCTGGTCGAAGCTATTAGCAAAGCGGGCGCGGTCTATGCCGCAGAGAAGCGCACGGCCACGACTGGTGACGTTATTGCGTCGCATATGGGCTACAGCGCAGCGGCAGGGCCTGGCGGCAGGGCCGTATCGGCATTACGCCAATACGGCTTGATTGAAGAGACTGAGGGGAAATATCGGCTTTCGGACTTAGGGTATACGCTCGTCCATTATGAACACGAGTCGGCAGAATGGAGGGCTGCGGTTGCTGAGGCTGCACGCCGCCCGACATTGTTCCGTGAGTTACTTGAAGAATATCCTGATGGCCTGCCGTCAGACGGCACGCTTCGCAATAATCTCCTGAAAAGAGAATTCAATCCCGGCTCTATCCAGGATGTTGTATCGATTTTTAGAGGCACTATGGAGCTTGCTGATTCGACCGGAGCGAGTTATACTGAATCAGGACAAACGGAAACCACTATGGCCACAGCCTCCGCTCCGGTGATGACCGAGCCTGGCACCCGTAGATCTTCGGACCTGCGTAGTCAAGGTCAGTCGCTCGTGCCTCCCACGCAGCGGACTCCGGTCGGCAGCGAGATCCCTGTGGCGAAAGACTGCGTTATGGCTGTAATGGCGCTGGGGCGAGTTACTCAAGAGGGAATCGAAAAGCTGATCGCGTATTTGGGGTTGATCAAAGGATCATTTCCGAAGGAAGGCGAGGCATAAATCCAAATGAGCGGCGAAAACGATCATCCCGAACATGAAGAGCACTGGCTAAAGAAGATCGTCCGCGAGATCAAGGAAAAAGATCACCATGCGGCGGTTGAACTCAAAGAGCAACAGCATCGCGCCGAAACTTTGCGGACCAAAGGGCCGATCTTCTGGCGCTCCCTTTCTGACTTTGTCGGGAAATTTATTGAGGAAATGAAGTTAGATTTCGCTACTGACGTTACAGCGGACAATCTCTCCTTTACCGGCAATCCTGGAGGCTCGCCGCCTTCCTTCTCAATCAAAAAGGACGCATTCCCTTTTGTCACCTTCGGCGCCTCTGGATTTTTTACCCCTGTACAGCAAAACCAAATCTACTACACTACAAGGTATTCAACCCGGAAAAACCTGCTACCTCATTCGCGAATGAGACAATGCCATCCAGGTTCGAGATCGAAGGCGAAGAGGTTGTGCTTCAGCTGAACGGCCACGTGTTTAAAAATCCCGAACACGCGGCAAAGTTCATCATCGAAAAACTATTCACCCTGCCGTAAATCTGGGGCGCACACATTTAGCGGACTACCATTCGCCTACAACTCGGTCAATCCAAGACTGATCATGATCGCCGCGTCGACTTTCCTGATCGTTGCGGCATCCAGTATTCCGAGGCGCTTTGCGAGCCGCTCTCTGTCCACGGATCGGATCTGGTTGAGCTGAACAGCTGAGTCCAGGGAAAGGCCGTTGCTTCTTGTGGGTGCGACCGGTATCTCAACGGGGTAAGGGACGGCAGACAATTTCGAGGTGATCGCCGCCACGATGACTATAGGACTATACTGGTTCCCTATATCGTTCTGAATGATGACCGCCGGGCGTGTCTTCTGGATCTCATGGCCTCGCGCGGGGTCGAACTGAACCAGATAGATTTCGCCTCGCCGCGGATAAGTCATGCTCGCCTGGATCGTGTCGATTTCCTTTTCGGCGTATCCTCCAACGTGTGAAACGCTTCTTCCTCGAGGGGGAACCATTCGGCAGCGATTGCGAGATCGCGCTCCGCGTTTGCGAGATATCCGGCTTTGAGTCGCTCCCGAAGGCTCTCGCGGCTTTGCGTCTCGATGTAGCGCAAAATCGCCCGATCGATGAACCGGCTCCGGGCGCCCTTGGCCGTCACCCGGTCGAGAACCCTCACGGTCTTCTCGGGCAGCATGATGTTGATGCGTTTATTCATGGGTCAAATGATTGAGTGTCCAACATTTGAGGTTTACACACCCGAAGTGTGTAGGTCAAGGTCATGGGATTCCGAGCCGTCAGCAGTATAATTCGGGCAATGCGTCCGATCGTCCTCGTCCTTTTATCTCTCATGAGCATCACGGCCTGTTCTCGCAAATCCCCGGCGCCCGATTTCGGAAAAATCGCCGAGGAGTTCGTTTACAAGACGCTCTCGTTCTCACCTGTTTCGGCGTCCGGCCAAGGGCTTCACAAATATAACGGCGAGGATTTCGATCGCGAACTCGACAACCTTGGCTACCCGGCAATTCAGAAGCAGCGGGATTACTACCTGAACCTTCGCAAGCGGATGCAGGCGTTGGACAAGAATTCGCTTTCGCCCGAAGACCAGGCCGATTACGACATCGTCGACACGCAAATTGGCCTCGCTCTGTTCGATATCGATACCGCCCAGTCGTGGAAGCACAGCCCCCAGTCTTATGTGGAACTGTTGGGCTCGGCGCTGTTTAATCCCTTTGTGCTTGAATACGCCCCGCAACCGGAACGCTTCGAGCACATCATCGCGCGCCTGCAGAAGATACCGGCTTTCCTCCAAACGGCGCAAAATCAGCTCACCGCCGTGCCGTCGATCTGGATCCAGGTGGCGAAAGAAGAGAACGACGGCAACATCGACCTGATCGACAAAACGCTGCGCCAGGGAGTTCCTGCCGCGCAAAAGCAAGCCTACGATCAGGCCGCGGCGCCGGCGCTCGATTCGTTGCGCGCGTTCAACCGATTTCTCCAAACCGATCTGCCGGGCCGGTCGCACGGCAATCCCGACTGGCGTCTGGGAGCAGACCATTACGCTTCGAAATTCAAGTTGAACCTCGCGACCGACCGCAGTCCGGACGAGGTTTTAAAGGATGCCCAAACCCGCCTGAAAGAAGTACGCGCCCAAATGCTCGAATTGGCATTGCCATTGCATGCGGCGGCATTCCCCGGCCATGGCGGCCATGCCGATCTGAAGGGCATCAATCGCGAAAACAAAGTTGTGCGCGAAGTGCTTGATCACATCGCGGAAAAACACTCCACCCCAGCCAGCTACATGGACGATACGCGCAAAGACCTCGACGAAGCCCGCGCATTCGTCCGCGCAAAGAACCTTCTTACTCTCCCCGACCACAGCAATCTGCAGGTGATCCCGACCCCGGAGTTCGAGCGCGGAATCTACGCGGTGGGCGGTTTCAATCCCGCGCCCGTCCTCGAGCCGCAACTCGGAGCGTTTTTCTGGATCACGCCGGTCCCGGCCGACTGGCCGAAGAATCGCATCGAATCGAAATTGAAGGAATACAACTTTTACAACCTGAAGCTGCTGGTAACTCATGAAGCTATGCCGGGGCACTACGTGCAGGGCGAGTTCGCGAACGATGTGCAGCCGAAGCCGCGCCGGGTCCTGCGCGCGCTCTATGGCAACGGCCCGTATGTGGAAGGCTGGGCGCAGTATGTCACGCAGGTGATGCTGGACGAAGGTTACCTCGACCATTCGCCGGAGCTCCGCCTGACGCTGCTCAAACAGGAACTACGCGTCGACGCCAACGCGGTCATCGACATCCTCATGCAGACGAATCGCATGACCGACGAACAGGCCATGGACCTGATGGAAAATTCCACCTTCCAGGAGCACGAAGAGGCCGTAGCAAAACTCCAGCGCGTGAAGCTTTCCTCAACGCAACTCCCGACCTATTTCGTAGGCTGGCGGGACTGGTTACGCGTCCGCGATCTGGATAAGCAAACCACGGGCAGCGGATTTAATCTGCACGATTTCCACGACCGGGCGTTGAAGGAGGGAGCCGTCCCGCTGCCGGTACTCGCGAGATTGCTCACCGGAAAGGGCTTCTGATCGCGACTCTCGTACCTCGGCGCGCCGCGGGCGCGATATAATTCCATTGACTCCACGAAGACAAATGGAAGAGCTTCCCGTCCTCCCTGCTCCCGACCGGTCTTCCGCTCCCGCACGTTCTCTGGGCGCGCTCTCCCTTCTTCGCGATGTTGCGATTTCGATCGTGCTGGCTGTCGTTCTGATCGTTTTCATTTATCAGCCGGTCAAGGTGGAAGGCACCAGCATGATGCCGGGCCTGACCGATCAGGAACGGATCTTCATCAACAAATACACCTACAAGCTGGGCGCCGGTTCCATCGCGCGTGAGGATCTGGTCGTCTTCCATTACCCGTACGACCCGAGCCAGTCCTACATCAAGCGCATCATCGGCCTGCCGGGCGATTACGTCGAGATTGTCGACGGAATCGTCTACGTCAACGGCAATAGACTGGACGAGCCTTATGTTCCCGCGGACTACCGCGACCACATGTCGCTGAAAAAAGAAGTGGTGCCGATGGACCACTACTTCGTGCTGGGCGATCACCGCAGTTCCTCCAATGACAGCCGTGTTTGGGGCTTCGTCGAACGGAAGGAAATCTACGGCAAGGCCGTCTTTGTCTATTGGCCGCCGGCGAAAATCGGCCGCGTCCATTAGCGTGCCGCCCGATCATTTCGTTTCGCTTCCGAGCCGCGACTGTTAAGGAGCGGTAACGGTATCCTAGCGCCGGCTGAACAACCACGCGATCAGGGACAGTATCGCGCTGATCAGCAGGCACGTCACGATCGGAAAATAAAAGCCGCCTCTTTGTCCTTCGATCCGGATGTCCCCGGGCAGGCGGCCGAAACGGATGCCGAGCCGTTCACCCAGAATGATCGCGAGGCCTACAACCACCAGCAGAATTCCGGCGTTAATGAGCAGACGCCCCACATCTCCAGAGTACGCCAGCGCATGAATGCTAGACTAACCTCTTGTCTTCTGCCTCTTCGCTGGCGCGGGCCGGCCGTTGGCTGCTCGATTCGGGAATTCAGGAGCCCTCTGGCGGGGTCGCCCGCTTCTATCGTTCTGAAATCGGCCGCAACAAGCCCGTGTCGGCCGAGATTACCGGTTACGCCGCAAGCGCTCTGGTTTATTTATTCCAGGTCACTGGAGATGAGGTGTACCTCGAACGCGCCCGGAAGACCGCCCGCTTCCTGATCGACCGCGTCTGGGACGCGGACCTGCAGATCTTCCCCTTCGAGTATCCGTCACCATCGCCCGAAAGCCTGCATCACGCTTATTTCTTCGATTGCGGCATCATCATCCGTGGCCTGCTGGCGGTTTGGCGGCATACGAGGGAACCGCAATTACTCGATATCGCGAGGACTGCCGCCCATGGCATGATCGCCGCATTCCGGGCCGGCGGAGATTATCATCCCATCATTGATTTACTATCGAAGCAACCCTTGCAGCGCACGGAACAATGGTCGCGTACGCCGGGCTGTTACCAGTTGAAGGCCGCTCTGGCGTGGTGGGATTTGGCTGACGCAACCGGGGATAAAGCCTTGCGGGATGCTTATCTCGACATGATGAATTCCGCGTTGCTCACGCACGCAGGCTATCTGCCGGGGGCGGAAGACAAATATGTCGTCATGGATCGCCTGCATCCATACTGTTACTTTCTGGAAGGCCTGACGCCGCTGCTCGATCGCGCGGAATGCGCGAAGGCCTACATTCAGGGGATTTACTCGGTTTCACGGTATCTAAGAGAGATCGCTCCTTCATTCGTGCGTTCGGACGTTTACGCTCAACTTCTGCGGGCCCGGATCTACGGCGCAGCGGCCGTCGGGATCAACGTGGGGGCAGCTGCTGAAGAGGCCGATGCTCTTACCGGATTTCAGGCGGAGGGCGATGACCCCCGCATCGACGGCGGTTTCTTCTTTGGACGGCGCGACGGCGAGATGTCGCCCCATGTAAATCCGGTTTCGACCGTGTTTGCGCTGCAGGCTCTTGAGATGTGGCGGGAGTTTCAGGCGAAGTCCGGAACCCAAGCCGAAGGCAATCCTCCGTGCCGCAAGATGCTGATTTGATCAAGAGCGACGTGATCAAGGTCGTTTTTGCCTCCGGGCCGGCAGATCTCAACCGCGCGTTGATTGACCGGATAGCCGCGGACCACCCGGAACTCCCGCTCTACGTTGTGGGCGAATTCGAACCGGAACCCGGCACATTCAGCGAATGGATTCCTTATCATGTGTTGCGTGGCTTCCGCGAGAATCTCGCGGCCGTGCGCGCCGCAATCGGAAACAAACGGATTCGGCTTGCCGCGACGCTGCTCTCGCCGACCGTTCCTTCGGGGAAAATTCGGCTCATCGCGTATGTGGTCGCGGCGAGCGCTTTGACTGTTTACGACGAAAATCTTCACGCTGTAAAGGGAGCGCGCTGGGGGAAAATTCTTCTGAAGCGTGCTCGTACGGCAGCAGGCTCTCCACGCGCGCGTCAATGGCTTCGCCGCCTCGGCCATCCGGGCGAAGCCGAAATTCCCGTTCGCGCCCGCGCCGCGCAGATCTATGGTGTTGCCGCCAACCGTTTTCGGACTGCGCAATCGGAAATGCCGCTGAGCGGAAACGAGGCTCTGGTTGACTTGGCCGACGGCATCGGCATCGTGATTCCGAGCCGCAATGGACGCGAGCTCCTTGCCAACATGCTGCCCGCGCTTCTCCCCCAGGTGGGGCGCGGCGAAATCATCGTCAGCGACAACGGTTCGACCGACGGTACCGCGGAATGGCTGGCGCAAAACTACCCTGAAGTACGCGTGATTCGAACCACCGCAGCGCTCTCATTTGCGCGCGCCGTCAATCTGGGCATACGGGCCTCGGGATTTACCCGCACGCTCCTGCTGAACAACGACATGATTGTGCAACCGGGTTTCATCGAAGCGCTGCGCTCGGCCTTCGATCGCGTGCCGGATCTCTTCTGCGCAACCGCCCAAATCTTCTTTCCGCCAGGGATGCGCCGCGAAGAAACCGGCAAAGCGGTGTGGCGCCGCGATCGCCTCCAGGACTTTCCCGTACGCTGCGATGAACCCGTTCCCGGCGAAGACCTTACATGGGTGCTCTACGGCAGCGGCGGTTGCTCATTGTTCGATACAGCGAAACTCCGAGCAGTCGGCGGCGTCAGCGAAGTCTTCGAGCCGGCCTACGTCGAAGACCTCGACCTGGGCTACAGGGCATGGAAACGCGGCTGGCCGTCGGTATTCTGCGCGGGCGCACAGGTCGAGCACCGCCATCGCGGCACCACGTCCCGCTATTACACCGCGGAACAAATCGATTCCTTCGTCGAACGAAATTATTTGCGGTTCCTGATCCATGCGGTCGGTTCCCCTGTTCTCTTTCGCCGCTTGTGGCTCGAAGCAATCCGGCGTCTTCAGTTGAACGCAATGGAGGGCAACGGCGCCGCTTTGAACACGCTCCGGAGCATTCCCCATATCGGACCACGCCCACCCCAGGCGGCAGGTCCGCTGTCCGAAACCGAAATCCTTGCGCTCGGCAGCGGCGACGTCGCCATTTTTCCTGGATCCCTCGTGGGGAGCCGGGACCGTCACAGAGCGGTTGTGGCCGTCGCCAGCCCTTACCTTCCCTTCCCGCTCTCGCACGGCGGCGCAGTCCGGATCTACAACCTCATGAAGCACGCGGTCGAAGACCGGGACCAGGTTCTCGTGGCGTTCTGCGACCAGTTAGCCACTCCTCCACCGGAGCTGCTCGAAATCTGCAGCGAAATCGTTCTCGTCCAGCGCAGAGGCAGCCATTACCGCCGCAACACAGCGCGCCCCGATGTCGTTGAGGAATTCGATTCCGAAGCGTACCGGGCTGCTCTCAAGCAAACCGTGCGGAAATGGCGTCCTGAAGCAGTTCAACTGGAATTCACGCAGATGGCGCAATACGCAGCCGATTGCCATCCGGCCAGGACTATTCTGGTGGAACACGACATCACATTCGACCTGCAGCAGCAACTGCTAGCGACCGGCACCGAGGCCGGCGCCGCGCGTTGGGAAATGGAACAACAACTGAAAAAGTGGCGCGATTTCGAAACCGCCGCGTGGAAAGCGGTCGATTGCGTGGTAACCATGTCAGGGAAGGACGAGAGCACGGTCGCGGGTGCGAAGCGCACCGCCTGTCTCCCCAACGGCGTCGATACCGAGCGATTCCAGCCTTCCGGAATCGAGCCCGAACCGCGCCGCCTGCTCTTCATAGGATCTTTCGCGCACCTGCCGAATCTACTGGCCCTCGAATTCTTTCTGCGCGAAGTTTGGCCGCTGCTCGGACCGGGTTTCACGCTGCACGCTATTGCGGGTCCCCGGCCCGATTACTTCCTCGATTTTCACCGGAACCGCGTTTCCCTTAATCTGACTCTGCCGGGAATCGAACTTGAAGGATTTGTGGCGGATGTCAGGAACGCTTACAACCGCGCCGAAATCGTTCTCGCCCCTCTCACTGCTTCCGCCGGCACCAACATTAAAGTCTTGGAAGCGATGGCGATGGGACGCGTCGTCGTCAGCACGCCGGCCGGCATCAACGGACTCGATCTCGCGCCAGACCGCGAAGTAATCGTGGCCGGATCGGCAAGCGAAATGGCCGCGAGGATTGTGGCCCTGTCTGCCGATCCGGCCACGCGAAAGGGCATCGAAGCCCGCGCCCGCGAAGCGGCTCTCCGGTACGGCTGGCGTGAGATCGCTGCCAGGCAATCACCGCTCTACGGCGATCTCTCGCGAACTCCCCTTTAACGTTCCTGTTGCCCCGAAGGCAATTCGGTTTCTTCGCCGTTCGGTTGAACCACCTTCACCGGCGCCTGCTTCAACTTCGTTGCGCCCTCGTCATGACTCGATTTCACATGACTCCTGGCGTACGACGACACATCCGATCGCGTAGAATACACAGGTTGGTTGGTGGCCTTCGCCAGCTGAACGGCCCTGTCATGCGGGTAAACAAACTCCTGCCCGATGTTGTCGCCAGGGTAGAACCACGCTTTCAACGCTTCTGGCGAACCAGCCGGAGTCTCGGCGAATTGTACGATGGTTTTGCCGCTGGCCTTCATACGCTCGTCGGGAATCGTCAGGACCACGTGTTCAAGGCGGGTTTGATCCGCATTGTATATTTCGACGACATTTCGTTCGCTGGCCGCATCGAGCAAGCGGAACATATAGGTTCCCGCTGGCAGTACTTTTCCAGGCACCTCGACCGGTTGACTAAAGGTCATTTTGGTTAAGTGATCGATGTCGCTGGCCATCATCAGGGAGGCGCCCGCGAATACTAATGCGCCTGCTACGGTAAACGATAATCTGGAAGTTTTCATTTCCTTCCTCCTGGGAAAGAAGCTCTGCATCCCGTTTACCGTGGTACCCGATTTTACGAACGAGTCTTTCCGCCGACGGGTTGCGCGGTGCCCTTCAGCACCTCCGAGGTCGAAAATATCCGGATTCGAACGATCCGTTCACTCCCTAGCGCCGGACGATCACTTCCCGCAGACTCTCGCGCGTCAGGAAAAACTTGACGGAATCGAACTTGCCAAACAATTTCTCAAGGTTGCGGTTGTTGAACACCTGTCCGGACGGGCGGGAACCCCGGCTGGACAGCACAATGGTCTTGTTATCGATGATTCGGAACGCGTACGAGGGTGCTTCGGTGGCGTGCTCCTTCGCCGTAAAGAACGCCAGCAGATATGCATTCGGCTTCATCACGTCGTACAGTCGTTCGACAACCGCATTCAGAAGCGCGGGAGACATAAACTGCAGAGAATCCCACAACAATACGCCATCGAACGTTTCGGAAGGATAATCGAAGTTCTGGCGCAGGAAGTAATCGATCCGGCTCACGTTGGTCTGCTCGGCCGGATCGAGGCCAAATGCGTCGTCGAGGTTGCGAACCAGATCCTGCGAGTAGATCTTATGGCCCAGGTCGACAAGAAAGTTGATGTTTTCCTGGTTGGCGCCGGCGCAATCGAGGATAGACAGTCCCACCACGTCGCGGATGTTGAAGAAAAATTGCTCCAGGCCGCGGCTCGGGCGCGTCAGGGGCGCGTCCTTTTTCGCGGCTCGGAGGGAGACTAATCCGGCGGGAACAAGAGATTGAGGGGCCCTTTCCACCCGGGCTGCCGACGGTGATCCATGTAGTGCAGGATCGCTACCCTTGCGAAAAATGGAACGCAGTTTCTCCGGCAGCATTTTCGCGTGGCATCCTCAGGTGGAACAGCGCCCCTCGATCCGGTTCACAGCGTCATGCGCGGGGAGCGCCCGCTCCAACCGCGACCGGCGCCGCCGGCGCATGCGGAGCCGGCGTAACCTGTGCGTGGGGCGCCGCCGTGGGCTTGGGTTCGGGCTTCTTGATGTCGATGCTGCCCTTGAACAAGGCACCATCCTCAATGCTGATACGGGCTGTCGTGATGTCTCCCACAAGCTTCGCATCCTTACGGATATCGACCTTGTCCGAGGTTTCCACGTTGCCTTGCACCTGTCCCAGGATGATGACCTCCCGGGCGCGAATGCTGGCCTGAACGCGGCCGTTCGGCCCAACGGTGACTTTGTTCTCCTGCGATTCGATCGTACCTTCCACATCGCCATCGACGTAAAGGTCTTCCTTGGTGAAAATCTGGCCGATGACTTTCACCGATTTGCCAATCATTGCGGTATTCCGCGGCTCCGTCTCGGGTATTCGGTGGGGTGCTGATGACACTGGCGTGGGCTCCTTCTTGTTGATTTCTGGTACTGGTGCGGGTGATGGTGCCGGCGGTGCACTGGCCGGACGCGGCGCCGGAGGTTCTTCTCTTTTGTTCCACATGCTCATTTAGGCGGCCTCCAAACTATGAATTTGAAAAATAGCGTTCTGAACTGCCAGGTTTCAGTCTATCTGGAGCCGGCGAACAGAAGCAATGCAGCTTAAATACAGTTACCGGAAAAGTCTCGCGATGCCAAAGGCCGCCGCCGCGGCCAGGCCACCGATCATGGTCGTCTGAAACCCGCCGCGCCACCAGGCAATCCCCGTAAATCGGGCTTTGATACAGCCGAATATGAACAATGCGGTGAGGGTTACAGCGACCGACGCCTCCAGCCCCGTGCCCAAATCGATTGGGAAGAAGTAGGGAGCTAGCGGAATGAAACCACCGGCAATATACGAGGCCCCGATCGTCGACGCGCTGCGAACCGCGCGCTTCGGATCCGGCTCCTCCAGTCCGAGTTCAAACCGCATCATGAAATCGACCCACCGTTTCTCGTCCGACGTGATTGCGGCGACGATCGGTTCGATTTGCTGGCTCGTCAGCCCCCAACCCTCGAAGACGTGCGCTACTTCGGCGGCTTCTTGAGCGGGAATCTCCCTCGATTCAATAATTTCGCGTTGCAGCTCGCTTTGATAATGCTCCTGATCCGTACGAGCCGCCAGGAATCCACCGAGTCCCATGGCAATTGAGCCTGCGGCGATTTCCGCCAGGCCCGCCAGCACCACGACCGAGGTTCCCACCTTGGCTCCCGACAACCCGGCCGCCAGCGCGAACGGGACCGTCAATCCATCCGACATCCCGATGACCACGTCCCGGACCATGTCGCTGGCAGTGAAGTGTTGCTCGACGTGCGTTCTCATGCTTTGGTGGCTTTGGTTGTTTTGGTGGCTTTGGTTAAGGATAAACGATAAACGAAATTGGTTCTACGAAACTATGCGGGTTTTGCCATCATCTAACCAACAGGCCCGAATGTTACACTCGGGTAGCGCATGGGGGCGCAACGGCTTCGACGGGATTGAATCGCGATGAAGAGGCGTGCCGGGTTCCGAGCTCCCGTAAAACGATCGGAAAAACAAAACTGCCAATAACATGCAGTTTGCCTACGCTGCTTAATTAAACTTAAGCCAGCGTCGCTCCGGCCGGTCAGCCCACGGGCTGGTTAGCGAGCGCCATTCAGTGGGATAGGGTGCAGGCTTCGGTCCGGAGCCGAGACCCGAGATCAACCGGACTAGGTGTGGCGCTACTTTTGGCGGTTCCGAAGCGCTGACCGAATAAAAAGAACCGCGCTACGCACGTAGGCTCTTCATTTCGGGCTTTTTCGGACGGGGGTTCAACTCCCCCCGCCTCCACCAATAACTTACGAGGGAAATGCACGTAAGACGATGACAAATCGTGACAACGACCGCGAAAACGACGCAAAGTAACGTAATCTGCGACAACGAAAATCAATAAGCTGCGTGTTATCAGTGGCTTAGATTCGTTCGACTTCCCCGCCTCCATATCTTATTGATAATAAAATACTTAACTAATTCCGCCGTCCGCCTCCGTAGGCGCAGGGCGGCGCCCTGAGCGCACAGGGTCTCGCGAAAGCAAAAATTCACCTATAACTTTCCCGTACCTCAGGAACGCGAAAGCTAGAATTCGCCTTGACTCGTGGACCGAGAAATACTAATCTATTCGTACCTGAAGTACGGGAAAGTTATAATGGCGATCCACCTCGTCGGCGAAACCATGGACAAGACCCGCAGCCACTATCTGGCTGAAACGGGCAGGTTGATCCAGCTTATGCGTGGGATCTATGTCGACGCGGCCGATGATATCGACGCCACCGTCCTCAAGCATGCGGTCAGGATCGCCCAATATCTTTATCCTCAAGCCTATCTGTCAGCGGCAAGTGCCACTTTGCTCGGGCCGACCCGCGACGGGCGACTGTTTCTGAGCGCACGGCGGAAACAGCGTACCCGCCTCCGCACACTGGAGATCATCCAGAACGAAGCACCCAGACATCCTTCCGTCGGAGACGCCATCGTCGATGACGGAATGGGCGAATTCCACGTCAGCGTATCTTCAATCCGTCAGCGCTTCCTTGAGGCCTTTCGCCAGCGCAGCGAACACGCGGCGTCCATCAGCGAAGACATGCGGACAACCATCGCAAGCCGCCTGATCGAAGAATATGGCAGCGCCGCGGCGGCGGCGGATGCGCTTTGGAGACTCGCGCGCGAAAACGAATGGATTCGGGAAGGTGAACTTGCTGAGCGCTATCTCCGCCATCGGCCGAGCGCTACCCCGATTAAGAATGAGGCAGCGTTCAACCTTATTGTGGCCTGGCATGGCGCGCCGCTAGGGCATTTGATTCACGACGGCTTTGAATGGCGCTGGCAGCCGGCAGACAGAGAGGGCCCCGTGCTCGTTCGGCAGACCACGCCCGGCAAGCTGCCGCCCTTTATCGTCTCTCTGCTTCCGGAGGGCTGGCTCAAAAACGTCCTCAAGGCCAAAGACGAGCGTACGCTGCTGCGGTCGGGCAAACGCTACATGTCGAATATCACCATCGTCGAGCGCGAAGCCGAACTGGCGGAATTGCCGCAGGACATACTGGTAACCCGGCTGAAGAAATACATGAGGGACGGTACGTTTACCGGCCAGTATGCCGGACCGGGCCGCAGCGAAATCGAGGCAAACTTCGAGTGCAATCTGGCGCAGATTTACCAGCATGCAGACACGCCGCGCCTGTCAGGCGTTCAGATCAAGGCACCGATGTATCTTGATTCCGAAGGCGTCCTGTCGCCCAGCACAGGCAAGCCTTTCACTCATATCCTGAAGCCAGCGGGGACCGGCGGCTATGACGCCTTGCCGCTTGTCGAATGGACCGCCATGGCGCTCGGTCGGGCCGCAGGTTTCGAGACCCCGGACGTCGCGCTGGTTGAAATGCCGGATGGCATGCCGCCGGCACTCCTCGTCGAGCGCTTCGACATTCGGGAGGGGCCTGCAGACACAAGGATGATGGCGCTCGAAGATCTGTGCTCCATCCTCGATCTGCCCACCGACGCCAAATACAGCAGCACTCTGGAACGCGTCGCGCGCGCCGTGCGCCCGTTATCGACGGCGCCTGACAAAGACCTCGTCATTATCGTCCAACGCGCGCTGTTCGCATGGTTGATCGCCGATGGCGACATGCACCTCAAGAACATGGCGCTGCTCAAGATCGCCGAGCCCGGAGAGAAGCAGTTTCGCAGTGTGCGGATGGCATCGCTGTATGACGCGGTGACGACACGGGTCTTTCCCAATCTCAAGCACGATCGCATGGCGCTCAAGCTCAACGGCAAGGACGATAATTTGCGCCGTGCGGATTTTCGTGCGCTGGCGACCACTGCCGGGCTGAGGGCCGGCGATGCCGATGCAGCGATGGAAGACATGTTGAAGCGAATCGGCGGCGCCGTCGATCGCATCCGTATACCCCAGACGATCGGCCACAGTAAAGAGGCAGAAAAACTGATCAATGACGTGCTCGACATCTGCCGCCGCCGGGTGGAGGCGTTCGCATGAGCCGCTGCGCGGAAAACGGTGCGCACTGCGACAGAGCCGACCAACACAAAAGCCAGGAGCTGCCTGCCGTTATCGATCCTGGTAGCACGGACGGGGCGGAGAAAATTCAGGCCAGCGTCCGGATTTTCTCGCTATGCGCAAGAGAGAACCGGCGAATCTGAAACACGTTCGTCCGGGGAGAATCTATGGCCTGGCGCGGCCAACCGGTGCGTATTACAAATCGTGCCAGCAACCGAAACAAGCAAAAAGCGCAAATAGCGTCATCGCAGAATCAAAATAAGTTACGTGTTTTCAGTGCGGTTATTACTTCGACCCCCGGCCTCCACCAAGATATTCGTATTTAAATCAATAACTTAGATTGGGCGGCGAAGCAGCCCCGTGACAATTCATTCCCGGCGCAGTCCGACAGAGCGTCAAACTGGGTTGGGTTTCAAATCCGTAGCGAGTCTACTTGAGTAAGGTCAATCGTCCAGTATTTCCTTTGCTTGTCCGCTTCTCCACCTTTTTCGCGCTTCGTTCCTGCTTTGCGGCAACCGATCCTTCGATTCTGGCTTCAATCGCGTCGATGACTCGATCCAACTTCCGAAGTTCGGTCTTCACGTAATCAATTGTTTTTCGTACATCCATGACTCGGCGTCACCATCCAGCGGCTTCTGCGGCTGCTTCTCTTCCAGGTCTTTCGGAACGATCCCGTATAGCATGAAGTCGCAGTTCCGCTTAACGGCCAACAGAAGGGCTTTCCGCGCGTTGTCGCGTTCCCTGACGGCGTTTGTAATTCTGTGCTGCCCGTCAGGCTGTGGAAGCGTGGGAGCCTCGGCAATGATGGCGATGACAATCCGGCGGGCGTCCGTCAGTCTCGCATCGGCCGAATGGACATCCCGGTTGAGGACCTCGATAATTTCGGTACGGGTGAGCGTAATATTTCGAGTCTTCAACTCGAAATCGCAGGAGTAAATGGGCCATTGGTACCGCTGTGTATGTACAAATACAGAAACAGTACAAAAACGCCTCCACCATCCTTTTTCCTCCTACCGGACGGGTCTACCGGTCGCATCCTGATGTGCCATGATTTCCGCAGAATGGCGTCTGCTACAATTTGCGTTATGTCTTAAGTTAATCCCCTAGCCGTATCCAACCATCTCGGCCGCTCCAGGGAGGCCGTTCGACTTCAAAATCCACTGCAAGGAGAACGACATTACATGAAGCGCTTTTTGCCCTCCGGTTTCATGATTTTCGCGGGAGTTCTGGGAATTGCGGCTGCTTCAGTGCAGACCGATCAGGACGTCACGAAGAATCGCAAAAAGTTCGATCTGCGGGAGACGATCCTCCGCAAGTTTTTAACGGACAATCATTGTCCCGATCGGGAGTTTACAGAACTGTTTATCGCCGAAGCCGATGCCCACGACCTCGACTGGCGCCTGCTGCCCAGTCTCGCGCTCGTGGAATCGGGCGGCGGCAGAGTTGCCAAAGGAAACAACATTTTCGGCTGGGCCAACGGGAAGAGCACGTTCACCAGCATTGGCGAGGCCATTCATCACGTAGCCAGAGCGCTATCGCTCGGCCAGGCCTATCGGGGCAAAGATCTGGATGGCAAACTCGCAACGTTCAATCATGGAACGGACTACCGGGCCATGGTGCGGG
Organism: Bryobacteraceae bacterium; assembly: GCA_049516355.1. Classification (GTDB taxonomy): domain Bacteria; phylum Acidobacteriota; class Terriglobia; order Bryobacterales; family Bryobacteraceae; genus BOG-234. The sequence goes on along the minus strand of JBEKTF010000003.1, from coordinate 50,077 downwards.
ACATCATGAATCAGATTTCCCCCCGTCGCCAGGTGGAAGCGGCGGAATGAAAGTCGAGCGGCCGGTCGAAATCGCCGCATCGCCTCTTTTCGTTGCTCCTCAACTGCTTCCAGGGCAAAGCTCCGGCGCGTTTGACAACCCGTTGCGGCCTCTCTATAGTTGATAAGATCCTGAGTTGTGTGCGGCTGGTGTAGTCAGCTGGCGGCTTTGAGAGAACCCGGGGAGCTTACGCAGTGACGCAAAATGATATGGCCGGACCCTTGGAACCGCCTGTCACAACAGTGGACCCGGAAGAATACCAGCATCTTCTTGAGGACTACAGTCACCTCGCTCCGCCTTCCCGCCACGAAGTCCTGGAGGGCCGGGTATTAAAGATCTCAGGCACCGGCGTCTTCATCGACGTCGGTCATAAGTCGGACGGAGTCGCGCCGGTTGCCCAGTTTACCGACGCCGACGGCAATATCACCGTTCACCCCGGAGACGTGGTCGATGTCATGGTCGAAAGCGGCCAGACTTCCGAAGGCTACGTGCTTTTATCCCACGAGAAAGCCGCGCGGCTGAAGATCTGGGACAACCTCGAAAAGGCATTGCAGCTGCAACTGACCATCTCCGGTCTGGTGATCGGCCGCGTGAAGGGCGGTCTCGCCGTCGATGTCGGGGTGCGCGCATTTATGCCAGGCTCGCAGGCCGATGTGCGCCCCATGCGCAACGTCGAGCAATTCACCGGGCAGAGCATCCCCGTCAAGGTTGTGAAGCTGAACCGGAAGCGTGGCAACGTCGTCGTGTCGCGCAAGCTGGCAATCCAGGAAGAGGTGGACGCGCGCAAGACCATAACGATCGAGGCCCTGCGCGAGGGCGCCGTACTGACCGGCGTCGTCAAGAATCTGACGGAATATGGGGCTTTCATCGATCTCGGCGGTATCGACGGATTGCTTCACGTCACCGATATCTCGTATGGGCGGGTAACCCACCCCGCGGAAGTTCTGCATGTCGGCGACGAAATCACGGTCCAGGTCTTGAAGTTCGATCCCTCGAAGGAGCGGGTTTCCCTGGGGATGAAGCAACTGTTACCGGATCCCTGGGACGGTGTCGTCGAGCGGTTTCCGGTGAGCACTCGCGTTATGGGACGGGTGGTGAGCGTCACGGATTACGGCGCTTTTGTCGAAATCGACACCGGCGTAGAAGGGCTCATCCATATCAGTGAGATGACCTGGTCCCGCCGCATGAAGCATCCGTCGAAAGTGGTGCGGCCGGGCGATCAGGTCGAAAGCGTCGTCCTCGAAGTCAACACCAAAGACCGCCGGATCTCGCTTGGCCTGAAACAACTCGAAGCCAATCCGTGGACGACCGTCGAGCAGCGCTACAGTGTGGGTTCGGTGGTTGAGGGACGCGTCAGAAATATGACCGAGTTCGGCGCGTTCATTGAGATTGAGGAAGGCATCGACGGTCTGGTACACATTTCGGACTTGTCATGGACCAAACGGATCAAGCATCCGAGCGAGATCCTGCGCAAAGGTTCGATGGTTCAGGCGGTGATCCTCTCGATCGATGCCGATCATAAACGGCTCTCGCTCGGTATCAAGCAATTGCAACCGGACGCCTGGGAAACTTTTTTTCAGCAGCATCACGTGAACGATACCGTCGCCGGCAAGGTCCTTCGTCTGGCGGGTTTCGGGGCCTTCGTGGAACTCGCCGAAGGTGTGGAGGGGCTCTGTCATTTCTCCGAAGTCCCGGACTGGTCGGGCCGGAAATCGGACCCGGCTCCATTGACTCCAGGACAGGAAATGGACTTTAAAATCATCAAGATGAACGAAGCTGAGCGAAAAATCGGCCTCAGCCTGAAGGCTTTCGTGGATGCCGAGGAGCGGGACCGGCTGGACGAGTACCAGAAGCGGGCGGCCGCCGCCAGTTCGAGCCTCGAAGACTATCTTCCGCGCCGCAATCCACGCTGATTCGGATTTTTCCCGCCTCCGAATTGCAAATTCGTAGCTTTTCAGGCGATACTCTTATTTCCCGTAATTGCTTCATCCTGTTCTATTTGGCAAAATCAAGAAAGGTGGAAGATGACGAAAGCCGATCTGATTGAAGAGGTCTCGCGAGTTGTCGAGATGACCCGGAAGGAATCCGAAGTCATCGTCGAAGCGATCTTCGACAGTATCGTGCGCTCTCTTCGCGGTGGCGACAAGATCGAGATTCGCGGTTTCGGCAGTTTCCGAACCCGCCAGCGCCAGGCCCGTGTGGGCCGGAATCCGAAAACCGGTACCCGCGTTGAAGTGCCCGCGAAGAAGATTCCTTACTTCAAGCCCAGCAAAGAGTTGAAGGACGTTGTTAATGTCGGCGGCAAGGCGGGCGATTTCGGAACCGCGCCTTCCGACCCCTCCCACGTCTGATCGATGGCCGGATCCTCCTTTGGACTACCTCTGGAGCCCGGGGCGATATCCATATTTGAAAGCAAACAAACCTGAGGGCTGCATCTTCTGCCTGATGGCGGCTGCGGGCCAGGACGAAGAAACTCTGATCGTTTTCCGCGGAGAGCACAATTTCGTCGTGCTGAATCGTTTCCCTTACACCAGCGGACATCTCATGATCGTGCCCTACCGGCACACGGCCGATCTTTCCGGCATTACCGATGCCGCCGCTGCCGAATTAATGGCATTGACGCGCACCTCCGAAAGGCACATCCGCCGGCTCTATCGCCCGGACGGCCTGAATCTGGGGATGAATATCGGCGAAAGCGCCGGCGCGGGCATTGCCCCGCACATTCACATGCACGTGCTGCCGCGCTGGGCGGGTGACGCCAATTTCATGACGACCGTCGCCCAGACCCGCGTTCTGCCCGAAGAGCTGGCCGTGACGTGGCAGCGCCTCAAAGAAGCCTTCACAGCGGAAGGGGTTTAAGCGAAAGCCCGTTGACAATTCGGGGAACTAAAACCTGGCCGCGCATCAATGCATTTCATGACGCCGGCAGTCGATCTCGATACTCAATTGATGATCCGGGTCCAGGCCGACGACGATTCCAGTTTCGGCATGCTTCTGAATCGCAACCGGAGCACGGTCGTCAATTATTTGCACCGGATGGTGGCGAACCGCGCTGTCGCGGAAGAACTAGCGCAGGACGTTTTCGTCCGCGTCTATCGCTCCCGCCGGACCTATGAGCCGACGGCCAGATTTTCAACGTGGTTGTATCGCATCGCAACAAACGTCGCGCTGAACCACTTCCGCGACGAGAAGCGGTCGCAAAACGACGTGAGTCTGGATGTGCAGGATGCCGCGCACGCGCGCCGCGAGACATCCGACCAGGCTCCGCTCATTGAGGATCGCCTGGTGCGCGAAGTCGTTCTGGCGCAGATCCGCCGCGCCGTGCGCTCGTTGCCGGCCAAGCAGCGCGCGGCCGTCATCATGCACAAGTACGAGGAGATGGATTACGCCCGGATTGCAAAGGTCCTGGGATGTACACCGTCCGCCGTCAAGGCGCTGATGTTCCGCGCCTACGAGACGCTCCGGATGCGCCTGCAATCCCTGCAGACCGGTTATTGATCCCCAGCCGGTTATTTTTTCGCGGCCATCGTCTTCAGGACTTCCGCGTAATTCTCGATTTTCCCCTGGATCGGGACATCCGTCTCCGGCTTCAGTTTGCGCAGCTCGACATTGTCGCGCAGGCTATCCGCCCATGGAAACCGCACCCAGCCGGAGTCGTAAAGGTCCGCTTGCACCAGGATATGATCGCGCGGCACCCAACCCATCAGAAGCGTATCGGCGTGCGAAATGTTTTTCACGTGGTAGAGATCCACTTCCATGGAATTGTCTTTAAGATCCAATTCGTCGTCCACCGCCTTGATCTTCATCGGTGGGGCGGCGAGGCTCATGGCCAGTTCATCCGGAACGATCGTATGGGGCCGCGTAATCAGGTCCTTGAAAAGGGCGACATTCCCGCGCTGCGTGATAATCGTCAATCCTTCGGCAACGGCGGTTCGGATGCCGGCCGAATGATCGAAATGATGGTGGGATACGATCACCTCGGTCACCGGCTTCCCAAACGCCAGCGTTCGAGCCTTTTCAATGACCGCCTTCGCCCTGTTCTCACTCGACGGCACCTCAAAAAGCGTAAGATGGTCGCTGAATTCGAATACGACGCTGCGATAATTTCCCTCACCATCCAGCCACCAGATTCCCGGCGCGACCAGCTCGACCGTTATGCTGACCGGCGGGTTTTCCGGGGCCGGCAGTTCAGCTCTCATCGGTTCCGGCGCAGCAAGATTGGTCGGGACATTGAGCGTATTTTTCGAAACCCGGATATCGGAACGGACCCATTTATCGATCTTCGTTACAAGATGCCTGGGGAATTTGAGTTCTCCGACCACTTCGTAGTCCGCGAACGACGTCTCAATCGCCACGTCGCCCAGGTTGGGCTGATCGGTGCGTGAAGTGACGCTGGCAGGCAGCTTCGTCGTTTTGTCGATCGCAAGGGTCACAGTGTCGCCCATTGCGGTCGTGACATCTATCAGTTCCAGATTTCCCCGCTGACGATAGTTGCTCACCTTCGCGGTCGAATCCAACGCCGCGACCAGGATCGCAATAGGGTGATGCAGTATTTCAACCCGCCGGTTGATCGCGGCGCGTTCGGTGAGCCGGGTTGCATTTGCATCTTCATCGACATCCCAGGCTACATCGCGATCAATCCCCTGATCTTGCCGAACCGTCGTTTTCAGAGCGAACGGGAATTGCGCCGTGCGCACCTGTTCGAGGTGCATTCTTCCCTTCGCCGCATCGATCGTTTGCTGGAACCCGGTCACCTTCCAGACCGGGAGCGGCGCGTCCGGTGTCAAATTCTGACCCAGGTCCAGGTTCGTGCCTTCGCCCTCAATCGTGAACGTATCGAGGGCTAGTATCTTGTCTTTCCCCCCGACGGCATCGGCCGCGTTGTTCAAGGTTGTGACTGCCGGCGGCTTGCCGCAGCCGCTTACCAGGGTGGCTGCCAATACCATCCAAAGATTTTTTCCCATATTGCGAGGTGTGATTGTCAGGGCGTAGGGTCGAACGTGATGCTGGTGTCGGCGCCGAACTTTCTGTAATTGCGGAAATCGATTACATTCCGGCTGCAAAGGCTGGTACCGCGTTCGCAGCTCAGCGCCTCGGAGTGCACCGGCAGCAGAAACTTGTTTCCGGCAATCATCACATAATCGTAATCGACGGCCGATTCCACGGTATCGAGCGGAAATCCCCTCGGCATGCTGCGCGCGGCCAATTCGATCCGCAGCACGCGAAAGTTTTCTTTGTCGATCCAGATTGCCCCCGTGTATTCAGGCTGGTAGGATTGCCCCCCGGCGTGAATATGCCAGTGCGAATTCGCCTGCTCGACGGAGAAGTCATAGCGGAATGCGGCTCGATTCACAATAGTCGTCGAGCGCTTGTTATGGAAATCTGCGTCAGTCGCCGGCTGGAGAACATCCAGGAGCACGCTCGCGTACTCTCCGGTCGACCAGGACCCCGATTTTTCCACCGCCTCTCTCGGAGGCTTGCCGTCGACGAGAATGTTCTTGTAACTCTCCGTGCCGCCTTCGGAGACGACGTCTGCAGTCACGTTGTCGATTGCCCTCCACGAGGTTTGACCACCCCGCGCGGCCTCGGTCTCATAGCGGGTGGTGAACTGCTTCACTATGTAATTCGGCAGCGTCTGGGCGAACGAAAATGCCTCTTCCCGTGCCATGTCGATCACAGGGTCGCCGCTCCTGGGTATCGATAACCTGCCCGCGGCCGGCTCGTTTGTGTCGATTCTATTTGTGTCAATCGCACTCTTGTCAATCCGGGGCGGTTCCGGAGGGCGGGTAACCCCGTTCACGTCGTTGGCGTGAATATTGGGCCGTGGCGCGGAACTGGAAGAAGACACAGGAGAAGCATCGGCGGCCTGCACAGGGGCATCGGAAGAAGCCGCGCGCCGCGCCGCGCCACGCCGCAGCACGGGCGGCCCGGGGTCGTTCGGATCGGACGGTGCGGGTCCCGCAGTCGAATCAGACGAAGAATCAGACGCGGAAGTCTGGGGTTTCGGCGCATCGTCCGCACTCGCGGCGCGGTGCAATCGCGGACGGTCGTCATCCGCATCGGAGCTTCCACCTGATTTACCAGCTGAGTTACTACCCGATGCACTCGGTGGAGCGTCGAGCGGCTCCTTTGCGGCGGCGCGTTCTTCGGGAGTACCCGATTTGACCTGCGTCACTCTCGTCGCGTGATAGTAGCCGTTCTCGTCCTGGGTGGCGTCGACGCTCACCTGATCGCCTGGCTCGAAGTCCTTCAGTCTCCCGCTTGCGCCCGAGGCCTTGAAATAGCGGGTCGCGTTCGAGAACGAAATCGTGACGATGCGTTTGTCATCGGACTGGACCACGATGTCGCCGTCATCCACCCGGCGGAGCATGCCGCTAAGCGTAGTGATGGGAGCCTGATTACCCTGCCTGTTTGTCCTGCCGCGCCCGGGAAAGGGAATGGAAGACCCGCCCGGATAGGGGCCCTGGCCCGGATACTGACCGGGAAGTTGTCCCGGAAAACCGATCTGGCCGAAAGCACAACCAGCGGCCAGGAATGCGGCGGTCAAAAGCAGACCGGGTCGAACAACCATAGCTCTATTTGACGACATCTTTGAGCATTTCAATTGTTCCTATTCTAACTTTAGAAACACGCGTGTTCGATTTCACCCGCAACTTCTTCAGCCAGTCCGGAAAATCCCTCCCTGATTTCACGCGCAGGCCGCAGCGCGGCTTCCACGTCGGGGGCGATGTTCTTCGCGCCGATGTTCGCGATAAACTCGGCCTGATTCATCACCCGCGCAAGGCTGGTGGCACGCGCCGCACAGCACCAGGCTTCGGCCCGACGACTTCAGCCGTTCGGACAACAGCTCGAGTGCATGCAGGCCGGTTGCATCGATCACCTAGCTCCCGCCGACGCCGATACAGATAATCCCCGCGAGAATCAGTGCCAAAGCCCCCAGTTTTCCCTTCGTAATCGGTTCATTGAAGAATAGCTTCGACCAGAAAAGCGTCCAGACGTAACCGAGCGACACCATGGGATAGAGCACGGATAGCTCGCCGTGCCTGATTCCCATCACGAAAGGGACGCTCGATCCCAGAAACAACGCAATCCCGAAAGCCAACTGCCAATTGACGATGTAACGGAAGCCGCGATTGAGATGAGCCGCGCCCAGCTTCAGGAATACAGCGCCGAAGGACCCGATCAAAGACGCAAACAGAACCAGCAGAATCGAGCTGAGCGGGGTCTTGTTCATGCGCGCGAACTCGCCCGCCCGAGAAGCGCCACGCCGCCGATCACAAGCGCAATCCCGATGGCTTTCCAGAAATTGAGGTGCTCATGGAAAAAATACATCGAGAGCAGATTGACCCAGACGTAAGTCAAGGCAATGATCGGGTAGAGCATCGATAGCTCCCCATCGCGCAAAGCGAGGATCAGCAGCAGCGCGTTGCCCGACTGGACGCCATAACCCAGCAGAAGCTGATAATTGCCCAGCAGCGCCATCGCGAACGGCATCCATGTCGAAGGTTCCGAGGGATTCATCTGAGGCATCGGATGCGTGGCCCCGAATTTCATCAGCACCTGTGCCGCCGCTGCAAACACGGTGCAGCCGAGCACCATGTAAACCGATTTGTTCGAGCGTTTGACCGAGTGCGTGGGGATGGTGGGAGGGGAGCTGGTCATTGCCACTCGGGGAAAAGAAAAGGCCTTTTCAGGATAGCAGTGTTTGCCGCTACAATGGTGGCAGTGGATCGTTCAAAAGCAGTCGTTGCCGACAAAATTGCCGAACAGGGCACACATCCGGAATCCGAGCTGAAAAACGTCAAAGGCGCCGAACCGCCCCGCGGTTTCATAGCCGAGTGGACTGTCACCATTATCCTTCTGCTGTTCGGAACCACGACGCTGGTGCAGGCGTTCGTAATCCCGACCGGCTCGATGGAGGATACGCTCCTCGTGGGCGATCACCTTCTGGTGGACAAGCTCGCGTTCGCCCCCGGAGGCGCAGTCACCTCGCATCTGTTGCCCTACGAAGATGTTCACCGCGGAGACATTATCGTCTTCCGTTACCCGATCGATATCCGGCAGACATTCGTGAAACGCGTGATGGGCGTTGCCGGCGACCGCATCCGTCTGGAAAACAAGAAGGTTTTTCTGAACGGGCATCTGCTGAACGAGCCCTACGCGGTTCACAAACTCGACTACATCGATTCCTACCGCGATAACTTTCCGGCGGATCCGAATGCGCCGCTCTATCCTCCAGCACAGGTCATGCTGGAGAAAGACGTGAAAAACGGTGAAGTGGTGGTGCCGCAGGGTTATTACTTCGCGATGGGCGATAACCGCGACCAGTCGCTCGACAGCCGCTATTGGGGATTCGTGCCGCGCGAAAACATCATCGGAAAACCGCTGATCATTTACTGGTCCTACGACGCCAGCACCGAAGAACTCTCCAATCCCGCGGTGAGCGTCACTCACCTGTTCGATATCGCCACGCACTTTCTCACGAAAACGCGCTGGAGCCGCACGTTCCGGTTGATTCACTCTTATCCCGTTCAGTAGGTTGACATGGCCAAAGCGCATTACTACGGCCTGATCCTGGCTGGCGGCCGGGGTACGCGATTCTGGCCCCGCAGCCGCAAACGCCACGCAAAACAGGTGCTCAACGTAGCGGGCGAGCGCACTCTCATTCAGGCCACGGTGGATCGTCTGGCGCCGCTGATTCCGCCCGAACGAATGTGGATACTGACGAACGATTTTGTGCGCGATGAGATTGTTCGCCAGTTGCCCGAAGTCCCTCCCTCGCAGATTATTGCCGAACCGGCGCAGCGGAATACAGCCCCGGCGATAGCTCTCGCGGCGCACATTCTGCATTCGATCGATCCTCGGGCCGTGTTTGGCGTTTTCCCCTCCGATCATGTCATCGGACTGCCCAAAATCTACTTGCGTTCGCTTCGACCTGCGTTCAAAGCTGCGGAGAAAGGCCAGATCGCCGTGCTCGGAATCAAGCCGCGCTGGCCCGACACTGCCTACGGTTACATCGAATTTCCCCGGACCGGCCATGAGAACGCCGCCACCGCCGGATTCGAAGCCGTTCCCGTCGCAAGCTTCCGTGAAAAGCCCGACGTGAAAACCGCGAGGAAATTTTTCAAGGCGGGGCATTACTTCTGGAACGCCGGCATGTTCATCTGGAAGGCGGAAACGATTCTCGACGCCATGCGCAAGTACCAGCCGAAAACTGCAACTCTGATCTCCAGCCTGCCCGCATTTGCGCATCCGGATTTTGCCGCGAAACTGGCAGAGGTGTTCCCGCGGTGCGAGAGTATCTCGGTCGATTTCGGCGTCATCGAACATGCCGATAACGTGGCCGGCGTGCCTTGCGGCGAGTTTGGCTGGAGCGATGTCGGCAGTTGGGACGCCGTCTACGAATTAACTCCGCACGACGCAAACAAGAACGCCGCGCGTTCCGAACTGCTGTGCGCCGATTCGACAGGGAACTATATCGACTGCGGCCATAAGCTGGTGGCTCTGCTGGGTGTGAAGGATCTGATTATTGTGGACACGCCAGACGCCCTCCTCGTAGCGGACAGATCCCGCGCACAACAGGTCGGCGAGATCGTGAAACTGCTCGAGAAGAACGGGCGCGATGAATTGCTTTAGTATCCGCCTTACAGGCGGTATCACCTTTGCTTCCTGAGTATCCTGAACATTTGTGGCGCACGCTCTCAGCGTGCCGTGTCTGCACTCATGCGGACACCATGTTTTGAGGCAGGGGAAGCGTCGAGAAGAGCGTCGACGCGGCAGGGGTGCGTGCGCCACGCCCTTCAGGCGGCTTTCAGCCGGTAGTCGTAAATCCGGCTCGCAGGGAACGCCGGCAGTCGCCTTTGGCCGCCGGTTCCTTTACTGATTAGCCGCCTCAGTCTTTGCCGTAACTAGCGCATCAATCGTCGCCTGCGTAATCGGGTGATACAGAGGCCGGGCCTTTTCGTAAATCGCGCTGGCTTGTTTCAGATCCATGGCCTCGTAGAGAGGCTTGACATATTTGCGCCGTCCGACGGTCGTCAGAAACTCTTCAAGCCTTGGATACGTCGGCGCGTAGCGATTCCGAATCGCCATGAGGAGCCACTGATCCAGGATCTCGTCATTACTGGCCTCGGTCAGGTGAAAAGAAGCGTCCAGCTTTCGCATACGGGAAGCATCGAGTTGCAAAGGCAATCCACGAAGGAAGTGAAGCCACTCCTGCGTGCTCCATCCCGTTGTGTCGATGGCCTTCCCTTCAAGCCATGCCGCCCCCTGCGCGTCGACTGCGCGGAACGCCTCCGAGACCGGTACCGGCGCCGACGCAGGCACGCCGGGCTGAAACACCCAATCCTCGACCGGGATCTTCGCGGCTAATTGTGGATCACCAGTAAACAGGTGCGCGCGCATATAGTCGAGCGACTGCGCGGTCGTGATGCTTTGGAAAGCGAAGTGCCCGAAATAGTCCTTGAGATAAATATCCAGCTTCGGCCTGCCGAAGGCCTGTTCGATCTGGCGCAGGAACAACGCGCCCTTCTCGTAAGGGATATCGGTCGCGCCGTCATCCGGATCCCGGCCGTTGAGATCGACATGCAGAATCTGATCCGCGGGCGAGTGGGACTTCAACTCGTCCTGAAGATCCTGGTATCCGAGAGCCGCCTCCATTTCCGCGCGCCGCGGGCCGTATAACTCTTCAAGGATGCGCCGCTCGATGTATACCGTATAACCTTCGTTCAGCCAGAAATCGCTCCACGTAGCATTCGTGACGAGATTCCCGGACCAGGAATGCGCCATCTCGTGAGCTACAAGCGACACCAGGCTTTTGTCGCCCGCGATGACGGTCGGCGTCGCGAAAGTGAGGCGGGGATTTTCCATCCCCCCGAATGGGAAGCTGGGCGGCAGCACCAGAACGTCGTAACGGACCCATCGATAAGGCCCGTAAAGCCGCTCGGCCGCTTCAAGCATTTTCTCCATATCGGAGAATTCCGCCGCTGCTTTGGCGACAACCGGGACCTCCGCCCAGACGCCCGTGCGCGGGCCCGTTGCCTCGAATGCGAGATCGCCCACTGCCAGCGCGATCAGGTAAGAAGGAACCGGCCGATCCATCACGAAACTGCAATTCGCGCCGGCGACGTCCGCGGGAGTGCAATTCGTCGCGCCCATAACCGCCTTCAATCCTTTGGGAACGTGAACATTCGCCTTGTAAGTGACGCGTACGCCGGGCGAATCCTGCAGAGGAATCCAGCTGCGCGCGTGAATCGCCTGCGACTGCGTGTAGAGGAACGGATGCAGCTTTCCCGCCGTTTGCTCGGGGCTCAACCACTGCAGCGCCGTCGCGGTGGGATCGGTCGAATAGCGAATGCGAACGAACTTCGTATCGGGGGCAATATCGATTCGTAACGGAGCGCCCAGAATCTTATCGGACCTTCCTATGGAAAAGCGCGCCTCCTGATATTTCACGCCGTCCGGCGAGACTTCGGTTTCATCGATCTGTAAAGCGCGGGAGTCGAGAATGAGTTGTTTGGCGTCGCGTCCGTATTGCTCGATCGTGAGAACCGCCGTTCCTTGAATCGTTTGCTGTTCGAAGACCACGTTAAGGTCGAGATCCAGGTGGCGGACGCGGACCAGTTCCGGATTGGCGTACGAGTGGATATCGTGCGCGATATGAGGATTTTCTGTTTTCTTTGCGCAGGATGTCATCAGGATTACCGAAAACAGGATTGCCTGAAACGCGATTGAAGCATGGATTGCCAAGGTTCGATTATTGCGGATACTTGAAGATGGCCGCCAGTATAAATAAAGTGTAACCTTAGGGCTTTTTTCTACATCGGAACAATGAGTAGGGGTGCATCTGAAATCACAGAATATCTTTTTTGCGTTTCTGGCTCCGGTCATGTTGGTTGCACAGAGCGCCGACCTCCGACCGGTGCCGGCCAATTCTCCGGCGCCGGAGTCATCCGCTCCTGTTGTCAATGCCGTTCCTAATGGCCCGACGCCTCTGGCCGGAGAACCCGGATCGGGGTTGGACAAGCGGATCTTTGGCGTGTTGCCAAATTACCGTACGGCGGATAGTACACAGCCCTTCAGACCGATCACGGTAAAACAGAAGTTCACGATCGCGACGAAGGATACTTTCGACTATCCCTCGTACGCTCTTGCCGCCGCCTTTTCCGGCCTCTCGCAAGTTAACAATAGCAATCCTTCATTTGGCCAGGGTGTGGAGGGTTACGCGCGGCGCTACGGATCGGCGATTGCCGATCAGGATATTGGCAATTTCATGACCGAGGCCATCTGGCCGTCCCTGTTACATGAAGACCCGCGTTATTTCCGTAAGGTGAATGGATCATTCAAAAGCAGGCTCTGGTATGCAGGCACACGGGTTCTGGTCACCCGCACGGATGTTGGAACATGGCAATTCAATACGTCGGAATTTATGGGGAACGGGACGGTGGCGGCCCTCGGCAACTGGTACTATCCCGATGCACGTGGCTTCGCCCCTACCATGCAGCGGATGTTTACCCAGATCGGAACCGATACGATTTCAAACGTTCTGAAAGAGTTTTGGCCCGATGTCAAACGGAAGTGGTTCAGCAAAGCGGCCAGGGCCAATGCTGACTGAGATTTCGGGGTGCCGCCGGAACCGGCGGCACCTCCCTCACTTCTTACTTAGTTTGTTCCCGCGCCTTTCTTCGTGATCTCGTCGTAAATACCACCGAAGACTTGCGCATTGAACTTCCAGCCCAGGTCCGTGGTATCCACCTTCGATGCGAGTGTTTCCTTCGTGGCCCCGGCCTTGACTGCGTCCGTGCAGCGGGTGATCAGCGTAGCCATCTTGTTCCGGAAAGCCTGGACATCGGCGCGGGTCTTCGGCTCGCCGCGTCCGGGAATCGCCATATCGAAATCGAGCGCGAGCACTCCATCGAGCGATTTGTTCCACTCCAGAATGCTGCCGCCGTTCCTGAAATCGGCGCCAGGATTGCCATCCGACATCTGATCGCTCACCATGACCACTTTCTCAGCGGGGAAGTAGACCATCGTGTCATCGCCGGTGTGTCCGGGTCCGTAAAAGTGCATGTCCACCTCAGCGCCGCCGAACTTCAACACGTAATCTTTGGCGAACGTCTGGGTCGGAAGCCCGGGAATATCCTTTGTGCGGGGATCGTTGGCCATATTCGTCTTGAGAGCCTCGAGCGCAATTACCGTGGCTCCCGCATCGATGAAATCCTTGTTGTTGCCGACATGGTCCGGATGGTGGTGTGTGTTGATCACGTACTTTACCGGCTGATCCGTAACCGATTTGATCTCTTCCATCATGCGCCCGTATCTGCCCTCGCCCGGATTCTTGGTATCGACGAGGATCACGCCCGCCGGGGTCACCCGGACCAGGGTATTCGCGCCGCTACCCGTGATCATGTAAAGATTTGGCTTCAACAGGCGAATCTTGGCAACGGGATCTTCCGCGGCGCCTCTTCCCTGAGCCAGCAGAGAACCGGTGGCGAGACTGAGTGTCGCCAAAAAAGCCATACTGAAAACTATTTTCTTGAACATATTTCTCTCCTTGGTTGATACAGAACGGTACGGAAAATCTTGCAGGATACCAGGATTTGTATTTTTCTGGCCGCGATTGATTATACAACCAACCGCCCGGCCTGCGTATCAAGGCCGAACCCCGGCCCGCCGGAGCTAGAATATGTTTTGCATAAAACGAACATGAGGAATGCGGGCGGGATATGAAAAGGCTCATCGCCGGCTATGAACGCTTTCGCGCCCATGGATGGCCGGAGCAGCGCCGGGTATTCGAATCGCTTGCTCAAAACGGGCAGGCTCCCGAATCGCTCGTGGTGACGTGCGTCGATAGCCGGGTTGATCCGGCTATGATTTTCAATGCCGGTCCTGGTGAGATGCTGACCGTGCGCAACGTGGCCAATCTTGTGCCGCCCTATGCCCCGGATTCCGCGTATCACGGCACCAGCGCGGCGCTCGAGTTTGGCGTCAGAGTGATAGAGGTGCGGCACGTCATCGTACTGGGCCATGGCTTGTGCGGCGGCGTGAAGGCGCTGCTGGAGGATTTACCCGGCGACGAACACGAATTCGTTGCCCACTGGATGTCGATTGCCCGGCCTGCGCGAGAGCGCGCGATTCAGTGTGGAACGGCAGCGGAGCGCCAGTTGCGTTGCGAACACGAGGTCGTCAAGGTCTCGCTTGCGAACCTGATGACATTTCCCTGGGTGGCCGAGCGTGTCGCCGCGGGGAAACTGGCACTCCATGGCGCGTGGTTCGACATTCGCAGCGGCGAACTCAAGATTCTGCAGCCGGACGGCTCGTTCACTTCGCCCGCATAGCCCTCAAGCCGCTTCTTTAACCGAAGCCAGCCATCGAAAAAGGAAGAAGTGATGGCCGCAAAGGGTACACCGGAACGGCAGAACGATCCAGTTGAGAGCCCGCTCGATGGCGTTTCGGGTGCCAACGCTGCGGAAATCGACGGATTTGCAATGGGGACAACTCGCGGACAACATCAGGTTCTGGCTCCTCGGCCACGACTAAGGGCATCGCGATTCGCTTGCCGGGCAGCCTGAATCTGCTCCGGCGTTCTCAGGTCGGGCGCTGAAATCCCTCCGCGCTCTCTGGCGCGGGAAACCTGGCGCTTGTGCCGCTTTGCTAATCTTTTATCCATTTGTGACTCCGGTGTATTCGTCTCGGACGCTTTTGACCCGGGTATGCGGCGCCGGGACCATTTCGGCGCCGCAAATCCGGTTATTCCGAGTCCTCTACAATCCCGCAGACCATGGCTTCGGTCGTGAGCATAAGAGAAGCGATGGAGGCGGCATTCTGCAGCGCGCTGCGCGTTACCTTCGTGGGATCGATGACACCGGCCTTCACCAGGTCCTCATACTCGCCGCTCGCGGCGTTGAAGCCGAAGTTGGCTTCTTTACTGGCCCTGATCTTCTGGACCACAACGGCGCCTTCGGTTTCGCTGTTGATCACGATCTGACGGATGGGTTCTTCACAAGCGCGGCGTACGATATTGACGCCGAACTGTTCGTCGCCCTCGAGCTTCAATTTCTCGAGTGCGACCGAAGCCCGCAGCAGCGCTACACCGCCGCCGGGAACGATCCCTTCCTCGACCGCGGCGCGGGTAGCATGAAGAGCGTCTTCCACGCGCGCCTTCTTCTCTTTCATTTCGGTCTCGGTCGCCGCGCCTACTTTGATAATTGCCACGCCGCCGGCGAGCTTGGCCAGCCGCTCCTGCAATTTCTCGCGATCGTAATCGGAGGTGGTGTCGTCGATCTGGGTGCGGAGTTGCTTGATCCGGCCTTCGATGTTCTTCTGCTGCCCACCGCCGTCGATGATGGTGGTGTTGTCCTTATCCACCGTGATGCGTTTGGCGCGGCCCAGATCCTCCAGCTGCACGCCTTCGAGCTTGATGCCGGTCTCTTCCATAATGGCTTTCCCGCCGGTCAGGATCGAGATATCTTCCAGCATCGCTTTGCGGCGGTCGCCGAAGCCCGGCGCCTTCACCGCGCAGACATTGAGCGTGCCCCGCAGCTTGTTAACCACCAGCGTAGCCAGGGCTTCACCCTCCACTTCCTCGGAGATTATGAGGAGCGGCTTACCGGCGCGAGCGATCTGCTCGAGAACGGGAAGCACGTCCTTCATGCTGCCGATCTTCTTTTCGTGGATCAGAATGTAAGGGTCTTCGAGAACGCATTCCATGCGCTCCGGGTCTGTCACAAAGTACGGTGAGAGATAGCCGCGGTCGAATTGCATTCCGTCGACGGTTTCGAGTTCGGTAGTCATGGTCTTCGCTTCCTCGACCGTGATGACTCCGTCCTTACCCACCTTTTTCATCGCCTCGGCGATGACGTCGCCGATGGTGGAATCGCTGTTGGCCGAAATGCGGCCAACCTGAGCGATCATGTCGCCCGAAACAGGTTTGGAGAGCTTCTTGATTTCCTCAACGGCCAGTTGGACCGCCTTATCGATGCCGCGTTTGACTGCCATCGGATTCGCGCCCGATGTGACCGCCTTGACGCCTTCCCGGTAGATCGCCTGGGCCAGAATCGTCGCGGTAGTGGTGCCGTCACCCGCAACATCCGACGTCTTCGAAGCAACCTCGCGCACCATCTGGGCGCCCATGTTCTCGAGCGGGTCCTGGAGGTCGATCTCCTTCGCAACGGTGACACCGTCTTTAGTGATCGTCGGTCCGCCGAATTTCTTTTCGAGTACGACATTGCGCCCCTTCGGACCGAGGGTCACTTTCACTGCGTCGGCGAGTTGGTTCACGCCGCGCAGGATTGCCTGGCGGCAATGGTCGCTGTAAATGATCTGTTTTGCCATGGATGGTTTTCCTTAATCGATCTGAATCAGGCGGCTTTCGTTTTGGATACTGCAGGCGCGTCCAGAACGCCGAGGACGTCGTCCTCACGCATAATGAGGTACTCGGTGCCTTCCACCTTCGTGTCGCTGCCCGAATACTTCCCAAAGAGGATACGGTCGCCGGGTTTGACGTCGAGAGCGACTAAGGTGCCGTTTTCGAGTCTTTTGCCATGACCGACGGCGATCACTTCACCCTCCTGCGGTTTCTCTTTCGCGGAATCGGGGATGATGATGCCATTCCGCACGGCTTCCTGCTCCTCGATACGCTTCACTACAATACGGTCGTATAACGGTCGAATATTCATATTCCTTCTCTCCACTTCAGTAGTCATTTCTGCGCTGCTTTCCTGGCCCGGATCGCCTGAAATCGGGCGTCCTTGCCGATCATCTGCCGCACCTGGTCGGTCAGTTCCTGCCAGTCGCGGATAAAGTAACCGGCGTGATCTTTCGCCATCACCTCGGCGCGCTTCTCTTCGAGGATCGTGATCGCCACCTGGGCATCGGCCCGGACCTGTTCGCTTTTGTTTCCGGCCGCTTCGGTAAGCGCCCTCGCCACGCGATCGAACTCAGCGCCCACACGCGGTTTGATCTGCTCCGCCCACTCGATCTGGCTCTGTGTGCCGGTCATCGTGTTTGTACGATGGTGTCTCGTGAGATGGCGCCGGAAAAAAGCGGGCCTTTTTGAATGTTGCAGGAGTGAGCGGAAACGCTCACATACGGCATCCCCAAAAACGAATGCATCGCCACTTCGTCAATCTCGAGGCAATTGCAATTCTGTAATCTCACGCTCGCGATGAGGCGATTGAGCGCCGTGTTGACCGCCTTTTGCCTGTCGAAGCCACAGGCCTTCGCCGTGACCTCGCCCGCCATATAAAAAAATGTCCAGCCCGTGGCCGTCAGCTCGTGCTCAACGTCGTGAGAACTGCGGCCTCCGACCGGCATCCACGCGCCCGCATACGGCTGGCTTTCGAGCCGAAAGGATGGCGGAAGGACAGTGCCCTTCTCGATCAAAATGGTTCCCGGAGTAATCATCTTTAGGCCTTTCTGCCTGGATCGGGTCTAAGGCTGGAAGTTCGGCCTGTTTACCGACCGCGCGTTCTCGAGGACGAGGCGTTCCGCGTCTTCCCGCTTCTTTTGCTTTTCAATTTCCCGCTGCGGAGCTTCCTGTGCCTCGAGGCGAACCGCCCGGATGGTCGATGCCTCTGCCAGCCCCGCCAGCGGTTTTGAGTACAACACCATCGCGAAGCTTGCCTGGTCGCCGGTACGGACCAGGTCGCAGGAGTACTCGGGACCTTCCCATCGCGCAACGACACGCGCGACTTCCGCGAAGTTGGAGTGAAAAGAGATCGCCGCTTCTGGCCTTGTAGCCACCCCGTAGGTCACCGAAATGGCGTCGATCATGTCGTCCGCGCTCATCCCTTCGATTTTGTGGCTGTCGTACATGACAACAATGCGGAAAAGCTGTCCATTGAAGAAGGAGAGCAATGCGTCCCTCACGGGGTCGGCCTTAACCGGGTCCGGCGCAAGAGAGGCGCGAGGCTGCCAATCGATTTCCTGGATCAGATCCGGCCGCTCGTGAACGACTTTCGCGTCCGCGGGTTTCATGTCCGCTTGTTTCGCTGCCACGGCCAGATCCATGCCGAATTGCATTCCGCGGTAGGTGGACAAGTCTGTTGCGGCGAAAAGCGAGGCGCCAAATACGGTGCTCAGAATGGGGAAGATAAGTGCGCGAACCCGCCCGGAATCGAACATGGCAACCTCCTCGGTTGGCTGCGGAGTGATCTAAGGAAAGGAATCAGATCGGCTGACTTAGTTCAGTGTGATCTGCGAGTGGGCGGAAGCGCTCAGGCATTAACTATGATCGGTTAAGTTCACTTGCTTGTCAAGGCCGCTTATGGCAATATTAATCTGTCTGTTGACCATTTTTGGTTAATTAACGGCGAAGCAGGAACCCAGTTTGGACGTTTCTCTATTGATCCGGCAGCGTTTGAAGGAACTTGGCCTCGAGCAGAAAGATCTCGCCGCCGCCGCTGAAGTGACCGAATCGTACATTTCACAGCTATTGGCGCGGAAGAAAACTCCTCCCGCTCCCGGGCGTACCGATATCTACGAGAAAATCGGCAAGGCGTTGAAGCTTCCGAGTGGTGAACTCTCGGATTTGGCGGACCTCCAGCGTAAAGAGGCCTTTCGGAAAAAAGTCGCGGAGCCCTCGCGGCCTCTCTTCAAAGAATGCCGGGAGTTGATTCTGCGCAAATGCGATCCCGCCCAGGAAAAAGAGTTGCGCCGGATTTTTGAGAAGGAACCGTTCGGTGAACTGGAGCGACTGGTCACTCAAAAACTCATGGATATCGCTCAGGAAGTTGCGCAAGAGGAACTGGAGAGTGAAGAGCGGCGGGGGCTGCTGGCCCGAATCGGTAACCGCAGCTATGAGAATTGCGTTTCCTTCCTGGACGCCATAATCGAGTCGTGGGATATCGATCTCAAGACTTTTGGCCTCGAAGTTATCCTGAATCGCCGGTTGGTGCCGGGAAGTCTGAAGCGATTTGAGTTTGCCGAACGGGGGCCTCAACAACCCTTGGTGCTCGAACCGGGGCTTGAACGATTCCTGCAGGACAGGTCCCTGAGCGGCGATGCCACTGGAGAGGAAATCGAGTTTCTGAAGGCCCTGAAATTCAGGGGAAAACAACCGTCGCCGATCTATTACTACCGGGAACTGCAGAACCTGAGGGACCCGCTTCATTTCCCGCCGGCGCAGGGTAACGCGTCCAAAGCATCAACGCCGTGAAGAGAAGCAGCGCGGCATAGAAATCAAGACCTGATACCAGGAGCAGACGAAGAAGCGGCTTGTACTGCATGACTGCGCCAAAAAATGAGAGCGCGCAGGCTCCCGCGAACAGCCGCCGCGCAAGGCTGTCGCTCGATTCGGCTGAGCAGCTTTCCCTGGAGTACGCCGCAGCAGCAATGAGGACAGCGGGGCCGAGTGAGATCATGCCGCTTATGGGGCCAAAAGGCTCCAAAAGGGTGAAAAGCGCAAAGGATGCCCCGTCCCATATCCAACGCTTGCGGTAGTCGGACCGAAGCATTGCAATGCACGCGGCTGCGTACGTTACGGTTGCAGTCACCTCCCACACACGGACCACAGCTGCCGGCGAGAACGAGAACATGTGCACATCCGGAAATCCTTTGGCCCACGGTTCCGACACAGTCAGGTAGCGAAGGAGAAGACCTCGCAGTGATTGCCCGGGGAAATACCACATTTCTGAGTTCACTCCGACGCTTTGAACCTCCGCGTGATACCACTGGCCTATCAGGTCGAGGTAACGGGACGGACTCCACGCGATCAAAGGAACGACCCAGAGCAGGAGCATCGCCGGAATGAGCCAGACCAGCACCATGCGTCGGCTTCGGCGCAAAAACCACGGGGCAAAGAACAGCGGCCAGATCTTAAAGGTGATCGCAAGAGCCAGGAGAGATGCGGATGCAACGGGATGAGTCTCCGAGACCACCAGGGCCACAAGAATCATCGCGATGAGATAAGGCTGCACGTTTCCGTAACGGATCGCGAGGACGACATAAGCCAGCATGAAGGCGCAGGCTGCAAATATGGCGTTGCGGCTAAACCACAGGCGCGCAGTACGAACAGTGAGAATGACGGCAGCCGTCGCTATGACCCAGGAGCCCAGCATCCAGATGAAGCCAGCCCAGGCCAATGACATTTGACCCAGTGGCCATAGCAAAATATAGCTCACCGGGGGATACCGGTAGTACATCGGGAAGCCAATGCCGCTGGAGGGCCCATAGAGCGGGCGCGATCCATCCATCAGGGCGCGCTCAGCATACCAGTACACGCGAAAATCGATGTTCCTGGTAAGCAACAGGGACGTCAGGATAGCGAGTCCCGCGATCAGCCCGTAAAGAAACAGGCGGCGGCGCGGTTGCGTTGTGTTCAAGTGCATCCAGTGTAAAACAACTGTTACGCTTGATGTTTGCCTCCGGAAAGTCATGAAAAGCCGAGAATCCTGGATGTCGGTTGCGGTGTTCGCAAGTATCCAGGTTCCATCGGAATCGACGTCAATCCGGCGAGCGCGGCCGACGTTATTTGCGATCTCGATCGGTTCCCTTACCCGTTAGCAGACCGCACATTCGACCAACTCCGGGCAATCCACGTCATCGAACATTTGACGGACGTGATCCGCGCGATGGAGGAATTTCATCGCCTGGTGAAGCCCGGGGGGCGGGTGCGTATCGAAACGCCGCACTACACCGATTTCAGCTCGTTTTGCGATCCCACCCATAAACACCACCTCAACAGCTTCTCGTTTCGTTACTTCGGCGAAAATCACGGCGGCTTCGGCTATTACACCGAGGCGAAATTCCGTGAGATTTCCGTCCGCGTCAAGCTACTAGCATTCTGGAGATGGCTCGGCTTCGAATTCCTCGTAAACCGCTTTCCGCGCTTCCGCAAGTTCTGGGAGTTCTATCTCTGCTATCTCATCCGCGGGAAAGCGATGGAGTTCGAATTTGAACCCATTGGCCCTTCTGTACCGGATCGCCGACGGCCACCGTTACCGGAAGCACGGTAACCTCGGGCAGCACGGAGAAGACCTCGCGCATCGGCACCTCCGGCGCAACGGATTCATCGTCGTCGCCCGCAACTGGCGGCCTCCGCAGGGCGGCGGTGAAATCGACATCGTCGCCTGGGAGGGCGATTCGCTTGTGTTTGTCGAGGTCAAGACGCGCGCCTCGGGAGAGTGGAGCGCGCCCGAGCGGGATATCGACGGGGAAAAGATACATGCGCTGCGCCGCGCCGCGCGCGATTATGTTCGCCGGTCGGGCGCGGACGAGTCGCCTGTGCGCTTTGACGCCATCTCAATCACCGGCGACAAGCTCGAACATCTGCGCGATGCATTCTCAACCGGCACGTCATCGATGAAGACAGATCGCCCGCTATAGTGGTTTGTCACACATGCCGGAATTGCGAAAAGACCCCATCACCGATTCGTGGGTCATTATCTCCACCGATCGGGCTCGGCGGCCTTCGGATTTCATCCGCGAACCAACGCCCCGGGAGCCCTCCGGCCGCTTCTGCCCGTTCTGTCCGGGTAACGAAAGCAAGACGCCGCCCGAGGTGCTCGCCTATCGAAACGGCTCCGCTCCGAATCAGCCTGGATGGTCACTGCGAGTGATTCCCAACAAGTTTCCGGTGCTGGGTATCGAAGGCGATCTGGAGCGCGAAGGCGAAGGGTTGTTCGACAAGATGCAGGGAATCGGCGCGCACGAAGTTGTGATCGAAGCGCCCGTGCACGCGTTAAGCCTCACCGAGCTTTCGGAAAAATCGATCGAACAAGTGCTGTGGGCGTTCCGGGACCGGGTCAACGATCTCAAGAACGATCGGCGTTTGCGCTACGTGATGTTATTCAAGAACCAGGGCGAGCCGGCCGGCGCGACGCTGGAACATACGCATTCCCAACTGATCGCATTGCCTGTGGTGCCAAAGCGCGTGCAGGAAGAAGTGGAAGGCGCGAAGGCGTACTACGACTTCAAAGAACGGTGCATTTTCTGCGATCTGATCCGCCAAGAAGCGAAGTCGCGGGCGCGCATCGTGATCGAGACCGATCGCTTCATCGTGCTGGAGCCTTATGCGGCGCGCTTCCCGTTCGAAACGTGGATCCTGCCGAAACAGCACAAATCGCACTTTGAAGACACCGATTCGGCCAACCTGGAAAATCTGGCCTGGGTTCTGCGGTCGACACTGCGCAAGATCGAGAAGGTGCTCGAGTGGCCCCCGTACAATTTCCTGATCCACACGGCGCCGCTGCAGGAAGCCGCGAATCCCTACTTTCACTGGCACATCGAAGTGATCCCGAAGCTGACGCGCGTCGCAGGATTCGAATGGGGCAGCGGATTCTACATCAATCCCACGCCGCCGGAAGAATCGGCTCAGTTCCTCAGAGATGCCGGGGCCTGTTAGCGATTACGGGATAACAGCGTCGACGGCAGCGGATCTCGCACTCTCATTGCCTGCCGTGTCGACCGCGCTGACCTCGTAGCGGTACCTGACCCTGGGCTGCACATCTCTGTCAGTGAAAGCCGGCGCGGTCAAGCCTTCGGCGATATTCATCCCGTCGCGGTAAATCCTGTAGCCGGCGAAATCCTTCTCCGTATTGCGATTCCATACGAGTTCGATAGTGCGCGTGCCAGGCACGGCAGTGACACCAACGGGAACGGCGGGAGGAAACTTGTCCACCGGCTTGAAGGTGTGTACATCGGAAAGCTCGCTTTCGGCGGTTCCCTCTTCCGTCTTCTGGACCGATTGCACCTGGTACTGATAAGTCTTGCCGTACTCGATCGTGTTGTCCGTGTACGACGGCTTGGTCGACGTACCAAGCTGTGTCCAGTTCACGTCCGGCACCAGTTTGCGGAAGACACGGAACTCCGGCGCGGCCGCATGCCATTCCAGTTGGACGGCATCGGGCGCATCCGACGCATCCAACGCCTCTGGCGTCGGAAGTGCCGGAACCACGTTTACGATTGCAAATCTCGACCAGCCGACGGTGTGGCCGCCGGGGCCATGAACGTTCACCGCGATATCGACCGTCTTTCCGTAGTACTTCGCCGCGGGGACTTCGACGCGCGCCATTTTGACCTTATCGAGCACAACAACCGGAATGCGATCAGAGGTGCGCTGCCACTCGTCCATGTTGAAACCACCAGGCCCGGGCGGCCCGACGCGAAGTTCTATATCGCGATCCTTATTCTTGAGCGGAAGGCCTTCCGTCGTCATTGTCGGAACGGTGAACTGGACGACGATGTTCGGACCGCGCTCGACCGCTGCGATATCCTGCACGCGCTCCGGACGGTTCAGAGCAGGCGGCAACGTATCGCCCATATACCCGCAACCGCACAGGCAAACTGCAAAAGCCGCGACGGCCAGGCGCATTAGAGAATGTACCGGCTCAGATCCTGATCCTTGACGATGTCGGCAAGCTGCTTGCGCACGTATGCCGCATCGACCTTCACATTTTTCTTGCGCAGGTCGGGCCCCTCGAAGGAAATCTCTTCGAGCAGCTTTTCCATGATGGTGTGCAGCCGCCGCGCGCCGATGTTTTCCGACGATTCGTTCACTTGCGCCGCAAACTTCGCGACTTCTTCGAGTGCATCGTCGGTGAGCGTGAGCTTGATGCCTTCCGTATCCATTAGCGCCACATACTGCTTCGCGAGCGCGTTCTTGGGCTCTTTGAGAATGCGGACGAAATCTTCCACGGTCAGCGACTTCAGTTCCACGCGGATGGGAAACCGGCCCTGCAGTTCCGGAATCAGATCGCTCGGTTTCGAAACATGGAACGCCCCGGCCGCGATGAACAGAATGTGATCGGTGCGCACGAAACCGTGCCGCGTGTTGACGGTGGTGCCTTCCACGATGGGCAGGATGTCGCGCTGCACGCCTTCGCGGCTGACGTCGGGACCGTGGCCGCCCTCGCGCCCGGCGATCTTGTCGATTTCGTCGAGGAAGATGATGCCGCTCGATTCCACGCGGTCGATGGCGATGCGTGTCACCTGATCCATGTCGATGAGTTTTTGCTCTTCTTCCTGGACGAGATAATCCATCGCATCGGCCACGCGCATGTTGCGCTTCTTCGATCCACGCGAGCCGAACATCGCGGGCAACATGTCCTTGATGTTGATGCCCATTTCTTCGAGATTGACATTACTGGCAATCTCGAACGTGGGCGCGCGGTCCCTGACATCGACCTCCACCATGCGCTCATCGAGCTTTCCTTCGCGCAAACGCTCGCGAAGCTTCTCGCGCGTCTTCGCGTTGTCTTCCGCTTCCTGCGGCGCGGGCGGAACAAGAATATCGAGCAGCCGGTTCTCGGCGGCGGCCTCCGCGCGGTCGCCGATTTCATCGAGTTTCTCTTCGCGGATCATGTCGATCGCGATATCCACCAGGTCGCGGATCATCGACTCGACATCCCGCCCGACATAACCGACTTCTGTGAACTTGCTCGCCTCCACTTTCATGAAGGGAGAGTTCGCGAGCTTGGCAAGACGGCGCGCCAGTTCGGTTTTGCCGACGCCGGTGGGGCCGATCATGAGAATATTCTTCGGCATCACGTCGTCCGCCATCTCGGGTGGAAGCTTCTGACGCCGCAGACGATTTCGCAGCGCGATGGCGACCGCGCGCTTGGCGTCCGGTTGACCGATCACGTACTTATCGAGCTCGCGTACGATTTCGCGCGGCGTGAGCTCGTCGAGAATGGGCCCTTCCTCGACGGATTGCGCGGGGAGATAGATCACCATTTACGACAGCTCCTCGTAGATCACGTTGTCGTTCGTGTATATACAGGTTTTGGCGGCAATCTTCATCGCCTCTTCCGTGATCTGTTTGGCGGTGAGCTTCGTGTGATGCATCAGCGCGGTGGCGGCGGAAAGCGCGAAGGGACCGCCGGAGCCGATGGCGGCAATGTTCTCATCGGGCTCAATGACATCGCCGTTACCGCTGAGAATGAACGTATTTTTCGCGTCCGCGACGAGAAGCAGGGCCTCGAGATGGCGGAGCACCTTGTCGGTACGCCAATCCTTCGCCAACTCCACGACGGCGCGCGACAGGTTGCCGTTGAACTGCTCGAGTTTGGCCTCGAAACGGGCAAAAAGAGAAAAAGCGTCGGCGGTGGAACCGGCAAATCCGGCAACGATCTTGTCGTTATAGAGTCTGCGCAGCTTGCGAGCTGTGGATTTGAGTACTTCGGAGCCAAGCGTTACCTGGCCATCGCCCGCCATGACAACCTTTCCATCGCGACGCACGCAGAGCACCGTGGTGGAACGAATTCGCTGCTTCATTTTGTATTGGAATTTCAGTGTAACGCAGTGGTCCGGAAAGCCCTGTGCTATTTCCGGTCGCGGAGACAGCGAGACCGTGTAAACTGCAATCGAAGGGGCAGAAACGTTCGGCAACGCATCTGAGTCACGAGGAGATATGGCGCACCTGGAGAACTTCACCACCGCACGGGACTGGGTATTGAGCCCACCCAAGCGAAATCCCGACGATTTGAGCTTCGACGAGCTGGTCGACGACGACGAACTCGACGAGGACGAGGACGAAGACGAGGAAGATGAAGAAGAGGATGATGCAGACCTCCTCGATGAAGAGGATGATTTGGACGAAGACGACCTCGACGAAGAAGAGGACGATTTAGACGACGAAGATCTCGATGAAGAGGAAGAGGACCTCGACGAGGACGAGGAATAGCGGCTTGTCGTCGGTTTCATTTCTGCACCGGGGACAGGATCGCGCGGAAATGGCGTAGGGCGATTGCTTTGCGGTTACCGGTTATCAGCCGCACCACTTCGACGGCGCACCATGCGAAGTCGATCCAGGTAATTAACACGTGAAGCCGGGAAAAGCCAAGCTGGACGAGAAACAGCGCGAATAATCCAATCGCTTCCCACCACGCGAGTTCCATGTTGATCAGAAACAGCGCGCCCAGCAGCGATTGCGAAAGGGTGAGGAGCAGATCGCGGCTCTGCGTGGGATCGAGCGGAATTCCCGCGATGTGGCCGGCGCTTACCGAGAGCACCATCGGGAGCAACGCGGCGAGCAGAGTCCACTGATTGATGTTGCTCGATACCAGGTTCATCAGGGCGATCGAGGCGCGCGCGGGGTCGCGGGCCCAATAGAAAGCGGAAATGCCTTCGGGCGCTTCCGAAACGATGGGCGCGATCCACTGAATGAAGCGGAATTCCGATATGCCGAGCAGCGCCGAGAGGCCGAACAGACCTCGCAAGAAGGGATCGGCGACGAGAAAGACGGCCGCGCCGCCCACAAGGAACAATCCGAGAATGGCGGCAATTCGCACCGGCTTCGAAGCCAGAACGATGCTGCGGGGAACGCCGCCGATTTCGTCGATGGTCTCGGCTTCTTCAGGCGGAAGCCGGCGCATGATCCAGAGATAGCCTCCATATATGGCGATCAACACGACGCCATCGTAGATAGTCAGCGACCCCTTCCACCAGACCAGCATCTGATACGCGATGCCGGCCAGCAAGGCAAGGATCTGGACCGCCTGCTCATCCGCGAGCTGGATGCGGCGCATGGGGCGCTTGTGCTGCCGGCGGTACGAGGTGGCCGCGGAGAAGTAGATCATGGGCCAGCCGAGCCCGGTGAGAAGCATCAAAGCACCGGTCAGATTGGCGAACAGATAAGGAACCTGCCGATGCCAGGCGAGAACCGCCTCGACCGCAAACTCAGGCAAGGTCTGCAGCAGCGCGAGCACGGCCAGTGCGATGCCCTGCGCGAGAAAAAACTGCGTGGCCTCGGCGCCCCAGGCAATCATCAGGCTGGCGACGAGAATTCCAGGACCCGCCCATAGTGCGTCGAGCGGGCTGCCGGCCTGCAGTTCCGTCGCAGCCAGCAGGGCAAAAGCCGTCACGAAGAATCTCATGGGCAGCCGGAGGTTCTCAATGCCCGGGTCCCACTCGATATCCAGACGCGCGATGGCTTCAGAAACTCGGGCCGCTTCTCGGGGAAGTCCGTGCGATAGTGCGCGCCACGGCTTTCTTCACGCCACAAGGCGCAGTTCGCGATCAAAGCGGCGACCTGATGCATGTTGCGGAGTTCGGTGGCCGCGAGAGTGGGTGAGGCGGTGGGCTTCCATTCCGTGCGTTCGAGCGTCCGGATGGCGGATTCGAGGCCGGCCCGATCGCGTACGATGCCGCAGCATTCCCACGTGAGTTCGCGGACCTCGCGTTCCGTGATTGCCGGTATGAGCATCGGTGGACGAACCGCTTTGCCGGCGATGGTGTCTCTCGCGTGGCTAGACATGGCCCGGCCGGCCCGCAATCCGAAGACCACGGCTTCGAGCAGAGAGTTACTGGCTAAACGATTGGCCCCGTGCACACCGGTACACGCGACTTCACCGGCAGCGTAAAGTCCGGGCACGGTGCTGCGGCCTTCCAGATCGGACATTACGCCGCCCATGGCGTAGTGCGCGGCAGGATGGACGGGCGCCGGTTCGCGCGCGATATCGAGGCCGTACGCGAGGCATGTTTCGTAAATGCGGGGGAAGCGATGGCGGATGAAATCGGCGTCGCGGGAAGTGAGATCGAGCCAGACATGAGGCGAGCCGGTGCGCCGCATCTCGGTGACGATCGAGCGCGAAACGACGTCGCGGGGCGCGAGATCCAGCAACGGATGATAGCGCTTCATGAACGCTTCACCGTCTTTGTTGCGCAGGATCGCGCCTTCGCCGCGCAGGGCTTCCGAGAGAAGAAAGCGCGGGGCATCCTTGACGTGGAGTGCGGTGGGATGGAACTGGACGAACTCGATATTGTCGATCTCGGCGCCCGCGCGCCAGGCCATCGCGACGCCATCGCCGGTAGCGACGTCCGGATTGGTGGTTTCCTTGAAGACACGGCCCAGTCCGCCGGTTGCGAGTAGGACGGCGCGGGAGCGAATGTCGCGCAGAGCGCCGGTTTTTTCGTCGAAGATTACGGCGCCGCCGACGCGGGGAGAGGGGCTATCAGCCATCAGAAGATCGGTGATGGCGGAGTAGCTTTCGAAACGGATGTTGCGAAGCGAAGCGGCTTTGCGGTAGAGGGTGCGGGCGATTTCGCGTCCGGTGGAGTCGCCGTGGGCGTGCAGAATGCGATTGCGGCTGTGGGCGCCTTCGCGGGTGAAGGCGAGCTTCTGGCCTTCGCGATCGAACTCGGCGCCCCACTCGATGAGGTCCTGAATGGCGGCGGGGCCTTCTTCGACCAGGGTGTGGACGGCCTGCTGATCGCAGAGCCCGTCGCCGGCGTAGAGGGTGTCCTGTTCGTGGAGCGCGACTTCGTCGTCGTCGCTGAGGGCAACGGCGATGCCACCCTGCGCGTATTCGGAAGAAGATTCGCGCAAGGAGTCTTTGGCGATTACCAGGACGGTCCCGGATGCCGCTAACTCGATTGCAGCGCGTAAACCGGCGACGCCGGCGCCAATTACAACAAAGTCGCAGTCCATCGCCATTGCGATTCTAACAACGAGCGTTGAATTGCAGCGTGCGGAATGGCTCGGGTTCAGTCCGTTTGGAAATTTAACATTTGTTGGGAATGTTGGCGAGACGGCTTGCGGTGGCACATAAGGGTCACTGCGTACTACAGGCATGGCATGCCGAGGATGATTGTCTGCCTTGGCTTTCAGCGGATGGGGACGGGATTGTGTCATGAGGTTATGGGCGCCTTGGGTTCAGTTCGTCAGCGGCTTGGGTTCAGTTCGTTCGGAAACCAGACTCCTGTCCCGCAGCCGACGACGACGTCGGTTTTCCCGGCGTGTTGATTCTACGAGGGCCGGGCGAGGGCGCCCGACGCGGCTCAGGGGAGCCGCCCGACAGAATCTGCACCATTGGGCGGCAAAGGGTGGCGTTTCGGTGGGATCGAGCTATGCGCTCGGGCGTGACAATCTGGAGCGGTGATCTCATGCTGGCGACATTGTGGCAGGCACCGGGATCAGTTTTCGGGTCGGATTTCGCTAAATGATTGATTTGGTGGGGAAATTCAGGTGAAAATCTGTGGCACTGAGGGGCACCAGTACCCCGTTTCTTTGCCGAACAAAGCCGCCATGCGATGATGGAGTTGAGCAGGACCAGCAAGGCACGATTCCTTCTGGCGGCTCCCCGTAAGCACAAACCCAAATCACCCTGGCGTCAGCAATTTGTTGTTGCCGCGGGTCCCCAGGGCAAACCAGCCACGTAGCGAGTAACCGGATTTTCCGGGTCAAAAACATCACTAGCCGGAGGTGTCTCCGGCCGAAGGAGGAGTTCGATGCGCATCCCCATTGCGCTTGTGATCTACGTGTCTCTTGCAGCGGCGGCCGTCTTCGATTGTGCCGCCGAAGTTCCACAAACAGGGGCGCCAGATTGGGCGTCCACACATACGGCAGGGGTGGCAGCTTTTCAGCGCCAGAGTTATGAAGAGGCGATTGAATGCTTCCAACAAAGCTGGTCGCTGTCGCGCGGCCCGGCGCAGCGGGGAATCTCCGCGAACGATCTCGGGCAGGCTTACCGGCTGCTCGGACGTCCGAATGACGCGAAAGAGTGGCTGAGGCAGGCTTATGACGTGTGGCGGGCCGATCCGCACGCAGGTCACAACACCGCAGTGGCCGCTTCCAGTCTGGGATCGCTCTTCCGCGATGCGGGGGATTACGCGCGAGCGGAGATTTTCCTGCGTGAAGCGCTCGGCGTCTCGAACCTCGATCCGGACTCGGCGGCAATGGTTCGCACTGTTCTGGCGGATCTGCTTCGCGAGCAAGGCCGGGTCGCGGAGGCGCGGGGATTGTTCCTCGAAACCGTCAATCATCGGGAGGGCGTTTTGTCGAAGAATCTTGTGAACGCGCTCATCGGGTTGGCCGAGATAGACGGGAAGGCGGGCGATCGGGAAGCGAGCGCAAAGGAGTGGAATGAGGTGCTTGCTATAGCCCGCAGCGAGGGAGACGAGCTTTCCGAGGCCATCGCATCGCGCGGGTTGGGATCGATGTGGCTCACCGCCGGGGACCCTGCGCGCGCGGAACCTCTCCTGCGCCGCTCCCTGTCGATTATGGAGAGCAATCCGGGGGCGACGCCGCTGGATTTGGCAAACGCACTCTGCAGTATGGGCCTGCTCTATCGTGCCGGAAACAAACTGGCGCTGGCGGAAGCTGCGTGGTCGAGGGCGCTGGAGCTTGAGCGGAAGGCATTAGGTGACATTCACCCGCAAGTGGCCTGGCTGAGGGAAATGCTGGCGGATGTTTATGCGGAGAGGGGAGAATGCGACAAGGCGCGCGACTATGCGACACAGGCGCTGGAGGCGATGAAGCGTTCGCTGGGCGAGGATGCGCTGCCGACCGCGACAGCGTTCGCCAACCGGGCGGCCGTGGAACGGCGTGCGAGCGATCTGGACGCCGCGGCGAAGGATTATGAGCGCGCATTCGGGATTGCGCACGCGCATCCGGGCAACGAGCCGCTGGAGAAGGTCTTGATTGAACGTTATGCGAGTCTCTTGAAAACAATGCACCGCGACCGGCAGGCGAAGGAATTGAGCGCCTTGGCGCGGTCATTCCACTCCAACTGAACACAGACACGGCGGAAGCTGCGTTCCGGGTATTATCCGAGTTGATTTCGGTGCCTGCCCCATCGCATCGAACACTGTGTAGTTGGTTGTGGATACCGATGTTCCGACGGACGTCAGATCCCGATGGAGTTGACGAAAGTTCCAATCCAGGACTGGAAGGGCGCGTTCCTAAGGTTTCTTAACCACGAGGCCCGGGATCATCTCGAAGTGCCGTGCATTCTCAGTGATGACTTCGCAACCGTGATGTAGCGCGGTAGCGCCGATCAACAGATCCTCGAATGGCAGCACGATCCCGCGGCTGGCTTGCTGTCCGGAGATCCTGCCGGCAAGCCGTGCTATCTCCGCGGTGAGCGGGAAGATCCTTATGTCGGAGATCAGATCGTCCAGGAATGCCCGACGTTGATCGCGGTGAATGTCCAGTTTTGCCCGTTCAATCCCGTGCGCAAGTTCCACCAGCGTTATCGCCGACAGACCAACCCCGGCCTCGCCGTAAACCTCGCGAATCTGTGCGAAGATCTCCCGAACGCTGTGTTTCCGGCGCTCGCCGGTCACCAGTGTGCTGGTGTCGACAATTACTCCCATGAACGGGGAGTCCACGGTTTTCGTTGGCGGACGATCTGCTCCACGTCGGAAGCATAGTCTGCGTCAAGCGTGATCGCATATCCCCGGTCCTTCTCGCGTTGCGCGGCCCGTGCGATCAACTCCGAAAGGGTTCGCGGCTCCGGGTCGGCGGGTCTGATGATGGCGACAGGCTCTCCGTTCCGATCCACGACGACCTCTTCGCCATGCCCGACCCTTCGCAGCACAGCGGCAAAGTCGCTCGCAACCTCAGCTTCGGTCATGTGTACTTGCGCCATATCTTCGATCATAAGTCTTCGTTGCCCTTTTCCGCTTCTTCTCCTCCGGCGGAGCTTCGGGATCTCCTGTTTTTCGCGTTCGCGCCCGCGCAGGAGCGAATGCGACGCAGTGGGCGGGTGCGTTCCATGGATTACTATTTTTCCGCGAAAAGTCAGAGGAGGCCGAGGAACTCGTCGGTCGTGAGGCCAGCCTGATCGATGATTGATGTCAGTGTCCGGCGCTTCAGATCCTTGCCGTGCCATGGCAGCGTGACGCGCAGACCTGCCCGGTCTTCGCGCTTCAGAATGTAGTGGCTGCCGGAAACATGGTGGATCGCGAAACCTGCCCGGTTGAGCGCTCGCAGCACATCCCGCGGTTTCAATGCGGGTAGGCGGCGGCTCATGCCGATTCAGGCAACATCACGTGGATTTCTTCTTTGAGCGGAGGTCTGTCGAGCGGGATCGGCTGATGATCCTTGTGCAGGCTTTCAAGATAGGCCCGGATCGCGTCCTGGGCCATCCTGCGTGCCTCTTCGAGCGTGTCGCCTTCGGTGACCAGACCCGGAAGCGCCGGGCACGTCACCACGAAACCGCCCTCTTCGGCCGCTTCGAACAACACCGTATAGCTGTATTCGGCCATCGCGTTGAATCCCTCTTCGATCATAAGCCTTCACTGCGCTATTCCGCCGCAAGCACAGAAAAACTTGACGGGCCCCGTTCTCCAGATCCTGAGCCGAAGGCTTAAGGCAGGATCGACCACATAGAAATCCGAAACAGCAGGGAACCCGGCGGGCAGCGTTCAGGTCATAATGGACAGATAACGGTTACCATGCAAATCACCGTCGAGTTACCGGAAGACATCGCGCGGCGTTTGGGCGCCAGCCATCCGGATCTGTCCCGCGCGGCGCTTGAAGGTATTGCGCTTGAAGGCGCACGTTCCGGCGACTTGACGACGGCTCAGGTGCGGCGTCTGATGGGTTTCAAGACTGGAATGGAGGTGGATTCCTTCCTGAAAGCTCACGGGGTGTTTTTACCGGTCACGGTCGCAGACATCGAGCGCGACGCCGAAACCAGCCGCAGTTTCCGGCGGCAATGGTCGTTGTAGCCGATACGTCGCCGCGGAACTATCTCGTTCTTATCGGCGAAGTCGAGCTTTGGCAATAATATACGTGACTTTCCTAGCGCTGACTTTGATACTTGTAGTCGGCGTGACAATCAAGCTGCTAATTGGCATACCTTCCCCCAAGGCTATACGGAATGAGTTCAATCCTATCGATATCCATATCCACGCCGATCATGAGCGGCTTCCCGAAACTCGTTGGGGTGCTCTTCATTTGTACCTGAAAAGAGAATCCCGTCTGATGGTGCCTTGCACTAGAGGCATATTGATAGTCTGTACATCCAACCACAACAGCGTAATACTGATTCCAAACTGGATAATCGGCGGGGAACCCACGGCAGCAGGATTCCGGGAGCGCCTCTGGAGTTACCCCTGTCCTAGACTGGCCCGTTATAGATTGTCCCGGAAAAAGAACCTCTCCCCGGGACATATCGCCAGTAAACCCACTAGACAAACCCGCGCAACTGGCCTTTTGCTTCTCGATGGGAACTTTCGCTTCCATGAGCGGCGGGGGGTGTATGGGAACAGCAAAGAGCGTAGAAGAAATGTTAGTTGCCGGGGAGTGACCGACATTTGTGATGGTGAACGTAATCCCAATACTAGCCATTCCGGACTTCGCGAAATGCAGTGCCTCGCCAATCGCGAGATCCACTTTTATCCACGCCCGGTCAGAAGCCTCAAATTGCTTAGCCGATGTTTCAGCGGCGCTCATTGCGGATTGTGCACTGACTTGACCGGACTTAATCATTTTATCGGTCTGCTTGGAAGTTCCTTTCATCTGCTCCAATTGCCCTTGCATAGCTTTAGTCTGAGTGAACATCGCCTCAAGGGTTTGGTCCATCGTAGATTTTTGGTCGGCTATGGTGTTCGTCTGGCGTACCAGATAAATCACCGAAAGGGCACTCGTAACAAACAGCAATGCAGTGAAGAGAGCTATAGTCTTATTGACTCGAAGTTGGTTAAGGTTATGGGTTCGCTCATCTTCCTCATCTTTCTGCTGTCGTCTTTCTATTTCATCTATACGGGTATTAACGGCGCGAATGGATTCAGCGCATGGCGTGTTGCTGTCGGAATAACCTTCTACGTTATCGCTCACCTATATGGCCTTTACGTACTTATGCCTACGCCTTACCCGTCTTCCGCTTCCGTCCCGCCGCCTTCGGATTCCCGGCCCGTGGAGAAGTCTCTTTCGCGGCCTTCACGCGCGCGTCAACTACCGCCTTGGGAACAGCCAGGAGTTTCTTCATACCGCGTCTGAAGTCTTCAAATTCTGCCGTAGCTTCGAAGCGAGTTCGGCTGAAGCGCGGTCCATGCCTTTCCCGCGCCCTTGGCGCTGTGTTATCGTCGCGCCCGTCAGCCATGCTGTGTGACCTCCGCTTTCCCGGTCAACTGGGCATAAGTCAGACGACGCCCGACAATCTGTCTCATCCCGATCACGAAGCGGTGAACGTCATCCATCTGGCGATTCTTGAAGCGAAAAGCGTGTTCGTCAACATAGCGCCACAGGTGAAACGGTTCGACACTGACGTAGGTACCCTTCAGGCTGCGTTTGAGCAAGCTCCAGAAGTTCTCCATGCCGTTGCGTCGATTCGGAACTACAGTAGCGCGGACCTTCCCGTGACGCTCAAGAACTGCGGAGACGATGGCCTTTCCAAAGTTACCGCGCTCCCGCATTTTACTGCGTCGGCCCGGATGCATGTTGCGGGCCTTCCCGCCGATCATAGTTTCGTCAGCCTCAATTTCGATACCGGGTCCGCCGATCTTTCCGCCCGTGGTTTCGTCCTGCATAGCCAGACGAATTCTACTGAGCATAAACCATCCGGTTTTCTGTGTGACGCCAAGGTCCTTGGCAAGTTCGTAACTGCTGATACCGTTCTTGCAGTTCAGGAGCAACCATGTCGCCGGGAGCCACCTTTCAAGGGCAATCGGAGAGTCCTCAAAAATCGTCCCTGTCTTCAGGGAAAATGTCGGCTTTGCGTGGCCCGTGTAACACTTCCAAATCCGCTGCTTGGCAAGCCATGTGACCTTCTCAGCGCCGCATATCGGACATTTGATCTTGCCATCCGGCCAGCGCAGATTGATCATGAACCGGCGGCAGTTTTCGAAGTCGGCAAAGTAAAGAATCGCATCGCGAAGAGTAGCGTGATCGCTCATAAATCCATCTTAAGGCAAGTGCCTTGGAAAGTCAACTATATTATTACCCGAGCTTCTGCCGTGATTGTACCGGCGAGTGATGGTCCCACAGGCCCCTCCGCCGGTGCGGTCCCCGCCTATGCCGCTTCGCAGCCAGACCCGCTCCCTGCAATGCTTTTTGCACCCACGTGTAGCTCAAATCGATGCCGTGCCGCGGGCCGAGCTTCTCGTGAAAATGCCGCATGTTGAGATCGAAATATACTTCCCGGTACAGCCGTAAGACTTCTTCCGCCGTCTGCATCGAAATCCGGTGGATGCTTCTTTTCCCGCGTCTCTGGCCAAACAGTCCCGTATAGCCGAATTCCTGATACCGTTCCCGGATCCGCCGCATCGTCCGGTCCGTTACTCCCGCGATTTCAGCTGCCTCCATCCAGCTGATCTTCTTTGCCATCGCCTTCAGAATTACGTCTTGTAATTTCATCGCCCGCTCCATTGCTGCGGCGCCGATCCACCCCGGAATTGTCAAACTCCAGAATCGTCACCGCTTTCGTTAAGCGGACAGATCACGTGTTAACTCGACCGGACATTTCACATACTAACGACACTAAAAGAGCAATGCCTTGACTCTCGAACGCACTGCTGATAGCATTCCAGGGCCTGAGTCGGGGAAAGCTTAAGAAAAGATCAGGGTTTCACGGATATTTCAATTGGGAAAGGTAGGCTTCGGGTAATGAGTGGTGCAACGAATCATCTTCTGGTTGGAATATTTTGTTCTGCCTTGTTGTGTTCATCGATTTGGGGGCAAGCCTCCACGGGGCTGATCACCGGCACTGTCCGGGACGCATCGGGACTTGCGGTTCCGGCAGCCCAGGTAAGAGCGACCCAGACCGCGACAGGTTCTGTACGGACCATCGAGAGCGGAGCGCAGGGCGATTACACTCTGGCGGACCTTCCCATTGGCCCTTACCAGCTCGAAGTCACAAAAGAGGGTTTCAACAAGTATGTTCAGACCGGCATTATTCTGAACGTGGATAGTAATCCCAACGTGGACGTGGCCCTGAAGGTGGGAAACGTGAGTGAACAAGTCACCGTAGCGGCCGATGCCTTACAGGTGGAAACGCGCAGCACCGCCATCGGAAGCGTCGTCACCAACCAGCAAGTCGCCGAAATGCCGCTCAACGGGCGGGACCCTCACGAGTTGATCTTCCTGGCTGGTATGGCGAACTTTCCCGGCAACGGGAACATCAACACTGTCCGGAACTATCCGACTGTGATCGTGTCCGTGGCAGGCGGCCAGGGCAACAGCGTATCGTATCTCCTCGACGGCGCGATTCACCAGGATCCGTACAACAATTTGAGCCTTCCTTTGCCGTTTCCGGATGCGCTGCAGGAGTTCAAGGTCGAGAGTAGCGCCTTGCCTGCACAGTATGGCTTCCACGCGGGCGCGGCGGTCAATGCAGTCACCAGGTCCGGCACCAACGAGTACCATGGCGATCTTTTCGAATTTCTGCGCAATGGCGACATGAATGCGCGGGACTTCTTCGCGGCCACGCGCGACAGTCTGAAGCGAAATCAGTTCGGCGGCGTGGTCGGCGGACCGGTGATGCCTCGCTTCCGCAACAAGCTGTTCTTCTTCGGGGGCTATCAGCGCACCTCCCAGCGATCCGATCCCGTGCAAGGCACGTCATTCGTCCCCACGCCCGCCATGCTTACGGGCGACTTCACGGGGATTGCCTCGGCCGCCTGCAACGGCGGCACGGCAGTAACTCTGAAGGCCGCCAACGGATTCGTCAACAACACGATTGCCTCCTCCCTGCTGAATAATGTAGCCGTGAACATCACCAAAACGTTCCCGGTGGCGCCCCCCGGCGATACATGCGGCAGAGTGTCCTACGGGCTGGTACAAGATCAGGACGAAGACCTCTATGTAGGAAAGGTCGATTATCAGATCAGCGATAAGAACTCATTTTTCGGGCGTTTCACCGTGGCGCATTTGAATATTGCCCCCACTTACGACGGCAAGAATCCACTTTCAGTGAATGCCTATGGCCTCAACGATCTGGATTACACCCTCGCCTTGGGAGACACCTATCTGTTCAGCTCCAACGTGGTGAATTCCCTCCGGGTCGCCGCGAGCAGGACCAACATCCTGAGATCGCCCGTGCTCATTTACGGAACGTGGGCCGACTTCGGGGCCAATGTAAGCGCCCTTCCCGGGACTACCCTCGCCATCACGGCGGGAAGCGATTTCGTCATTGGGGGCGGATCCGCGGCTCCCAGCTATTCTCATAATGGGCCTAACCCCTCCATCAGCGACGATGTGAGCTGGGTGAAAGGCGCGCATCAATTTACCTTTGGCGGAACGACCTATTTCCAGCAGATGAACTTCTTTGGCGGCGTCAACACCGACGGTACCGCTACGTTTACCGGGCAGAATACGGGCAACATCCTGGCAGACTTCATGCTGGGGCTTCCAGCGACATTTACCCAGGGCACTCTGTTGGGATTCTACGATCGGCAGTGGTACTTTGACCTGTACGCGCAGGACTCCTGGAAGATCACCTCCCGTCTCACCTTCAATTACGGGATCCGCTGGGAGCCGTACACATCGATTTACAACGCATACGGCCAGATTGTCAATTTCAGTCCCACGTTGTTCGCCGCGGGCGTCAAGAGCACTGTGTACACGAATGCGCCGGCCGGGCTGAACTTTCCCGGGGATAGCAGTTATAAGTGCGGCAACAGTTTTAACTGCGACGACTGGCACAAGTTTTACCCCCGCCTCGGGCTTGCATGGGACCCGAAAGGCGATGGAAAGATGACGGTTCGCGCGGCGTTCGGGATATACGGCGACAGATGGCATATGTTCGGCCCCAACCAGAATGAGTTCTCGCAGCCGTTCGGGGGTACCATAAGCGCCCCCCAGGGTGGAGGCGCGAATCTTACCAACCCATGGGCGAACGAGCCCGGTGGAAATCCACTCCCGACTCTCCTGGCGGAAACCGGTGTCGGCCACTCGCCCTCGAACGCCCCCTTCTTCGCGGGCGGTACCGCCGTCAGCCTTCAAACGACGGATTACAAGCCAATGTACGTGAACCAATGGAATCTCAGCGTGCAAAGGCAACTCGGCCGGGATTGGCTGGTAAGCGCGAATTACCTGGGCAACAGCACGATACACATGATCACATCCCAGTCGGCAAATCCCGCCGTCTTCCTCGGACTAGGACCTTGCACGCTACCGAGTAATGGCGTAAGCTATCCGGTCTGCTCCACCGTTGCCAATCAGGCATTCCGGCGAGTCTACTCCCTGGCCAATTATGCGCAAGGACAGTTCCTTAGCGGCGGCATAGGCCAGCAGGACAGCGGCGGCACGGGCAGCTATGAGGGCTTGTACCTGTCGGCGAACAAGAGGCTGAGCAATAATACTTCGTTGCTTGTGAATTACACCTGGTCGCATTGCCTCAGCGACGTCTACGATCAGCAGACCCCCGCGGCCGGTGTGTCGCCCAACCTTCCCGGCAATCGCAATTATTATCGCAGCAACTGCCTGGGGTCGGATCTGCGCCAGTCGCTTAGCCTGAGCGCGGTGGCGACCATGCCGAAATTTTCCAATGCGTGGACACGGCGGCTGGCCAGCAACTGGCAGGTCGCTCCCATCATGTACATAAGATCCGCCACATTCTTCACCGTCACCAGCGGTGTGGATGGCGCTTTGTCGGCCGCGCCGGGCCAGACCCCGAACTACACGGGCGCGAGTCCATATACCGCTAATCAGTCTGTCAATCAGTGGCTGAACACGGCGGCGTTTGCCGCGGTCACTCCGGGGACCTACGGTAATCTGGGCTACAACAATTTAAAGGGTCCTGGTGAAGTTCAGGTCAACATGGCGATTTCGCGAACGTTCACGCTTCGGGAGAAGATGACGCTCCAGTTCCGCATGGAAGCCTTCAACATTCTGAATCATCTGAATGCGGCAACGCCGAATGGCAGCCCGCTCACGCAGGTCACAGGAATCTCGGCTGCGAATTCCTCCAACTTCGGCCAGATCACGACCGATATCAGCGGCAACAACGGGCTCGCAGCGGGCGATCCTCGCATCCTCCAGGCGGCGATGAAATTCGTCTTCTAACAGGCTGCTGAAAGAGCAAGGCGCAGGCCAAAAGGCCTACTCCACGCGGGTCGTAAGCTATTAAGTTTTCTTGTGGGGTAGGCGTTTTCGCCTACGCGTTCGGCTTTGAAGAATGCCTTTTCAGCAGCCTATTTAACGACTGCCGGCTGAAAAGCCGGTAGAATCGGGCGCGACTGAAAGTCGCCTGAAGGGCGTGGCGTACAAACTCCTGCGTGCCGCATCGGCACTCTGCCGACGCCCGGCCATTCGTGAAAAACCGGTGTCGAGAACGTCTCGACACGGCACGTTGAGAACGTGCGCCACAAATGCTCAGGATATTTGGAAAGCAAAGGTGAGACCAGCTCAAAGCTGACCGCCTATAAGGCGGTGGGTGTAGACTGGGTGATAGATACTAAAGGAACCTGTCGGAGATAGACGATTATTTCTTTTCCTGTTTCGATGCCTCCACGATGGCGTTGAGCGTCGGAATGTCCTTCAGTTCCGGTGCAGTGCTCTTGAACGTTCGGATGTAGGCATAAACATCCTTAGCCTGTTTGTCGGACAGACTGCTTTCAGCGAAATTCGGCATGGAGGTCGATGGAATCAGGGGCGCCACGTTCACACGGCCGCGCAGAAAGGAAATGAAACCATTCTCGGTCGCAAGATTTCCCCAGCGCCCCACAAAAGGCCGCGCTCCCGTCTCACCGTTGTAACCATGGCACGCATAGCAGCCGTAGGAGTAATAAAGCGCCTTTCCATTGGCCGCGCTCCCGGTTACCGGACTCGTCGGCGCCGGGTTGTTTCCCGGTCTCCCGCCAGCCTGAGCGTTCAGAGTCGCGACCGGCACAACCAGCAAAACAAGTGCAACAAGTGTTACAGGCGCAGAGTTACTCTTCATGCCAGTCTCCCTACCGCGGTTGCGTGATTACGTCGATCATGTAAGGCTCGCCTTGTTTCACGGCGCTCACGCCGCGCTTCAGGGCCGCCGATAATTTCGCCGGATCGGTAATCGGTCCTTCGCCAGCCATGCCGTAGCCCGCTGCCATCTTTGCATAGTCGATGAAGGGATCCCGCAGAGTGCTTCCTATGTGCGTGCGGTCCCCGCCGCGCCCGCGAACACCGGCCATGTATTCCACGAACATGAATTCCTGGTGCCATGCGCGGTTGTTGTGCATGACGGTGAGCATGGGCAGCTTGTGATGCACGGCCGTCCAGAGAACCCCGGGGGCATAGTTGAGATCGCCGTCGCACTGGATGTTGACGACAATTCGATTGCGGCCCCGCGCGGCGAGCGCCGCACCGACCGATGCCGGTGCGCCGTAACCCATACCACCAGCCCCCTGGCCGCCCAGATAGCTGTAAGGTTTGTTGTGATCCCAAAGCTGCGTGTTATGTCCGCCGGAGAAACCGCTGGGAGACGAGAAGCACCAGTCTTCATTCATGATGAGCGGCCAGAGCTCGGCATAAAGCCGGGCCGTGCTGATCGGAACACCATTCCATCCCGCCTTTTTGGCCTCGACCGCCTGCGTAATCGCTACTACCCGAGCCTCGTGGTTTGCCTTGGCGTGCTTAGCGGAGCGCTCCTGAACCCGCGCTTTCTGCTCCCCTGTCAGCTGGCGCTTCACTTCCTCGATAATGAGCGGAAGGCTGGCCTCGGCATCGGCCTCGATGGGAGTAGCGCCGGCATTTCCGCGGTTGGCTCTGCCACCTCCGCCGCCTCCGCCGCCATTGAGACCACCGAATCCTATGTTGCCGGGGTCTCGCGGTGAAGCGATCTTCGCCAACGGCGGACCGGTGATGGAAGCTTGAGCGCCGCCGGTTTCGAGACCCAGCGTATAGTCATACGCCGTATCGGCGCCCGGACCGCATAGAGGATGACGTTGCGGAAAACTCATCGGTCCGGCGGTCGCTGCGGTGCTGGTGCACGCGCCCACTAGTTCGGCAAGCTCAACTGCGCGCTGCACGCCCTGAGGTGTCCGTAAGCGGCCGACCGCAATCCTGGGATTCCGAGCCTCGACCAGGCCTTTCGCGATTTCCTTCACCTGTGTGGAGTCGGCGGTCACGAACTTCGGCGGTACGTACGCCGGTACCGTTGCGGAGGCAGCGTTGTTTTTCTGGAGTTCGGAATCCAGCACGACAAGCGTCGGCGCCATGGGCGGCGTGATGGCTTCGTTGTATGCGCGCTGAATGGCCCGGAGAGACTCGTCGAGCGTCTTCGGCTGGGCATCCCACTTGGTAAAGCTGCGAACGATCCCGGCCATATCGTTGGCGGTGTGCGCCTGAATGAAGTCCGGATCGTTTCCGGCGATCATTAATATAGGTGTGCGATCGTGGTACGCATTGTAAATGGACATCGCGCCGTGCTGAATGCCGATGGTTCCGTGCAGCAGCGCCAGCATCGGCTTGCCTTCGGCCTTGGCGTAACCGTGCGCCATGGTAACCGCCGATTCTTCGTGAAGCGCGGTGATGAATTCCGGCATCTGATTCGGCGGATTGCCGTAATTGATGAGCGACTCCTGTAAACCTTCGAAACTCGACCCTGGGTTTGCGGCCACGAATTCGATGCCGAGATCCTTGATCGTCTGAACCATCAGGTCCGAGCCTGGGCGCGTGATCAGGCGCACGGTCGCCGGCGGCCGGACATTTCCTGCCTCGCGGGCGAGTTGCTCCGGCGTGGGAGCCGGCACCCCCGCCGGGGACGCCGCAACGGCTGTACCGCTTTCACGTTGCGCGTCCGCAATGGGGGCAGTCGTTACCAGCGCCGCTGCTCCGGCCGCCGCGCCTTTCAGGAAGCCGCGACGTCCAACCGAGGTTTTCCGGGAATTTGCCATGATCTCTCCTTTGCGCCCTACTGATTTTACAGAGCTCTTTTACAGAGCGTCCGTATCTCTCAATTTCACCGGCATTAATGATATCAATCTTTTGCGGCAGGTGGATTATCGTGGCATCTTGTCTCCTGCTCGCGCACGAGGGTCTATATTAGAACGTCAGCGAGGCCTTTGGACAACGCTTGCGAATCCTGATAGTGGAAGACGAACGAAAGGTTGCAAAGGCCTTGCGGGAGGGGCTTGAAGCGGAGTCGTATTCCGTCGCGGTCGCCCATACCGGAGAAGAGGGCTTCTTCCTCGTGAGTTCGCAGCAATTCGATCTGCTCATATTGGACGTGATGCTGCCCGGCCGCAGTGGGATCGAGATCCTCCCGGCGCTG
This sequence comes from Bryobacteraceae bacterium, assembly GCA_049516355.1. Classification (GTDB taxonomy): domain Bacteria; phylum Acidobacteriota; class Terriglobia; order Bryobacterales; family Bryobacteraceae; genus BOG-234. The sequence continues at coordinate 8,183 of JBEKTF010000003.1, read as the reverse complement.
CGGTTGCAGGGTCCCAGGATTCCCGTGCTCCTCCTGACGGCAAAAGACGCCGTGGAAGATCGCGTGAAAGGGCTGGATGCCGGCGCCGATGATTACCTGGTAAAGCCCTTCGCCTTTCCCGAACTCCTGGCGCGCATCCGGGCTCTTCTCCGCCGCGGAAAGGCCGAGCCCGCGACCGCGTTGAAAATCCAGGACCTGCAGATGGATCTGGCCAGCCGCACGGTCCGGCGCGGCGCCCAGACAATCGATCTGACAGCGAGAGAGTTCGAACTGCTGGAGTACCTGCTGCGCCACCAGGGCCAGGTTGTTTCCCGTGAGATGCTCGCCCGCGATGTCTGGAAGGAGACCATGCGGCATACTCCGCTCGACAACGTTATTGATGTCCACATGGCCCGGCTGCGCCGCAAAATCGATGAACGGTTTCCGGCGAAGCTGGTGCATACGGTGCGCGGCGTCGGATTTGTGCTGAAATCGGAAAGCGTATGAAGCGCTTGAGGCGATTCCGTCCACGGAACGTGCGCGCGCGGCTGACGCTCTGGTACGTCGCCGTGCTTGCCGGCGTGCTTCTGATCTATGGCGCCAGCACGTCCGCTTTGTTGCTTTACCAGTTGCGAAGTCAACTCGATCGCCTCGCTGTCGAAGACCTGGAAACGGTGGAAGGTTTTCTCAACTTCGGGCCGGATGGAAAGGTTTTCTTGCGGAACGATTACCACGATCATCCGTACCCGGCCAACATGCAGGAGCGCCTGCTCGAAGTCCACGATGCCAATGGGGCGCTGCTTTACCGTAACGAATTGCTCGGCAGTCGTGAGATGGGGGGCACGCCCCAGCCTGCCGAAGGAATCACCGGCTATTCACAACGCTCCATTCGCCTTTCCGATGGGACACCCGTTCGGCTGGTCAGCAAGCGGCACATGCTGGATGGGAAACCCACGCTGATCCGAGTCGGGTTCAGCGAGGAACCTCTGTGGCAGAGCTTCTGGCAAGTCGTTATCGGCCTGATCGCGGGCCTGCCGCTCGCCTTGGGTCTGGCGGGGATGGGAGGATACCTGCTCGCCAAACACGCACTTAGCCCGATTGGACGGATGGCTCGCCGCGCTCACGAAATCAATGCCGAGCGGTTGAGCGCCCGCCTCGAAGTCGAGAACCCGGAGGACGAACTCGGAGATCTCGCCAAGGCCTTCAACGAAACGCTGGCCCGTCTGGAGCGTTCCTTCGAGCAATTGCGGCGGTTCACTTCCGACGCTTCGCACGAGATCCGGACTCCGCTCACGGCCATTCGCAGTGTCGGCGAGGTGGGCCTGAAGAAGCAGGGTTCGAGCGAGCACTACCGAGAAGTCATCGGTAGCATGCTGGAGGAATCGGGCAGGCTGGGGCGCGTGGTTGACTGCCTCCTTACTATTGCTCGCGCCGATGCGGGACAGATTCAGCTCGCGCGGACAACGACACCGGTCCTGCCGTTCGTGCGGGACGCGATTTCTCTGCTCGAGGTGCTGGCCGAAGAGAAGGCGCAGCATCTGTCGCTCGAAGGAGACGCGGACGCGAAGATGGAAGCCGACCCTATGATCCTGCGCCAGGTCGTCATCAATCTGCTCGATAACGCCATCAAGTACACTCCCGCCGGAGGAGACATTTCGGTGCGCGTCAGTCACGCTTTGAAGACAATTGCGATCGAGGTGGAGGACTGTGGTCCGGGAATCGCCGTGGAGCATCGGGAAAGAATCTTCGACCGGTTCTATCGGGTGGACGAGGGGCGTTCGCGCGAAGCCGGCGGCGCGGGCCTCGGGCTGGCGATCGCGAAGTGGGGAGCAAACGCGCACGGCGGGCGTCTGGAACTGGATTGCCCGCCCGGAGGCGGGTGTATCTTCCGCGTTCTGCTCCCTGCTGCCTAAACAGCTAGCGGCTCAGGCCGGTAGCATCAACCATGGGCGGTGCCCGCCCTCGGCCATGAAAATCAGCCAAGCTCTATTTTCGGAGCAAAGTCGCCTGAATTGCGTGGCGCACGCACCTTTTGCGTGCCGCGTCGGCACTCGTGCCGACGCCCGTACCGTTCGCAAAACCGGGTGTCGAGAAAGTCTCGACACGGCACGCTGAGAGCGTGCGCCACGTCGGCTCCAGAAAATCGTCCGTTTCATTCCTGCCGAGCTGCGCTCGACCACCTGGGTGGTTCTGAAGAAATTGTCAGAAAATGTTCAGACAATCTTCAGTTGATTCGACGGCGCTCGCCATTCAACGTAGTTAAGAGTGTCGGGTAAATGTGCGTGTGGAGTCCTGCAAGTTCTGGCGTTGGTCTTTTCGGGCGCAATCCCGTCACCTGGCCAGACTGCGCTGACCCTGTCGCAAGCGGTAGATGGGGCATTACGGAATTATCCTTCGATCCGTGTTACGCAGGAACAAATGAACGCGGCTGCGGCCGGCATCCGTTTGGCGCAAACTGCATACCTGCCGAGGGTTGACGGTATGGCGCAGATCAACCGGGCGACGCGGAATACCTTCTATGGACTTCTCCTTCCGCAAAGCGTTATCCCCGGCGTGGATGGCATTCCGGCGAATAATACGGGCTCGGTCTGGGACAGTGGTTTGGGAGTGCTCGTCACCTGGCAGCCATTCGACTTTGGTTTGCGCGCAGCCAATGTCGCTACTGCTACAGCGGCGCGCGATCGGGCGCAAGCAACCACGAACCGGACACGTTATGACGTTTCCGTTGCGACGGCGGACGCATTCCTGACCGTCGTCGCCGCCGAACAGACCGCGCAGGCCGCGCGCGCGGCCGTGGATAGCTGGCAAATCCTTTCAAAGACCATTCATGCGCTGGTGGAGGCGCAACTGCGGCCCGGAGCCGATGAATCAAGAGTCCAGGCGGAGTTGGCGGCAGCGCAGGTTCAGGTCGCCCAAGCCGAGCAAGCCATTGACGTTGCCCGTTCGACCGTGGCGCAATTCGTGGGCATCGACCCGTCTCAGATCAACGTAAGCGGAGGTAAGTTGGCCGAGCAACTGCCGGCGGAGCGGCCGGAGCCCCCACTGGAGGCCGCGGCAAACCCGGTCGCCATGGAGCAAAACGCCGTAATCGCACAGGCGCAATCCCAACTTAAAGCGACCGAACGGACGTATGAGCCGCAGTTTTTCGTCCAGGGGCTGGCCGCCGCGCGCGAGACCGGATTGCTGAGCGATGGCGCGCGACTCGGCGGATTGAATGGTTTGGGGCCTACGGTGCAAAACTACGGCGTTGGGCTCACCGTTACGTTCCCGGCTATGGACCGGTTTGCGATCCGGGAGCAGGAAGCGATTGAGTCGGCGAATATCCGAGCCAGCCAGGCGCAATACCAGGTGACCGCGGTCGGCCTGCAAGCCGGGTTCAACGCCGCATTGGCGATGCTGAATGGCGCGCGGCGCGTTGCCGCGAATACCACGATAGAAGTCTCCTCGGCGCGCACGGCCCTGCAACAGGCCACGGCACGATATCAATCCGGCCTGGCTCCGATCGACGATGTCGCGCAGGATCAGCGATTGCTCGTCCAGGCCCAAATCGACGATGCTCTGGCCCGCTTGAACGTCTGGCGGGCGAAGCTGCAACTGGCCACAGCTCGTGGAGACATACAGCCTTTTCTGGCTGAGGCGTCTCAGTGATTTTCCGGAGAACTACGCCATGCGTCTTGTCTTAGCCGCTCTTGGAAGGCCCCTCACGGTGGTCGTCGCGCTGATCGCGATCGCGCTCAGCGCGGTGCTCGCCGTGCAGCGGATGCCAGTCGACATCCTCCCGCAGGTGGGCGATCCCGCCATCTACGTCGCCCAGCCCTTTGGCGGCATGGACCCCGCCCAGATGGAAGGGTATCTGACTTATTACTACGAGTATCACTTCCTTTACATCAACGGCATCGATCACGTCGAGAGTAAGAGCATCCAGGGCGCGGCCCTGATGAAACTCGTCTTCCACGAAGGCACGAACATGAGCCAGGCCATGTCGGAGACCGTCGGCTACGTGAATCGCGCGCGCGCGTTCATGCCGCCGGGAACCGTGGGTCCGTTCATCACCAGGTTCGATGCGGGGAGCGTGGCTGTCGGCGAACTCGTCTTTAGCAGCGCTGCGCACACGTCGGGCGAGTTGCAGGATTACGCCATCAACCGCGTACGGCCCCTCTTCGCGACGCTGCCCGGAGTCTCGGCGCCGCCTCCCTTCGGCGGCAACCAGAGAACCATCGTCATCACGCTCGATCCTTCGAAACTGAGGCAGTACCGCATTTCACCCGAGGAGGCCATCGCCGCGGTCAACAAGTCCAGCGTGGTCATGCCATCCGGCAATATGTGGACCGGCAGCCTCGAACGCATCACCCGCACCAATGCCGCGCTCGGCGCCAATCTCTCCGACCTGCTGAGTACACCCATCCGGCCGGTGGCGGGAACCACCATCTATCTGCGCGATCTCGGCACCATCGAGAACGGCACGGACCTTGTGACCGCGTACGCGCACGTCAACGGAAAGAGAACTGTCTACATCCCCGTTACCAAGCGCGCCGACGCTTCCACTCTGGCCGTTATCGACGCCGTCAAAGCGGCGATCCCGAAATTCAAGAGCGTGGTCCCCGAGGACGTCGACGTAAGCCTGCAGTTCGATCAATCGCCCTACGTCACCAACTCGCTTCGCGGCCTTATATATGAAGGGCTGCTGGGCGCCGCGCTGACCGGCTTGATGGTACTGCTGTTCCTGCGCGACTGGCGCAGCGCATTGATCGTCGTCCTGAACATTCCCTTTGCCCTTTTGAGCGCCGTGATCCTGCTTTGGGCGGCGGGGCAGACGATCAACGTCTTGACTCTGGGCGGGCTCGCGCTTGCCGTGGGTGTGCTGGTGGATGAGGCGACGGTCGAGATCGAGAATATTCACACGCGAATGCTGCCGGGCGTATCGCGGGCGCGCGCGGTGGTGGAAGCATGCAGCCGAACCGCGATGGCGCGTTTGCTCTCGATGTTCTGCATTCTCGCGGTGTTCGTGCCTTCGTTCTTCATGATCGGGGTGAGCCGGCAATTGTTCGTGCCGCTATCGCTCGCGGTGGCGTTTTCGATGATCGCTTCTTATCTGCTTTCGAGCACGCTCGTACCGGTCTTCTCGACCTGGTTGATGCGGGAGGCTCGTCCCGGCGAGGCGCGCATGGGACTCTTTGGCCACCTGCGGTCAATCTACGGAAGCTATCTGGGAGGAGTTCTGAAATTTCGCTGGCCGGTAGCGATTCTCTATCTCGCCGCGGCGTTCGGACTTTTATATATTCTCCTGCCGCGCATGGGTACCGAATTGTTTCCCGACGCCGACGCCGGGCTGCTGCGCATCCGTATGCAGGCGCCGGCAGGCACGCGGATCGAGGAGACCGAGCGCAAAGTGCTGCGCGCGCTGGATTCCATTCAACAGGAGGTGGGCAAGGACAATATCGCAATCACCAGCGACTTCGTCGGCGTGGTGCCCTCCAGCTATCCGGTGGACCTGATTCATCTGTTCACGAGCGGGCCGCAGGACGCCATTCTGCAGATTGCGCTCAAGCCCGGCGCGCCACACGGCGAAGCGCTGCGCGAGCAACTCCGCGCGTGCCTCAAGCGCGATCTGCCGGACACCAGCATTTCATTCGAAGCGGCCGACATTGTCACCCAGGTGATGAGCTTCGGGTCCCCCACGCCGGTCGAAGTAGCCATTGAAGGGATCAATCTTCAGGACGATTATGCCCACGCGCAGAAGATCAGGACCGCGCTCGCCAGGCTGAGTTTCCTGCGCGACATGCGCTTTTCCCAAGAAAACAACTATCCGACGCTCGATATCAATATCGACCGCAACCGCGCCGGCCAGTTCGGCTTGACCATGGCGGATGTCGCGCACTCGGTGCTGCCGGCAACTTCTTCTTCCCGCTTCACCGATCCCAATTACTGGCGCGATCCGAACTCGGGCAACGCGTTCCAGATCCAGGTGGAACTGCCGCAGAACCAGAATCAGAGCGTCGACGCCGTCGCGGGCATCCCCGTAATGCCCTCGGGAGGTTCGAAACCGCTCCTCGACGACATCGCCACTCTGAAGACGGGCACGATGCCGGGGGAAATCGACCGTTATAACGGACAGCGCGTGGTGAGTCTTACCGCCAACATTCACGGCACTACGCTGGGTGAAGCGTCGTTGAAGATCAACCAGGCTTTGGCCACGGTGGGCGCGCCTCCGCGGGGCATTGCGGTCTCCATGCGCGGCGAGGTTCCCGCGCTCGAGCAAACCATTTCCGTGCTGCGAATCGGATTGTTGCTGGCGGTTGCCGTGATCTTTCTGCTTCTTGCCGCGAACTTCCAGTCGCTGCGGCTGGCCCTGGCTATCGTTTTGACGATTCCGGCGGTGCTCTGCGGAGTGCTGCTCATGCTGCGATTCACCGGCACCACACTCAACATACAGTCGTTCATGGGGGCGATCATGGCCATCGGGATTGCCGTCGCGAACTCGATACTTCTGGTTACTTTCGCCGAGCACGCGCGGCGTGAAGGAACGCCGCTGCTCGAGGCTATCCGGGAAGGCGCCGGCGGCCGTCTGCGCGCGATCCTGATGACCGCCACGGCTATGATCTTCGGCATGATTCCGATGGCCATCGGGTTCGGCGAAAGCGGGGCGCAAGCGGCTCCGCTCGGGCGTGCCGTCATCGGCGGTTTGGTGGTCTCGACTTTCGCGACGCTCACGATTTTGCCTTCCATCTATGCCATTCTTCAGCGCGGCGCATCCGTCACTTCTCCTTCTCTCAATCCCATGGATCCAACGAGCCAATACTATGAAGCGACTTAGTCGACAGGCCTTTGCCGGCGTTCTCCTTCTGGCGGCATCGATTGCCTGCGCCCAAACTACCGACCTGGTCGCGGTGGTCTCGAAGACTGTGTCGCGCACCGTCGAACTACCGGCCGAGATCGCGCCTTACCTCTCGGTCTCTTTGCACGCCAGGGTGCAGGGTTACGTGGATAACGTCCTGGTGGATCGCGGGACCGCGGTGAAGCAGGGAGACCTGCTGATCGAACTCACGGCTCCGGAAATGGTTGCGCAGATCGCGGAAGCCGAATCCAAAATCGAGGCGGTCGAGGCCGACCGGCTGCAGGCCGAAGCGCAACTGGCAGCGGCCCGAAGCACCGCCGAGCACATGAGCGACGCCGCGAAGACGCCCGGCGCGGTCGCGGGCAACGATCTGATCCAGGCGCAAAAACAGGTGGAGGCCGCACAGGCCCTGGTGAACTCGCGCGAGAAAGCCAGCGCCGCCGCTAAATCGGCCGCGGACGCCCTGAAGGCGATGCAGGCGTACCTGAAGATCACGGCGCCGTTCGAAGGCGTGGTCACGGAACGCCTGGTGCATCCCGGCGCGCTGGTGGGACCGAACGCCGATTCCCCGCTGCTTGTGATTCAACAGGTTTCGCGCCTGCGCATCGTTGTGCCGTTGCCCGAGGAAGATGTCGGCGCCATCGCACGCGGGGCCTCTGTCGAATTCCGTGTTCCCGCTTATCCGGAACGGAATTACTCGGGCACGATTTCGCGCGTGGCTCACGCGCTCGACACAAAGACCCGGACCATGGCAGTGGAGCTGGAATTCGCGAATAAGGATGGATCGCTCTCGCCGGGAATGTATCCGACAGTCAAGTGGCCGATCCGCCGCCCGCGTCCTTCGCTGTTCGTGCCGAAGACCAGCGTGGTGACTACTACTGAGCGTACCTTCGTCATCCGGAGTCACAACGGACGCGCCGAATGGGTGGATGTGAAGAAGGGTGACGCGGATGGCGACCTGGTCGAAGTAATGGGAAACCTGCAGGCGGGCGATCAGGTGGTGCGGCGCGCCACGGATGAGTTGCGGGAAGGAACTACGATCCAGGCGCAGACGAAGTAACGGATGGCCCAGTCCGGGTAGACTTCGAGTAAGTCGTTTACAAGATCGAGTCACGGCGGCAATTTTTTTCGTTTGTGTTCAATGTGTTTTTTCTGCCATAGTCATCGTCGTTATTGAGTCCATTTCGAAGACGCGACTTGAAGTCGCGCCTCCAATAAAATGCGGGGCGCCCCACCCGCCTGATAGTCGTCAGGCGTAACGACCGTTTTGGTTTCCCGGACGGGACCGGGGCCGCACCAATAACGGGAGCGCCTGCCGCCCATTGTTTCTGCATTCACCGCACATTGCCTCGAGGAGTATACGGCTTAG
>JBEKTF010000002.1:0-78194 GCA_049516355.1 Bryobacteraceae bacterium | reverse complement strand
AGCCGGTGCCTGTCCTCGATGTCTCGGAGGGCATCGGCAGCCGCAAACCGTTGCCGCTGTCCGCGCACCGCGGGCATCCGGTGCTGCTGTTTCTTTGGGCCCACTGGTGTTCGGATTGTAAGGCTGAGGTTGAAATCGTGCACAAACTGATGGCAACCTACGGTCCGCGGGGACTGGTGGTGGTTGCTCCCACCGAGCACTACGGGTTCGTGGCTAAGGGAGAACCGGCGTCGCCCGCTGTTGAAACGAAGTACATCGCAGAAGTGTTCGCGAAGTATTATGCGGAGCTGGGATCTGTCGAGATTCCGCTCAGTGAGGCGAATTTCGCCCGGTTCGGAGTCAGCACAACGCCGACGATGGTCCTCGTGGACGGGCAGGGAATCGTGCGAATGTACAATCCCGGCAACGCAAGTTACCCGGTGCTGGCCGCAAAAATCGAGCCGCTGCTTGCCCGGTGACGGCTGTTAAAAATAAATCTTCAGCTTGACTTTTCAATAGCTTGGGATTCATTTAGCCACCCCCTGCGCAGCAATCCAGGAGTTCCCCTGTTAACTTGCAATCGAGAACCAGGTCGTACCCATGATGTACCTGGGCACTAAGCTGTGCAGTTGACGTTGAGCGCAGCCTTGTTGGTGGACTTGTCCTCCGATAAGGTGACCATGCCGCTTTGCCGGTGGCCAAGGCTCTGCGTGGTAGAAAGTCAAAACAATGGGCGGCAGGCGCTCCCGATATAGGTGCGGCCCCGTGGCCCTGTGCGAAGATGTACGGTCACCTTATCGGAGGACAAGTCCACCATCACGATTGCGTCCCACGTCCGCCGGGAGACCAAACTGGCAGTAGAGCGCTCCGCATCTTTTCTTGCTTTTGTGGCATAGGCTTCAGCGGGTGATGAAAAAGGGCGAAGTATAGCTAGCCGCAGATAAACGCTGATTAACGCCGATTGAAAACAATGAACTTGAGTCTTTCTTATCAGCGCTCATCGGCGTTCATCAGCGGCTGAGTTGCCTTTTTCATCACCGTGTTCAGCCTGTGGACCAAACGGCGACCCGCATGCAAGATAACGGTGCATGAACAGGTTTCCCAAATACCCAATCGTGGCCGCACTGGTTTTCGGATTCGGTCTGACCACGGGCGCGTTTGCGCAGACCGCCGGCCAGGACCTGAAGAACGCAGGGACCGAAACGAAAGACGCGGCCAAAGGCACGGCGAAAGCCGCCAAAACCGCCGCGCGGAAGACCAAACACGGCGTGAAAAAGGGCGCTCACGCTGTCGCCTCCGGCACCCAAAAAGGCGCCGCGAAAGTCGAAGAGAAGACGCAGTAGCTAATTCAATGTCAATGCGTTGAAGAACAATTTGAAAGTAAGGTAGCTCTGCGCCCGATACTGCGGCCGCATCCCGAAAAGCACTACGTTCCCATTGCCGTATTTTGCGTGGATCAGCGCCGTCCTTCCGGCGATGTATTCCTCTCCTAATAGCCAGCCGGACGCGAGGATGCCGCTCCCCGGATACTTCGCAACTGACCCCTCCTCTGTTTCCCAAACCGGGCTCGATTCGGACCAGATCGCAATCTCTTCCGGGAGTCCGCGCGTCAGCGGATTCCGCAGGTCGAGCCTGGCATTGAGCAGCGAACCGGGCGAATAGAAATCCCGTGCCGGAAGGCTCGAAGTCACGTCGTGCGCTTTGATGCCCAGATTCGCGATCCCATAGCCGGCAGCGCGATTGAGAAAGATCAGCGTGCCCCCGGTCCGGGCGAATTCCCGCAATGCCCGTGCTCCCTTCGCGCCGACACCCCCGGTAAACTCCTGCGGCATTGAACCGGATGGATGGCCGTTCTCGATGGCATCCGGCTGTTCATCGGCGAACACGATGGAATCGAACCGCGCGCGCAGATTGCCAGCCTGCATATCGGCATTGCGCAGACCCGAATACGAAAACCCAAACTTTTCAAGCAGCCAGCGCGTCCAGCCCTCGTCGATTTCGCCCATCCAGCTCTTATACAGACCGATGCGCGGCCGCTTCACCTCATGCCAATCCGCTCCCTGGCGCGAGAACGCAAAATCCCCAGCCTCATTGCGCCACACCGATCCTCCCTGGGACCAGACCGTATTCGCCGCCCTCCATCCATCGGTATCTGAAGCCTTATAAAAGGCTCGCGCAGGGGGTTCCTGAAGCAATGCTTTTTTGAAAACCCCGCCCGGATTCCGGCCCACAAACTTCACATCCACGCCAAAGAGCAGCGGCAGCGTATGCGCCGTGACGTCGTAAGGTCGCTGCGGCGGGCCACCCGGATAGACCCGCAGATCGGGATAGTTCTGGCGCTCCAGCAATGCTTTCGCGTACCCCGAATACGGCTGTTGCATGGGAATTACGTAATCGCCTGCAGCGTCCTGGTCGATTTCGACCGCGCCGAACGCGAGCGTTTCGAGCATCCGCCGCGTGGCTCCCGGATCGCGCTGATTCTTCGGAATGACGACGCCCCACGGCGTATTTCGCTCGACCTGATGCCGGCCGACCTGGTAAAAATTTCGCAGCATTTCTTCGCGATGGAGCGCCGCGTTATAGAGCAGCGATTCAAACGCGATTTCCTGGTAATCGATGATGTCCCGCAGCTTCCACGTCCCGCCCAGCCACGGTTCCACGTAATTCCAGCTTTTTTCGCGTGGGTTGTAGCCGAGCGCGTTTTCGTCGATATCGTCGCGGGAGACGACAATCGGGGTCGCGAGCCTGGCACTGGCGGATTCCGTCAGAATCCGCAGCCCTCCATGGAACGCCTGATAATGGCGCGACGGGCTCCAGAAATCATAGGCGGCGTGGATCGCGATCCCCGGCTTCCCCGCCGCCGTCAGATCGGACGCCATCGTAGTCCCGAGCGCATTCATCTCCTGCGAAATGATCGGATCGATATTGGGCTCGGTCGGGTCCAGCCACGGGGGAATAAACATCCGCGACGCATAAGCCCCTTGCTGATGAACGTCATACACGATTTCCGGGTGCCACACGTTATGCAGTTGCGAGATTGTGGCGCGGGTTTCCGGCTGGGAGAAAATGTACCAGTCGCGATTGTTATCGTGGCCGATATATTTCTGGTAGAGTTCCGGGGGCAGGGTTCCCTCAAACTTCGTACCCAGCGTGGAGCGATACCAGCGCGTGATAATATCCACCCCGTCGGGATTCAGCGATGGGACCACAAGCAGGATCGTGTTGCCGAGAATTGCCTGGAAATGCGGATTGTTTTCGGTAATCAGGCGGTACGCGAACTCGACCGCGCTGTGCGTGGAAGCAACTTCATCGGCGTGAATAGAACATGTCAGCAGGATGACATTCTTGCCCTCTTTGAACAGGGCTTCGGCCTGCTCGGGAGAGGTGATGCGCGGGTCCGCCAGGCGGCGCTGGATTTCGCGGTATCGGTCGAGATTGCGGAGGGTCTCCGGCGCCGCAATGGTGGCAACGATCAGCGGCCGATTCTCCGCCGAACGTCCGTATTCTGTAACTCTTATTTTGTCGCTTGAGGCCGCCAACGCCCGGAAATAAGAGACAACTTTGTCCCAGTCGAGCAGTTGGCGATCCGCGCCGATCTTATGTCCGAACCAGGATTCCGGCGCCGGTACGGCCGCAATAGCAGGCGCCGCCAGAACGGCATAAAGCAAGCCGATTGCGGCCGCCAGGGCCGCACGCCTTTTCATGCCTTGAATTATAGGACTCGATTTATGCGGCGTACGCCGGCGCTGGTCTCTGTTTCGGCAGCGCCGATTCCATTAACCAGTTGATCTGCCGGGTCTCAAACGGGCTGGAACAATAATCCGTGGCGCCCGCTTCCAGGGCATCCAACCACTCCCGCGTCTCCGGGACACGCGTTACGACCACGAAAGGCAAGTTCGGCCGCACTTCTCGCACCTTCCGCAACAGGGACAGGTAGTGTGCGGGTTCGCCGCCGGCGAATACAATGTCGGCGTCTACGATATCCAGGACGATCGCATCTCCTGGCTTCTGTTCTAGTTGATGCCGTTCCACGGCAAGTACTCTGGCGATCTGAACAGCATTTGCCTGTTCGATGCCGACGAAAACTACTTTAGCCATGGTGGTCTTCTCCTTTGAAATCTGTGTATTACTCAGGCTTGGAGGTTATAGGTTCATCTGGCCCGGACGAACCCAAGACACAACTTAAATGTCGCACATTTTCAAACATTGAATCCAGTTAATCTAAGGTAAAGATTTCCTCCTTCCCCTGAAATGTTAATGGGCATACGGTTCCGGGGTGAATCCTATTTAATTGAGAGTTCAGGTGGGGTTAACAATCGCCCACGTCAATCAGTACAGAGGCTGACAAGATACAACGCCTCGAAAAGGAACCCTCAAATGAAAAAGATCGCTTCAGCTGTTTTCGGCCTCTCCCTGACTTTGGCAACCGCCGGGTGGTCGCTCGCCGCGCAGGCACCTGCCTCCGCGCCGGCCGCCAACTCGACGACCAGCACCGCGCCCGTGGCGAAAAAGCACGTGAAAAAGAACAAGAAATCCGTGAAGAGCACGGCGGCCACTCCGTCGACTCCCGCCGCGACGCCCGCAAAGTAACCCGATTAATCCCGTCCTGTCCGCGAGGGCACACTTTAAACAAGTCGTGCCCTCGCTTGTATTTATGCGTTCCGGTATCATTAAAAGCGTCATGCCGGAAAGTGAAATCGCGACTCTCGGTGGAGGATGTTTCTGGTGTCTCGAAGCGGTCTATCGCGAGGCGGCAGGCGTAATTTCGGTCGCCTCGGGATATATGGGAGGCGTGCGGCCGAATCCAACTTATCGAGAGGTTTGTTCAGGCACTTCGGGCCACGTGGAGGTCGTGCAGGCCACGTTCGACCCGGCGGTCCTCTCCTATCGCGATGTCCTGGAGATCTTTTTTGCCACCCACGATCCGACAACTCTCAACAGGCAGGGAAACGACACGGGAACGCAATATAGATCGGTAATCTTCTATCACTCACCCGAACAGGAAACTATTGCGAAAGAACTTGTCGCCGAACTAACCGCGGAACGGGCCTTTCCCGACCCGATCGTGACCGCAATCGAACCGGCATCAGATTTTTACCAGGCTGAGGACTACCACCAGCAGTATTACGAAAATAACCCTTATCAACCTTATTGCGCCTACGTCGTTTCGCCCAAGGTGCAGAAGTTCCGCCAGAAGTTCGCGGACCGTCTCAAGGCCCGCGCTCACTCTCAGGCTTGAAGGGCAGCCCGTTCGGCCTTGGCCTTCATCGCTTTCTTCACCAGCCGGGGAAGGCGGTGTTTATGTTTCTTCTCGAACTTTCCGTCTGAAGAAAGTCTCTTTTTGGTCCCGATTCCTGGCGCGATGCCGCCCAGGGAAGCCAGGGTGCGTGCGGCGGTCCCGTCCGTCTTCGCCGCTTTGACCAACAAACTCTCTTTGTCCGATGCTGTTGCCATGCCCGCAAGCGCAGCAGTTAGATGGCCAAAGGTTGTTGCTGCGTCATGCAATGCAGCGTGCCCAGGCCCCAAACCAGCTCCGCGCAGTTAATCCCAATGACTTTCCGTTGCGGGAAACACTCGGCCAGCACGTTGAGCGCAATCCGGTCATTAGGATCGTTGAACGTGGGAACCAGCACTATTTGATTAGCGATGTAGAAATTTGCATAGCTTGCCGGAAGCCGCTGGCCCTCGAAATAGAGCGGCGCCGGCATCGGCAATTTGACGGCGCGAACCGGGAACTGCTTCACGATTTCCCAGTTCTCCCGCAGCGGTCCATAGTTCGTCTCCGTACGATCTTCTTCGAACGCAATCACCATGGTTTCGGTGTCGGTAAAGCGCGCCAGATCGTCGATGTGGCCGTGGGTATCGTCCCCGGCTATTCCGTTACGCAACCAAAGCACGCGATCGATACCGAGAAACTCGCCCAGCGCCGATTCAATCTCCTCCCGGGACAAGTCGGGATTGCGGGCCTGAATCGGGCTCAGCAGGCATTCCTCGGTTGTCAACAGCAGTCCGGCTCCGTTCACGTCCACGCTGCCGCCCTCGAGGACCATGTCGGGACGCCAGGCTTCCACACCCACCAGTTCGGGAATAGCGATCCCGGCCGCTTCGTCGCGCAGATGGTTTTCATACTTCGCCCAGCCATTGAAACGCCATTTCACCGCCGCCACTTTTCCGGCGGAATCCTTCACGAACAGCGGTGCGAAATCGCGCGCCCACACGCGGTCGGTCGGCATCGGATAGAACTCGATCGCCTCCCACTGCACGCCGCACTTCTCAAGAACGTTGCGCGCGTTTTGCTCGACGTCGTCATTCTGCAGCAGGATGCGCACCCGCTCCACCTGGGAAAGCTTGCGCACGATCTCGCCGTAGACCCACGGAATGGGCTCGAAGCGCCCGGGCCAGTCGTCTTCGTTATGAGGCCACGCGATCCACGTAGCATCGTGCGGCTCCCACTCCGCGGGCATGCGAAAACCGAGCTCGTGCGGAGTGCCGCCCGGACTTGAACTCACGACAAAAACCGGCTGGTGATATCGCCGTAGGCGTCAATCCGGCGGTCGCGCAGGAACGGCCAGTTGCGCCGTACTTCTTCCATCTGCTTCGTGTCGCACTCGACGATTAGAATTTCTTCCTTGTCGTGCGAGGCTTCGGCGAGCACGCGCCCGAGCGGATCGCTGACGAACGAAGCGCCCCAGAATTCGAGGCCCTTATCCGCCGGGCCTTCGAAGCCGACGCGATTCACTGCGGCAACATAGATGCCATTTGCAATCGCGTGCGCGCGTTGCGCGATACGCCAGGCATCGTGCTGCGCAGCGCCATATTGAGCTTTTTCCGCGGGATGCCAGCCGATGGCCGTCGGATAGAAAATAATGTTCGCTCCCGTGAGCGACGCAAGGCGCGCGGCTTCGGGATACCACTGGTCCCAGCAGACGAGCGTCGCGATGCGGCCGAACTTCGTATCGAATGCGCGGAAGCCGAGATCCCCGGGAGTGAAATAGTATTTCTCGAAGAAAAGCGGATCGTCCGGTATATGCATCTTGCGGTATAGCCCGAGTAGCTTTCCATCGGCGTCGATGACGACTGCGGTGTTGTGATAAAGCCCTATGGCACGCTTCTCGAACAGCGATGCAACGATCACCACGTTCAGTTCGGCCGCGAGCGGGCACAGACAGTCGGTCGAAGGACCAGGGATCGGCTCCGCCAGGTCGAACAGACGGGCGTCCTCCTCGCGGCAGAAATACTGTGAGCGGAATAATTCCTGCAGGCAAATGATCTGCGCACCTTGCCGCGCGGCCTCGCGAATTTTCGCCATGGCGCGATCGAGATTCGTCCGCGGATCGAGCGCGCAAGACATCTGTATCAGCCCGATTTGGAACTTGTCTGTCGTTGCAGAATGATTCACAGGATCATTTTAGCGGTCGGCATTCGCCTGGTCCGAGCAACGATGCTGCCGTTCGTTTGCTGTTGGTTGGCAGTATTGCGCGAGGCGATTAGATAGATAAAGATCAGGTTTTGAGGCTTAACGTTGTTTAGTTCTCCCGCAGCCATTGAAAATCTGGGTATTCCCGAGATCCTGGTTCACGACTTGTTCCTGAAACATGTGTCTCTGGCCGGTACCTGTACGATGCGCAGCATTGCGGGGACGTTGAAGCTGTCGGTCGATCTCATTCATACCGTTTTTCACCGGATGAAATCCCAGCAGCTGATTGAAGTCAAAGGAATGGTGGGTGACGATTATTCTTTCTCGTTATCCCCGGCGGGAAAAAACGCGGCACAGGAGAGGATGCGTGTTTCCCGCTACGCCGGGCCGGTTCCCGTATCGCTGGCTCAATACGAAAGTGCGGTGCGCGCTCAGATTGCGCGGTTTCCCATCAACCGGAAAACACTGTGCGAGGCCTATCGGGACCTGACACTGGGAAGCGAATTGCTGGATCAGCTTGGCCCGGCGCTGGTTTCGCGGAGATCCATGTTCCTGTTCGGGCCCAGCGGGACAGGCAAGAGCTCGCTCGCCGAACGTCTGTTTCGTATCTCTCACGATTCTGTCGCCGTGCCTTACACGATCGAAGTCGACGGCAATATGGTGGTGATGTTCGACCCTTCGGTGCACACCCGTACCGATTCTGCTCCGCCCGATCACGACCCGCGCTGGGTATTCTGCTCGCGTCCCTCCATCATCGTGGGTGGTGAGCTGGTGCCCGGCATGCTCGAATTACAACGCGATCCCGAGACGGGCAGTTATGTGGCGCCGATGCATATGAAGGCGAACAACGGCGTTTTCGTCATCGACGATTTCGGCCGTCAGATGATATCGCCGCGCGACCTCCTCAACAGATGGATCGTGCCGCTCGACCGCCGTCTCGATTATCTGTCGATGAGCAACGGCCTGAAATTCGCCATTCCTTTCGAAGTCTTCGTGGTGTTCTCGACCAACCTCAACCCGACCGAACTGGCGGATGAAGCCTTCCTGCGGCGAATTCCCAACAAGATTCTGGTCGATGCGATACCTCCGCAGGCGTTCGACGAAATCGTGCGGCGCCGTCTGGAGTCGATGGGCTGGCCCGCCGAACCGGAAGCGGCGGTGCATCTGCGCGAGCTCTGCAAGGAGCGTGGCGGAGATCTGCGGCCGTGTTACCCCCGCGACGTGTTCCGGATTATCGAATCGATCGCACTGTTTGAAGAGCGGACACCGGCTCTCAGTGTCATGGATATCGATCGGGCGGGGGAATTGTATTTCGGCCGGCTGGCTACTGCCTCCGGCTTATAGCGCATCTGACTAACTCTGGTGCCGGTATTCGATGGAGCGGGGGACGAATACTTCATCCCGCGTGGCGTGCCGCACGACGCCAGTCTCTGCTTGTTACCGTTCAGCGGCCCGTACCGATTTCCCCGGCCACCTGTCGTTTCCAATACTCCCAGGCACGATTATTGGCGCCCGCTCCAGCGGGTGTGCCGGCCGGGGGCTTCGCGCCGGGCTCGCGCTCGAGATAACTCACCGATCCGCCCATCCGCAACGCGTCTAACTGAATGCGCGCATCCATATTGAGGAAGTAGGAGTTGCTTACCACAGTGGCGAGCGAGTTACCCGTTATGGCGACGCCATGGCCAAACAGAATCACGGCTGTCCGGCTGCCCAGGGACCCGGCGAGCGCCTTGCCCAGCGCCGGGTTGCGGATCAGCATATCGTCGGCCGTGCCCCCGAACTTGCGAACATCGAAGACCGGCACGCCGTCGTTGATAAAGCTGCCCGTGTGAATCATGTTGCGCAGCGGGACGCCACTCGCGCCGAAGACGATCATCTCGGGCGAGTGAGCGTGGATCACGGCCATCACGTCGGGCCGGGCTTTGTAGATCTCGCCGTGGATGAATCGCTCGAGGTATCCATCGCCCTTCGAACCGCCCACCGGGTTGCTGTCGAGATCGTATTCAATGATGTCGCCGGCGGTCACCATGCCGGCCGCGATGGCCCGCGAAAGGTAGTAGCGGTTCGGATTCGTTGCCGAACGCACACTGACGTGACCGTAAGCGTCGAGCACCCGTATTTCATGCGCAAGGACGCGATTGGCGGCGACAAGGTCATCGACAAGCGCCTTTTCCGGCAGCGCTCCTGACTTGGGCGCCCGAGTCTGCGCGGCTAACGTAAAGACGGCGGCGAGGCACATAAGGCCGCGGCGAATCTGCATTGGGGTAACTCCGGTAAGAGTATATCGGAGAGGCGGACAGCTGGTTATGGCAGCAGGCTATGCAGCCGTTCGTCGAACGGGCTACCGAGCATGGGCTGTATTTTCTCCCGGAAGCGTTTGGTATGTTCAGCGCTTGAGTGAGCCTCGAAAGCGTCCCTCGTCTGCCAGACTTCCACGATCGTGAAGTGATTCAACCGCCCATCCTGAAGCAGAAGTTCGAAGCGCACCACTCCCGGGTCCTTCTTGCTGTCCGCGGAAAACTCCCTGAGCAGCCTCGTAGCCTCCGCCACGATCGCCGGCGTGCCGCCGATATCCACGTGGGTCACCACGTAAACGTTTTTGTCAGAAGTCTGAGCCGCGGCTTTCTGAACCATGAGATAGCTCATAGAAATCAGCCCGCACAAGGCCATTGCCGCCAGGAATCGGCGTATTGAATTCATTCCCAAAGTATATCCAGTTTCACCTGTCCCACCGATACGGATCCAACCAGGTCGGATTGATGTCGGGCTGCAAAAGCCAAATCTTCCGGTCCTTGTAATATTCGAGCAGAGGAGCATTTTCCGCGCCGCCAAGATCGTGAGCCCAGATCACATCCTGCGCATCGATATCCGCAGTGTTATATACCCACTCTTCATGGGGACTCTGGATGCCGGTGTAGTGCACCAGAATCACATGCTTGCCCGCCTGATCGCGAAGCCGTTGCACAACCTCATCGCGACGAGCATTCACCGGTTGCGAGTTTTCCGGCGGTTGCTGGTGCAGGATGACGAGTCCCTGCGCCGCCACGGCCGCGCCGACGATCAGCACAGGAAGCGCGCGTGAAAGAAATCGTCCCGTCGGCTGGCCGCCGGGTTTCCACTGTCGCAGATGCCGTAATGCCTGTACCGCCGCGATAAACAGCGCCACCGTCGCCGGGCCGGCGTAATGTTCGTAGTAGCGGATTTCGATCACGGAACCAGCCAGCGTGGCCATTACGCACATCAATGGCAATCGGATTCGCCGGTCCCGCCACAGATTACGAGAAAACGCCACGATGAGCAACCCCATCAGCACGCTCCCCAGAACGGTCGAGGCCACGATCTTCCAATCGTTCAGCCGCATCGGGATCAGTTGCCAGGTTCTTGCTTTCTCCCACTGTTCACGTTCCCAGTTCTGATGCAGATCGAACATCACCGGCGTACTGTAGACCTTGGGAGTTCCCAGCGGCTGAACGTTGAATAGCGGAATCTGGACATACTGCCGGGCATACTCCGTGAACGGCAACTGGAGCGCGCTTCCGGTCACTGCCCGGTTGTAATATCCAGTCGCGGTGAAGGCGGGTATCAGCACAGCGGCAGTTAATGCCACCGCGCTCCACCGCGGACGTGACAACAGGAACGCGATCGCTACCGGAATACTGAACACCAGGCCTTCATAGGGCCGCGTGCTGGCCAGGATCGCGAGTCCGATCCCCATCGCCAGCGCGTACCAAACTTGCTTTCTCTTTATCACCCGCGCGTATCCGCCGAGCAACAGCGCGCCACCTATCACCGCAACCGCGCCACCCCAGTAGCTGTTCATCCAGTAACTGTCGATCGCCGGCGGAAGCGCCAACAGACCGCCCACCAGTGCCCAGCCCGGAGGGAGCCAGCCTTGCATCGCCCATAGCAGCGTTGCTACCATCGCGCCGCAACTTAGCCATACGCCGAACCAGGGATCGCCGAAAAGTACTTCTCCGGCGGCCATCGCCAGCGCCTGCCCCGGCGGATACTTCGACGCATATGTAGGATGCTGCAGCACGTAGGGGCTTTCGAAAAACGGCCAGAGCTTGTGCGTCGGGTTCGTGAGCCGTCCGTGCGCGAAAGTGTCTGCCTGCAGGATGTAGGCGAACTCGTCGTAGATTACCGGCTTGGGAACAGGCCACACCGGCAGCAGCGCGCCTCTGACGAGCAGCACCAGCAGCCCCAGACCCAGCCACGTCGACGTGCGATGGCGCGACAGGCGCCGTGCCAGTGATTCCAGGCTACGGAAAAACGATTCCCCCATCGAGGGACGGAAGACCGCCGCCACGGCCGCGGCGCCCCACGCCATGAATCTTGCCGCCAGCGCGAAACTCATGATAAATGGGCTTTATACGCCGGCGTTACTTTCCCTCGGCAGAGAAAGCCAGGAGTACGTTACCGCGCATGCCTGTCCCCGTATAGCCGGAGGTGACGTAGAGCGATCCGCCGGCAACCACGGGAGCCATGCTGTTGATCGAGCCGCCGTGCGCCTTCACGCCGTTCACGGTCTGAAAATCCTGCACCGTGTCGAAGTCCCAGATGATCTTCCCTGCTTTGGTCTCGTAGGCGCGTATGTGCCCGTCCCAGGACCCGAGAAATGCGACACCGGGAATCGCGGTCACCGGCGCCGGCTGAGCGGCGCTGCACCCAGGCAACGCAAGGCATGCGGGTTTGGGAGCGGGCGTCATCCACAGTTTTTCGCCCGTGGCGAGTTGCAGGGCTATCAAACCTCCTCCCACCTCCGGCTTTCCCGGGGTGAAATCTGAAATGCCGATGTACGCTGCCCCGCTGTCGTCGCTGGCGCCACCCCACATGGTGCCGCCGTTGGCGCCGCCTGTAGCGATCTTCTGTTTCCAAAGAATCTCACCCGCGTGGTCGGGATCGATGCCATAGACCATGCCGGACTTGTCGCTCGCGACGAGAATGCGTTTGTGGCTGCCCAGTTCTCGCAGGATTCCGGAATTGCCCAGGTCGGAATCGATGTACGGGTCTTTGGGGCAATTCGTCTTGTCCTTCGCGGCGGCGCCGCAGGCGAAGTTATAGGTGTCGCCGGAGGTAAACTGGCGTGACCACAGGAGGCGGCCGGAACCCATATCGAAAGCTACGATGGCATCGCTGGTAATTGTCGGCGGCTGCGAGTAGTTTACTCCCGTGCCCACGTAGAGCACTTTCTTATCGAGGTCAAGAGTCGGCGATGACCAGGGAACCGCGCCCGACGGTCCCCAGGTCCTGGAGCCTTTCGCATTTCGGCCGGTTTCCTTTGGCGTATCGGGAACCGTATAAGCTTGCCAGATCCGGCTGCCGTTTGCGGCGTTGAGAGCCACCACGCTTCCGCGAAATGTGCAGCATTCATAAGTAGGATCGGTTGCGGCGATGGATTCATCTCTTCCCGACACGGGAACGTACAGGCGGCCTGCGTAGAGCTTGGGCGATCCGGTGATCACTGCCTTCGGATGTTCGTCGGCGCGAACCTTCCAGATGAGCGCGCCGGTTGCGACGTCGACGGCATAAACATTTCCGCGAAGATCGCCAAAATACGCGGCATGCCCGGCGTCGTCAATCACGGGCGCGGTCCGCACACCCGCCGCGGCGGTGTATGTCCAATACGTGCATCCACTGCCCGCGTCGAGGGAATAAACCGCGCCATTGGCAGTGCCCACGAATATCCTGCCGGCGAAAACCGTCGGGTTTCCGAAAGCGGTGGTAACGTCTGGAAATCCAAACGCCCATCTGAGCTTGAGCTTCGGCGTGGTTTGGCTGGTCAAGCCTGCCGCCCGAGCCGGTTGGAAGCGGGTATTCGCCGGGTCCGCCCAGCCATTCCATGCAGGCAGGCCCTTCTGAACGGCTGCCGGCGACGAACACTGGGACGATACCGGTGTTTGCGCGACCGCCGCGCCAGCGGTCAACAGTAGAGCCAGGTAGCGAATATTCACTTGCCGATGGTAACCCATTTGGCGCATGTGTGAGAAACGTGAATCTGGTAGACTACATCTGCCCGAAAAGCTCAAGTACTATGAAAACCTCAGTCGCAATGGCCCTCCTGGTCGCAGTGGCGGCGAATGCGCAATGGCTTGACGTGCCAACTCCGGGAGTGCCGCGGACAGCGGACGGCAAGCCCGATCTCTCCGCGCCGGCGCCGAAGACGGCGGATGGTAAGCCGGACCTCTCGGGAATGTGGGAAACGCGCCCCGGCTACACGGGGAATATCGCCAGGGATCTGAAGCCGGGAGAAGTTTCCTTTCAGCCCTGGGCCGAGGCGTTATACCAACACCGTCAGGATACGTTGAGCAAAGAGGATCCGCAGGCCAGTTGCGTCCTGTCGGGTGTACCGCGGGAGCATGTGGTTCCCTATCCCTTCAAGATCCTGAATTCGCCGGGAGCCATCGTCATCCTGTATGAAGCCCTTCATAGCTACCGGCAAATCTTCATGGATGGCCGCAAGCTGCCCAAGGACCCTCAACGCGCCTGGATGGGTTACTCGGTTGGCCATTGGGAAGGAGACACGCTGGTGGTGGAATCGGCGGGTTTCGTTGACAATGAATGGCTGGACAACAACGGACACCCCGGAACGGAATCCATGCATTTGACGGAACGGTTCCGGCGCCCCGACTTTGGACACATCGATCTTCAGCTCACTATAGACGATCCGAAGGCTTATAAGAAACCCTGGACTGTAAGCCTCCGGTTCAATGCGATGCCTGGCGGCGAACTGATTGAATACGTCTGCGACGAGAATGAAAAGGATATCCGGCATCTCGTTGGCAAATGAGATTGAATGGTGAGGATTAAAGACTCGACGTCGTAGTGTTCACTTGACGTAATGCACGCGGCCTTCGTCTCTGGTTGCGCCGTCAACTCCCCTTTGGTCGGCTGAAGCAGGCGGGGCGCTTGGCCTCGGCGCGACGCTGCGACACTTACCCCTCGTTATTAGCCTTTGAAGGTATCCGGTTTTCTGTGGCCTTCAACATAGCATCCGCGACGTCCGGCCCATAAGCGAATTATCAAGGTGTATCTCGTGGCATAGGCCGTTGACACGGAAATCCCAATTTATTTCTCGCGATCCCTTGACACTGGAGTCCCGGTGGGATAAACCGGTGAGTCCCGGTGGCATAAACCGGTCTTCATCTGGAAGTTTGTAAAAGTCGGTAAAAGTTGGTAAAGGAGACGGAATGGAAAACAGACAACGGAACTCAAGCCTCACCTGTCGCGCGGGAGTGAGTCTTCTCCTGGTCGCATTTCTTTCCGCGTCGCTCGGTTCAAGCATTCTTCGGGCCCAGGCGACGGCTCAAATCAGCGGCACCGTCAGCGATGCCAGTGGCCTGGCCGTTCCGGCTGCCGAAGTGAAGGCAACCCAAACTGCTACGGGCGCCGTACGCACAGTGACCACAGGAGCCGACGGTGGTTATGTTTTTTCGAACCTTCCCATCGGTCCTTATCAGCTGGAGGTCACCAAGGAAGGATTCGCCACGTACACTCAATCCGGTATCGCCCTGCAAGTAGCCAGCAATCCGACTCTCGACATCAGCTTGAAAGTCGGGGCCGTGTCGGAGCGGGTTCAGGTGGAAGCGACTGCCGTCCAGGTGGAAACGCAGGCCACCGGCGTCGGGCAGGTCATCGACAACCAGCGTGTGCTGGAGTTGCCCCTCAACGCACGCAACTCGCAGCAACTGATCATTCTCGCCGGTGCGGCGGTTGCGGGCGGCACGCAATCCACCAACCGGGGCTACCCCGTGAACCTGATTTCCGTCGGTGGAGGATTGAACAACGGCCTGACCTACGTACTGGATGGCGGAACGCACAACGAGCCTTACATCAATGCGAATATGCCCTTGCCTTTCCCGGACGCACTGCAGGAGTTCAAGGTGGACACCAGTTCGGTACCGGCCCAATACGGTCAGCACTCGGCGGGCGCGGTTGAGGCCGTTACCAAATCGGGCACCAACGAATTTCACGGCGATGCGTTCGAGTTCATACGAAACGGCGATCTGGATGCGCGGAACACCTTTGCGGCGACGGTGGACCAGCTCAAACGCAATCAATTTGGCGGCGTAGTGGGCGGACCGGTCAAGAAGAACAAACTGTTTTTCTTTTTCGGCGATCAGTTTACAAGAACGCGCTCCGTGCCGACCACGGTGATTGACACCATTCCCTCGCAACAGGCGCTATCCGGAGACTGGACTGCGATCACCAGCCCGGCGTGCAATGGCGGCCGGCAAATCAACCTGAAGGCCCCCTTTATCAACAACACGATCAGTCCGTCGCTCTATTCGCCGCAGGCGGTGAATCTCATGAAGCATTTTCCCGCGGTGACGAATCCCTGCGGTCAGGACGTGTTTGGCCGCGTCAACAATTCGAACGAGCAGTTCATCGTCAGCCGGATCGATTACCAGCAGAGCTCGAAGAACCTGGTCTTCGGCCGCTATATGCTCGCCCGCCTGGACCAGATCGGCGATTACAACGGCACGGACCCGCTTTCCGCCAGCGCGCCTAACTATACGCGGCGAGCCCATTCGCTGGTTCTGGGTGATACGTATTTGATCAGCAGCAGCATGGTGAGTTCCTTCCGGGCGACTCTGCTTCGCACGGTGAATGCAAAGAACGTCCAGGACTTCTTCAATTTCTCTGACCTGGGAGTACAGAATGTGTACTACCCGGCCAATTACGCGAAAATCGCCGAGATTACCGACTCGGGCGATTTCACCCTGTTCAAAGCGACGCTCACTCCAGGGAACACAAACTCGACCGACTGGCAGCTTGCAGAGGATCTTAGTATGACGCACGGCGCGCACCAGATCTCGTTCGGAGTAGACTATATCCAGGCGGGGCTGAACTATTTATCGGGCACGCAAGCGCCCGGTGCATTTACGTTCACCGCAACCAATACAGGCTCCGCCCTGGGGGATCTGATGCTGGGAGATGCATCCAAATGGACCCAGAGCCAACTGGTCGGCTGGTACCCCCGGCAACGTTATTTTGCCGGTTACGTGCAGGATACCTGGAAGGCCACTTCGCATCTGACAGTAATTGCCGGTTTGCGATGGGAGCCCTATTTGTCGCCGTATACGAAGTATATTCAATCCGGGGTTTTCAGCAATCAGTGGTATACCGAGGGCCTTCACAGCACGGTATTCCCGAATGCGCCTGTCGGTGTACTGTTTTCCGGCGATCCCGGCGTGTCACTCGGCAATTCTCTGGATACCAATAGCTGGGCGCATTTCGGCCCACGCCTGGGTTTGGCTTGGGATCCGAAGGGCGACGGGCGTATGGTGATTCGGGCCGCGGCCGGAAAATATTTCGACTACACACACCTGGATACCTATGGCGACCTCCAGAACTCTCCCCCCACGGGTGGGCGCGTGGCGCTTACCGGCGTCAATTTCGGAAATCCATGGGCGGGCACTGCGGGAAGTCAATTCCCGCTGGCTTTCGGCCCGAATGCAATATTCGTGCCGGCGGCCACCTATCTGACCGTGGAACCGGGGATCAAACACGCTTACATCGAGCAGTGGAACGTCAGCATCCAGAAGCAATTCGGCCAGGCGTGGCTGGCGTCGGCAAGCTACATGGGCAACCTCGGAGTGCACGAGAATCAGGGACACGAGGGCAATCCGGCGATTTATATTCCCGGCAACTGCGTTGCCGGCCAATACGGTCTGACTGCCCCCGGTCCGTGTTCCACGGTGTCCAATGAAAATAACCGGCGACTGCTATCGATTGAGAATCCGGCTCAGGGAGCGTATTTCTCCAATATCGAAGCCGTGGACAGCAACGCAACACGCAGCTATAACGGTATGATTCTTTCGCTTCAGCGCCGGGCCGCCCGGGGCGTCAGCGTGCTGGCGAATTACACCTGGTCTCACTGCATCGATTTCCAGAACACGACCAATACCAACACGGTCCAGGCATGGCAGCTAAGCCAACTGAGCCACGACCGGGGGGATTGCGAACTGGACCGGCGGCACCTCTTTAATTTATCGACGGTATATCTGACGCCGCGGTTTTCCAACCCTACGCTGCGGCTTCTCGCAACCGACTGGCAGATCTCGGGAATCGTCACTATCCAATCGGGGCCTTCGATGATCATCCTATCGGGTCTGGATCAGGCGCTTACGGGAACGACCGATCAATTTCCCAACCTGGTGCTCAATAATCCGTTTACCGCCAACCCGGGGACAGGGACGAGGACATGGCTTAATCCTGCCGCGTTCGCGCAACCGGCATTGGGGACCTATGGAAACCTGAGTCCGGGGAATATCCACGGTCCGGGGCTATTCGATATCGACATGGCGTTGTCCCGAATCTTCCGGGTTAAGGAAAAAGTGTCGTTCGAAATCCGGGCCGAGGCGTTCAACTTGTTGAACCATGTGAATCCAGGCGATCCGAACAACACCGGCACCATACCGGGCGGTGTGGATGTCACTCTCACCGACGGCAACTTCGGCAAGATCGTCTCCGCCCTCGATCCGCGAATTATGCAGGTTGCAGCGAAGATCGTTTTCTAGCGCTGATTGGCCTGGTGGGGCGGACCCCTTCTTGGGCACGCCGCCCCACCGGCCATAAATTGTAAGTACACGCAAGCTGATTCGTTCTTCTCCACTTGACTTCGGTTGCCGATTGTGAAAAACTTTCCCCCCAGTGAACGAGATCGGGGTCGTTGCAATATTTGGCATAATCCCCAGATACTTTTTCAGGCTTAAGGGGGCAATTTGAGCACATCAAAGTTGATGTTCGGCAGGATCGTGTGTGGTGTCGTTATAAGCTGCGCCGCGGCGTGGGCGCAGGGCACAGCGCAAATTAACGGCGTAGTCAGAGACGCTTCCGGCTCGGTCGTTCCCGGGGCCGAGGTCCGGATGACGCAGACAGCCACGAACGCTGTCCGCACGGCAACGAGCGGGGCCGACGGTTCCTACGTTCTGCCGGACCTTCCCATCGGGCCGTATCGGTTGGAAGTGAGCAAGGAAGGCTTCTCCCGGTACATTCAATCCGGGGTCGTGTTGCAGGTGAACAGCAACCCGACGGTCGACATCGCCTTGAAAATAGGGGCTGTGTCGGAACAGGTTCAGGTGGAGGCCAACGTTGCCCAGGTGGAGACGCAGGCCACGGGCGTGGGGCAGGTGATCGACAACCAGCGCGTGCTCGAGCTGCCGCTTACCGCCCGCGACTCGCAGCAACTGGTCATCCTGGCAGGCGGCGCCGTCGGGGGTGGCACGCAAGCCACCAACCGGTCCTACCCGGTGAATCTTATTTCCGTCGCCGGCGGACAGACCGACGCTCTGACGTATGTACTGGATGGCGGAACGCACAACGAGCCTTATATCAACAGCACTATGCCGTTGCCTTTCCCCGATGCGTTGCAGGAGTTCAAAGTGGAGACCAGTTCCGTGCCGGCCCAATATGGGGGGCACGCGGCGGGCGCGGTCGAAATGGTGACGAAATCGGGCACCAACGAGTTCCACGGCACGGCCTTTGAATTCCTCCGCAACGGGGATCTGGACGCGCGCAACACATTTGCGGCGACGGTGGACCAGCTGAAGCGCAATCAGTTTGGCGGCGTGGTCGGCGGACCGATCAGGAAGAACAAGCTGTTTTTCTTTTTCGGCGACCAATATACGAAAACCATCTCCGCTCCGACCACTACGCTTGCCAATGTTCTGACCGCACAGGCACTGTCCGGAGACTGGACGGCGCTGGCCAGCCCCGCGTGCAATGGCGGCCGGCAAATCACGCTGCCTGCCGCCCTCGGATTCGTCAACAACACGATCAGTCCCACGCTCTATTCGGCGCCGGCCGTGGCCGTCACAAAGCAGAAGGGATGGGTCATTCCGAACAATCCTTGCGGCATCGACTCGTTCAGTCAATTGTCCAACTCGAACGAGCAGATGATCGTGGCGAGAGTGGACTACCAGATGAGCTCCAAAAACCAGATCTTCGGCCGTGTTTTGGGCGCGTTCCTGAACCAGCCCACCAATTTCAACGGCATTGATATCCTTTCCCTCGTCCAGCCAAACTATACCCGGCACGCTGAGTCCCTTGTTTTGGGCGATACGTATCTCATCAGCAGCAACATGGTGGCCTCCTTCCGCGCCACCGCGCTGCGCACCATCAACAATAAGACCATCCCAGGCAATTTCGACTTCGCGGACCTGGGGGTTCAGGGCACTACCTACCCGGCGAATTTGCCCCATATGGCGACGATTACCGCGACGGGCGCCTTTACGCTGGATTCGCCGATGGCTACTCCCGGCAACACAAACGGAGCCGACTTTCAGGAGACCGGGGATGTCACCATGACGCACGGCTCTCACCAGATCGGATTCGGCGCGAACTTACTCCACGCGCATCTGAACTATCTGACGGGCACGTATTTTCCTGGCCAGTTTACGTTCAATTCCACCAACACGGGGTTGACCCTGGGAGATTTCATGCTGGGAGACTCTTCCGCCTGGACCCAGAGCCAGCTGGCGCCCTTGTACATCGAGCAATACAACTTTGCCATGTACGTGCAAGACACCTGGAAGGTCAACTCGCATTTCACGGTGATCGCCGGCTTGCGATGGGAACCCTATTTGTCGCCGTACACCAAATATATTCAATCCGGGGTTTTCACTAATCAGTGGTTCGTGGAAGGTCTTCACAGCACTGTTTACCCGAACGCGCCCGCTGGTATGCTGTTTTCCGGCGACCCCGGTGTTTCGCTCGGCAATGCAATCGATAAAGACAGTTGGATGCATTTAGCGCCGCGTCTGGGTATAGCGTGGGATCCCAAGGGCGACGGGAAGATGGTCGTTCGGGTCTCTGCCGGAAAGTTTTTCGACTACGCGCACCTCGACACGTATCGCGACATTGTAAACTCCGCTCCCACCGGCGGTCAGATATCGGTCAGCGGCGCCAGTTTCCTGAATCCATGGGCCAGCATTGCGGGAGGAAGCCCCTTCCCGCTGACGTTCGGCCCGAACTCAATCTTTCCCCTCGAGGCCGTCAGTTTCACGATACCCCCGGGATTGAAACATCCCACGATTGAGCAGTGGAACGCGACCGTACAGAAGCAGGTCACGCCGACCTGGCTGGCGACTGCAGCCTACGTGGGCTCCCTGGGGGTTCACGAGGTCGACGGGCATGAAGACGACCCGGCGATCTTTATTCCCGGCAACTGCGTTGCGGGCCAATACGGCCTGAAAGCCCCCGGTCTGTGTTCCACGCAATCCAATCTGAACGCGCGGCGGATACTGACTCTGGAGAATCCGAGTCAGGGACAGTATTACAGTACCTTCGGGACGATCGACAGCAACGGCACGCGCAGCTTCCAGGGGATGATGCTTACGCTGCAGCGTCGGGCAGCCAAAGGCTTCACCGTGCTGGCGAACTACACCTGGTCTCACTGCATCGATTATGGGAACACTACCAACACCAACACCATCCAGACGTGGGAATTGAGCCAACGATCGAACGATCGTGGCAACTGCGAGCTGGACCGGCGCCATAACTTCAATTTATCGGGCGTTTATCAGGCTCCGCGGTTTTCCAACCAGATAGCGCGGCTTCTCGTGACCGGATGGCAGGTCTCGGGAGTCACCCGGCTCGTGTCGGGCGCCTGGCTGACGGTGCTGACCGGTGTCGACAGTTCGCTGACGGGAACGGCCGATCAATTCCCCAACGTGACGGGTACGGTTTCGCCGTATGCCGTAAATGGCGGCGCGGCGAGCCGTGTCTGGCTCAACCCGGCCGCATTCTCGCAACCGGTCTCGGGAACGTTTGGAACTATGGCCTCGCAGAGTATTCAAGGTCCGGGAAGCATCAACGTCGACATGGCTCTGGCCCGGCTGTTCACCATCAGGGAGAAGTATTCACTCCAGATTCGTGGCGAGGCATTCAACATATTGAACCATGTGAACCCGGGTAATTCGACTGCGGCGGCCGCCCTGACGAGCGGCGTGGATCTGACCCTCAGCGATCCTCTCTTCGGCAAGATCGTGAACGCCGCCGATCCCCGCATCATGCAGGTGGCAATGAAGTTTACCTTTTAGCCGGCAAGCGGGTCGGCTTCACTCCGGCGCCTGAATATGATATGTTGCCCCAAACGGGCCGGATTTGCAGATCCGCGGAGTAAGTAAGGAGAGCAACGATGTTTGCGAACAGAATCAGAGCTGGGAACTTTACCAACCGGACAATCCTTTACGGGGCGGGAATAACGGCGCTATGCCTCGCTGGCTCTTACCGCACTCTGCAAACGTGGTATGGCTCGCCTCGCCTGCTCTCCATTCAGGACGTGGGTGAAAGCTGCTACCGCCCGTCTCACGACGAATCCCTGCCGCAGCCGGAGGAGCAAAATCTGTTTGCCTCCTTCCACGAGCCCACGGTGCGCGCCGACGACGCAAACACAGTGTCGGTGGATCGCCCCCCTGTCCGCAACATCTGGGACACGGATCCGGTTTTCAGTTCCGTCAGCGTCGATACGGTGCGGAACGAAGTGTACCTTCAGGACAGTAACAGATGGAGCATCCGGGTCTTCGGCCGGCTGGACAACGCCAAGCCTGGCGACCCTCCCACTGAACCCAGACGCATCATCTCGGGCAGGACCAGCGATGTCCAGTTCAATAGCTGCGTTTGGGTGGATCCCGGGAGCGGCGACATCTATACGGTTGAAAACGATACCGGGGATTCGATCGTTGTTTTTAATAACAAGGCGACTGGAGATGCCGAGCCTCTACGTAAGCTGAAGGTGATCCATCGCGCCCAATCCATGGCGATCAACGATGCCACCGGGGACCTTTTTCTCTCGGTACAGTACCCGCCTCAGGTGGACATTTATAACAAGCTGGCCAAGGGAGACGACAAGCCGTCGCGCATCATCGAAGGCGATAAGACGCACTTATCGGACGTCCATGGCTTGGCCATCGATGGCAAAAACAAACGGCTGTTTGTCAATAGCTGGGGCGCCGTCAGCGATTACAGAGTTGCGGGTTCAGGCCGGTTTGAGCCACCTTCCATAGAGGTGTTCGGCTCCGACGCGAACGGTGACACGGCTCCGCAGCGCATCATTCAGGGCTCGAAGACTCAGTTGGATTGGCCGGGCGGGATGTCTATCGACTCGGAGACCGGCGATCTCTACGTCGCCAACGACATGGGGCATTCGATCCTCGTGTTTCACGGGACGGACCAGGGAGATGTGGCTCCTTACCGGGTGATCAAAGGACCTTCGACCCATCTGAGTTATCCCGCGGGCGTCTTCGTCGATACGAAGAACAAAGAGATTTGGGCTTCCAACATCGGCAACTCATCGGCGACCGTGTATCCAATCGATGCAAATGGCGATGTAGCTCCGCTGCGCATGATCCGCGGCGCGGATGAAAACAAGCAATCGTTGAGATTCGGCAAGACCGAGGCCCTGGCCTATGACAGCAAACGGGAGCAGCTCCTGGTACCCAATTGAGTGATGCATCCGCAGATTGCGGCCTTCGCCAGGTTGGCGGGGGTAAATACACCACCGGTAAGAGCGATTGAAGGCCAGAAGACGCTGATCAGCAGGACCATGCATGGTTTTTACTATGATGGCCCCCACGATGAAATCGTGGTCATGAGCCCTCTGGCGCAGGCAATACTGGTTTTCCGCGGCGGAGCAAGCGGGGAGGAAGCGCCGATCAGGGTGATCCAGGGACCTCATACGCAAATACAAGGGACGCCTTATGGCGCTAACGCCATCGTGACCGTCGACCCGGTCAACAACGAGATCTACGTTCCCTCGGTGCCCGATGTCCTGTTGGTGTTCGACCGTACTGCGAACGGGGACGTGGCGCCCAAGCGGATTCTCACCGGAAAGAGCGGGGCCATCAATATCAGCGGCCAGACCGGCGTCGGTGTCGATCCGATTCACAATCTGCTGCTGATAAACGGCCGTGGCGCGATGTTCATTTTCGATCGCACCGCCAGCGGCGACGACAAGCCGAAGGCTGTGATCCGCGGACCGAAAAGCGAGATGAACAATGTCCACGAATTCCAGGTGACGCCAAAGGGTTGGATCATCGCCGGAGGCGGAGATTTCGCTGCCGACGGCGGATTTGTTGGCGCGTGGAGCATTGAGGATAATGGCGACGTTGCTCCCCGCTGGAAAATTCCGGTCCAGAAACTCACGGGATACGTGCCCTACTCAGTTGTTCTCGATCCGGTTCACAAAGAGATGATGATGGCCGCTGCCGGGAGGAGCAATACAATCCGCCCGGCGAACGGGATTATGAACACTGTAATTACGTTTTCGTGGCCTGAGATATTCTAGTACCGCTCCCTCATGGTCGTGGCTCGGAATCATTGTCGTTATCGAGCCGCGGCCGTGAGGGAGTAAGTTTCCAACCAGGGAGCCCTATGAAGAATCGCACGCTGTTCACCTGCGGCGCCGTTCTATTCGCGCTGGCCGGATGGCGGACCGCGTCAGGCCAAACGCCCGCATCCGACAACAAGGCCGCTATCGACGATCTGGTGGTGGCCAATCGCGCGCTGGCCTCCGATCTGATTGGTTTCCTCGACACTGCGGGGCACGTCAGCGTGCGCAGCCCCACCAATCCGAATCATTATTATTTATCGCGCTGGGTTGCGCCGGGCATGGTCACCGCAGCCGACATCATCGAATACGACCTCGACAGCAAACCAGTCGCCGGCGAGCGTTCCGATCAGTATCTGGAGCGTTTCATCCACGGCGAAATTTACAAGGCGCGCCCCGAGGTCAACGCGGTGGTGCATTCGCACACGCCGGAACTTGTCGCCTTCGGAGCCAGTTCGGTACCGTTGGCCGCCTACGATCGCCTGCGCGGGAGCTTCGTCAACCTCGGCCTCCCGATTTACGATATTCGCAAGTTCAACGATGGCCGGCCCGGGATCATTGAAACTGCGGCTCTGGGACAGGCGCTTGCAAAGGCGCTCGGTAACAAACAGGCCGTTCTTCTGCAGGGACACGGCGTGGTGGCCGTAGACGCGTCGATCTATGGACTGGTGGCGAGGGCCAATGCTCTGCGTAACGATGCGAAGCTGCAGGAACAGACAATCCTGCTGGGCCCGAAATTGACCTACGTGGATGAAGCGCCCAGGCCGGCGAGAGCGCCCGCACCCGCGGCGCAGCGGGTCGTTCCCAACGGTAGCGGTGGCGGAGCCGGCGGCGACCGCGCGTGGGAATACTGGAAACACCTGGTGCTCGTGGACATGGCTAAAGAAGCCAGGGGACCCAAGCCGCCATCGGGAGAAGTCGCCAAAACCCGCGCCGCATTGCTCGAAGACCTGGCCCGCGCCAATCGCCTTCTGGCTTCGCAGGAAATGGGATTTCTCGATGCCTTCGGCCATGTCAGCGTCCGCGATCCGGCCAATCCCAATCACTATTTCCTGTCGCGTTTCGTATCGGCGGGCTCGGTCACGCCGGAAGGCATCATTGAATACGACCTCGACAGCGTGCCCGTCGGCAGTAATCGCACGGACAATTACCAGGAGCGTTTCATTCACGGCGAAATCTACAAGGCCAGGCCCGACGTCATGGCGGTGGTGCACTCGCATACGCCGGAGCTGGTTGCCTTCGGTACCAGCACAGTGCCGCTGCGCCCCATCATGAATGGCGGAACCTTCATCGGCGATGGCCTGCCGCTGTTCGACATTCGCAAGTTCGGCACGAACCGGGAGACTCTGATCTCCACTCCGGCGCTCGGACGCGCGCTGGCCCAGGTGCTGGGGAACAAGCCCGCCGTTCTGCTGCTGGGTCACGGCGCCGTGACGGTGGATTCCTCACTCTATGGCCTGGTCACCCGATCTGTTGCGCTGCGCGCGAACGCGAGGATCGAGGAGCAGGCGATCGCGCTCGGCGGCGAAGTGACGTATCTCAATCCCTTGCCGGCTACCAGAGCGCCCGGCGCCGCCAGAGTCACCGGAGAGGGCGGCGGCCGCGCCTGGGAGTATTGGGTGCGGCACGTACCAGCTCCTTAACCGCGAAAGTACAATCGAATACTGGCCGATTTAATTCTGTTCGATATCGATGGAACACTCGTGCGCCGCGCTGGCCCGCACCATCGGCAGGCTCTGGTGGATGCTGTCCGCCAGGTCACCGGTATCGAGACCACAACTGAAGGAATCCCCGTACACGGGATGCTCGATCCCGATATCCTCGCACGGATGATGAGCAGGGCTGGTCTGGATGACGCGCAAATCCGCTCCGCGATGCCGCGCGTTATTGAAGCGGCGCAGGACATTTATGAGAGCAGCGTTCCCGATCTGCGGGATAAGACGTGTCCGGGAGTTCTACCGCTTCTGGATCTTCTGCACGCGCGGGGAACCGTATTGGCGCTGGTGACCGGCAACCTGACGCGCATCGGCTGGCGGAAGCTGGAGCGCGCGGGGCTGCATCATTATTTCCGGTTCGGCGCTTTTGGCGAAATGGCGCCTACGCGCGGCGGATTGGCGCGGCTCGCGATCGAGCGGGCGCGCGGCGCAGGTCTGGTGGATGAGACCTCGCCCATTTCGCTCGTCGGAGATGCCGCGCAGGATGTGCTCGCGGCCCGTGAAAACGGCATTCGCGCCATCGCCGTCCGCACCGGCATTACGCCGGCGGAAGATCTCGAGGCCAGCGCGCCGGATCTGCTCATCGACGATCTCACCCACCTGATGTCATCCATCGTCTAAAATAGTGGTTTGTCTCACAGTTCCGGCTCCCGGCCCATCAGTTGGCCCTTGCTATATACCGCGCTGGCGTTGACGACGCTGGCGACTCTGCTGCTGGAACTTTCACTCACGCGCATTTTTTCGGTGGTTTTCTACTACCACTTCGCGTTCCTGGCGATTTCGATCGCCCTCTTCGGACTGGGCGTGGGAGGCGTGCTTTCCTACCTGATTGGCAGCCAGCCTGGTTCGTTGTTCCGAAAACTGGGCCGCGTGAGCCTGGCCAATTCGATTCTGGTTCTGGCCGCCATGCTTTTTGTCCTGACGCGCGGCGCGGATATCGGTACATTCGAACTCGCCGTGATCTATTTCGCCACCGCGCTGCCTTTCCTCGGCTCGGGAATCATTGTGTCACTGGTGATTTCGGAGGGCATCGAACGCGTCGACCGCCTCTACTTCTTCGATCTTCTCGGCGCGGCGGGAGGTTGCCTTGCCCTGGTCCTTTTGCTGAATACCTTTGGTGGGCCGAATACGGTGATGGCCGTTTCGGTGCTTTTCGCAGCGGCTGCCGCGGTGTGGTTCAGTCTCGCCGGAGTGAAATCCGGACGAATTGTAAGTGTTTTCGTGGGGCTGCTGTTCACAGTCATGGTGATCGGCAACATGAGATTTCATCTCCTCGAAGTTCGCTACGCGAAAGGCCAGAAGCTGTCTCCGGAGCAGTTCACGAAGTGGAACAGCATCTCCCGCATCGGGATGGCCCGCATGGAAGACGGCGGCCGGATGATCTATATCGATGCAGACGCTTCCACCGCCGTCGCGAACTTCGATTTCGACCACCTCTCACCCGCGGACCGCAATTTTCTCCTGCATCAGGCGCCGAGCATTCCTTACAATCTGCGGCCGGGCGCGAAGACACTCGTCATCGGACCTGGCGGCGGCTGGGATATTTCGCGCGCGCTCGCTTCCGGCAGCCATGACGTCACCGGCGTCGAGATCAATCCGATCATCGGCACGGACATCATGCGCAAGCAGCCGCTGTTGAGCCACGGGCTCTATTTGCGGCCGGACGTTCACATCAATATCGAAGACGGGCGTAGCTTCGTGCGCCGCAATCCCGAAAAGTATCAGGTGATCCAGGCGACGCTGGTGGATACCTGGGCATCGACCGCTGCCGGGGCTTTCGCGCTTTCGGAAAACAACCTCTACACGGTCGAAGCTTTTCGGGACTATCTTTCGCACCTCACGGACGACGGGCTGCTGACGTTTACTCGCTGGGGATTCGATCCGCCGCGCGAATCGCTGCGGCTGGTGTCGCTCGCGATCGAGGCGCTGGGCGATCTGGGCGAGCACGACCCGGCGCGCCACGTTCTCGCCGGGCGTCTCGGGACGCAAGCACAGGTTTCGGGATTCGGCGCTTTGGACACCGTGATCATTTCGCGCAAACCGCTTTCGGACGCCGACACGATGCGTGCGAGAGAGGCGTTTCAGGCGGCCGGCATGAGCGCGATGTATGTTCCGGGCGACGCTCCGACAACTGAGTTCGGCCGGCTGCTTCTCGCGAGGGACCCCCTTGAATACGAGCGCGCTTATGAGTTTGACATCACGCCGGTGAGCGATAACCGCCCGTTCTTCTTCTACACGGTGCAACCGCGCGATATCGCCGCGTATCTGGTGCACAGCGGTGGGGCCGCGGATGCCAAGGTGAACGTGGCGGTGCCGAAACTGTTTGCGGCGTTGACCGTCAGCGTGATCGCGGTGATCATCATTCTGTTGCTGCCGCCGATGCTGCTGGGCACGAAGTTGCCGCATGAGCGTTCCGTGCGGTCGTTCCTGCTCTATTTCCTGGCCATCGGCGCGGGCTATATTCTGATCGAAGTCGCACTGATCCAGAAATTCGTTCTGTTCCTCGGGCATCCTACGTATGCGTTGACGGTGGTGATTTTTTCGATGCTCGTGTCGAGCGGACTCGGAAGTTTCGTGAGCCGAAAACTGACCGGCGATCGGAATAACCGGCTCGCGGCCGTGCTGGCAATCGCGGCGGCGCTCGTGGGAGTTCTCGCGGCGATCGTACAGCCTGTTCTGACGGCGGGTGTGGGACTGCCCCTGGCGGAGAAAGTGATCGCGACCGTACTGATGATCGCTCCGGCGGGATTCGTTATGGGGATTCCGTTCCCGACGGGATTGCGCTTACTCGAGAAGCGGCATGAGCCGTCGGTGCGTTGGGCCTGGTCGTTGAACGCCGCGGCGAGCGTGCTGGGTTCGGTGGGAGCGCTGGTGCTGGCCTTGTATCTCGGTCTGGTGCAGACAATGCTGATCGGCGGCGGATTGTATCTGTGCGCGATGGTCGTGATTCTGCTGAGCCCAATGGTGCGGAAGAGCGTCAAGCCGCTGGTTTCGGCTGAGGTTTCGGCGTAAGAACATTGACGCGAACCGGGTTCGCCCCGGTCGCAACCGGCACCACTTTGCAGACTACCTGAGCCGTATCCACTGGTGCAATGACGCGCGTCACGTTGCCCTCCGGATCCACGCCGGCGAATACAAGCACCTGCGCGTTGGGTACGAAAATCTCCGTGATGCGAAGCATCTCGTTGCCGGCGCGAAAGGTCACGGCGAGTTCCTGATCTTCTCTGAGCGGGCGCTGCATAGCCTGGATTTGTCCGATAATCACGGCGCCTGTGTCTTGAAGGCCGGGTTTGCTCTCCGCTGGTTTAGCGGGTTCGGATGGACGAACAGCATCCATCACGGTGTTCTTCGTGCTCTCGATCGCCTGGTTCGCCAGAACCTTGCCGAGACTGCCGATTGTCATGCCTTCGATGCTAACACCGCTTTCTTACAATCAGTATGTGCTTGATACCCTTCTTTCCCGTGCATCCGTGAAGTCGTTGCGAGACCCTGCGCCGTCGGATGCGGATCTCCGCGTGATCTTCGATGCGGCCATGCGCGCGCCCGATCACGGGACGCTGCGTCCGTGGCGGTTCTTCGTGATTCGTGGAGACGCCCGCCGGGATTTGAGCGAGATGTTTGCGGATGGGGTGAGACGGCGCGAGCCGGGCGCGACCGAAGCGCAGATCGAAAAAGAGCGCGAGAAGCCGCTGCGCGCGCCGATGATCATCGTGGTGGTGGCGAGGACCGTGGCCGGGCATAAGGTTCCGGTGATCGAGCAGACGCTTGCCGCCGGAGCAGCGGCGATGAATATTCTGAATGCCGTTCACGCGCTGGGGTTCGGCGCGAAATGGGTCACGGGAGCGAATTGTTACGACCCCGTATTCAAGCGCGATTTCGGGTTGGAGGAGACGGATCAGCTGGTGGGATTTATTCATGTCGGAACGCCGGCGGAAAGGCTTCCAGCGATAGATCGCCCGGATGCGGCCGAGTTCGTCATCGAGTGGAAACCGTAATATCCTGAATCTTGGTCGATCCCTGTACGTATCTCACCGCAGTCGCAATCGTAAACAGCATCGCCGGTTCCGTTGCTACGGGCATAGCGGGCAACGCCGGCTGGGCGGCCGTATCGGCGGTCTACGGCAAAGTCGATGAGTGGCGTCACGGCCAGGGCCAACCCGTCAACCACCACCTCCAGCGAGCGCTGCGCGTCTCTCTGTTGAGCGCGACCAAACACCTTGTCGAATCCTCACGGCCGAAAACCTTCCTTGATGCCGATCAGCTTGAGTGGTTCGACCGCGCTCTTCGTTGGATCTCCGCTGAAGAAGCCAGGCTGAAAGATCCAAAGTGGGAACCGCCGGAGCCGCCCGGGGGCTGGCAGGCATCTCTCGTCCTCGATCCCACCATCGAACAGGCAGAAGGGGACGTTCGCGCTCTCCGAAATACCCTCGCCAGAATGCTGATGGGCGAATGGGCGGAGGAAGGCCTCACTCCAGCGCCTGAGGCCATCACGAAAGCTCTGTATGAAGGCTGGGACTGGTTCAATCAGATCGGTCTTTATTTCGCCAATCTACTGAAGACCCGCCCCGAGGTCAGTACGATATTCGCAGCAGGCACGCTGGCCAAACTCGACATCAAGACCGATCTCATTCTCGCTCTCCTCGCCGGGCGCTCACTCGCCGTGAACGATGCGGCTTTCCACGCTCCGAGCAAGCCCAGCTACTTCGTCGGGCGCAAATCCATCCTCGAAACGCTGCGCACCGAGCTTGCCGAGCCCGGCGCTATCGTTCCGCTCGTCGGCATGCCCGGACTCGGAAAAACCAGCCTCGCCATCGAGTTCGCTCATGCCCACCGCGCGGATTTCGACGGCGTGTATTGGATCGATTGCTCGGGCCTTCCTCTCGAAGCGGCGGCAACCGAGCTCGCCAGCCAACTTAACATCAAACCTGAGGGCGATCCCGCCGCGCAGCTGCGCGAAATTCGCCGTCAGTGCGCCATGGGGCACAATCTTCTGGTCCTCGATAACGTCGAATCGAGTGATTTCCGCGATCTGATCCCCGGAGGACACTGCGCGGTCCTGCTCACGACGCGCCACCGGGATCTGCCGTTCCTGACCCAGTATCGCGCCCCCGATCTGCGCGTCTTCACACCCGAGGAATCGCTTCGTATGTTCCGCGAATACCTGGGCTCGCAGGCGATCGAGAAGCATGAAAAGGACTATCGCGAACTTGCCGATGCGCTGGGCGGACTCCCGCTCGGAATCGCGGTCGCGGCCAGCCTGCTGTTGAACGACTCCCGGTACACGCTGGATCGCCTGTTGCTTCTTCTTAAGGAGCAGTCTCTGCACAAGCTCTCCGACGGGGAGCTCGATATCAGCTGTCTGCTCGGCGCGGCGATTGCGAGCTTGGGGGAGCAATCGCGCACGTTGCTCGCCGCCATGGCCGTCTGCGCGCCCTCGGGGTTCCGGCTCGGTCTGGCGGCGGAGATAGCGAACCTAGACGAAACCGCTGCACTCGATGGGCTACACGATATCCGTTCGCGCTCGCTTGTCGAGGAGATTGATAAAGACAATCGCCGCTACCGATTGCATGCGCTGATCCGATCCGTCGCCGGCCAGGACCCAGCGCTGGAACGGCGTCATGCGGAAGCCGTCGCACGCAGGTTTAAGCGATGGGCGGAAAACTGGCGGGAATGCGAACAAGACATCGCTGACTGGCGCGTGGCGCTGGCTTGGAGCAGCCAAACCGACGTCGCGCAACGCAGGGAGCTGTTGAAATTGCTGGCTTTTGACGGATTTCTGTTCGGGTGCCGCCGGGGCTTGTTAGTTGACGCGCTGAAAGCGACGGAAGCCGCCGCCTCCGTCTTTGAGCGGCTGGGTGATCGCGCCAACCTCGCGGCGAGCTACGGCAACCAAGGCGTGATCTTTAAGAAGTGGGGCAGGCTCGCAGAGGCCATGGAGCTGTATAAACGTGTGGGAAAAACCTGTGAGGAGTTGGGCGACCGGGCGGGCCTACAGCGGAGCTACGGCAACCAGGCCCTGATCCTGCAGGATTGGGGCCAGCTCGCGGAGTCCATGGAGTTGCATAAGCGTGAGGAGAAAATCTGCGAGGAGTTGGGCGACCGCGCGGGCCTCCAGGCGAGCTACGGCAACCAAGCCCTGATCCTTAGGGCGTGGGGTCAGCTCCCGGAGGCCATGAAGCTGCTTAAGCGACAGGAGAAAATCTGCGAGGAGTTGGGCGATCGCGCGGGCCTCCAGGCGAGCTACGGCAACCAAGCCCTGATCCTGCAGGACTGGGGCCGGTTGGCCGAGGCCATGGAGCTGCATAAGCGTGAGGAGAAAATCTGCGAAAAGTTGGGCGATCGCGCGGGCCTCCAGGCGAGCTACGGCAACCAAGCCCTGATCCTTAAGGCGTGGGGTCAGCTCCCGGAGGCCATGGAACTGCTCAAACGACAGGAGAAAATCTGCGAGGAACTGGGCGATCGCGCCAGCCTCAGTCGAAGCTGCGGTAACCAAGCCGCGATCCTGCACGCATGGGGCCGGCTCAAAGAGGCCATGGAGTTGTTAAAGCGCCAGAAGAAAATCTGCGAGGACTTGGGGGACCGCGCGAGCCTTCAGGCGAATTACAACAGCCAGGCCCTGATCCTTAGGGCGCGGGGCGAACTTGAAGAGGCCATGGAACTGGTCGAGTGCCAGCTAGCGATTTGCCACAACATCGGTCTTCGCAGCGGCATCCGAAGCGGGTTCCTCATTCAGGCAGATCTCTTCGAAGCCATGGGCCAGCCCGAAAAAGCTCCTCCGCTCCGCGCCGAAGCCGCGGCCATCGAAGCCGAGTTGATGCGTGGACGCGGCGCGACCGCCTGACCCCGGGCGATGTTCAGCGCCCGAAGCGATGCCAGCTGCCGTCGTTCAGGAAGCGGTGAGGTCCGAACGCGACGTAAGCTCCGCCGTAGGGATAATATCCGCCGTATACGTAAGGGTTGTAATACGCCCCGTAATAGGGATTCGCATAATAAGGATCGTATCCGTAATACGGATCGTACCCGTACCCCCCATATCCGTACGGGTAACCATATGCGTAGCCCCACGGATATCCGTAATAGCCTCCGAAGCCGATTCCGAATCCGTACCCGTAGCCACCGCGGGATCCGTATCCGCCGCCGTATCCGCCGCGAAAACCTCCGCCATAGCCGCCACGAAATCCACCGCCACCGCCGCGAAAACCACCACCACCGCCGCCGCGAGAACCTCCTCCGCCCCCTCGCGCGTAACCAAACGTAGCCAGTGCCAGAAACAGAAGGACCAA
Source organism: Bryobacteraceae bacterium (assembly GCA_049516355.1). Lineage (GTDB taxonomy): Bacteria > Acidobacteriota > Terriglobia > Bryobacterales > Bryobacteraceae > BOG-234. The sequence continues at coordinate 45,467 of JBEKTF010000002.1, read as the reverse complement.
TACAAGCTTACGCATAATGAGTCCAGCATACCTCCGATAGGAGCGAAACGGCATCGCCAGGCAAACCCCCGACGGGGGCCATCAATCGGACAGCCGGGTTCGCAAACTAACCAGCATCCCGAGGAATGCAACGGCAGCTGTCAATAGTGCCCATGCGTTGAGTTGTCCGCGATCGATGAGACTTCCCGCAATCACCGGCGCAACGATCTGCGAGATGGCTACGATCGAACTGGTTAACCCCAATACGACCCCCTGCTCGCGCTTCCCCGCCTGCTGCGAGATGAGCGACGTCACCGAGGGACGCACCACGCCGCCGTAGGAATTCACCGTGCTGGCAAATAACAGCTGACCGACTGTATGCGTCCACGCCAGCAACCCATAGCCGATCGCGCTGAGGCCGAAGCCTGTCCATACCAGCTTGCGTTCTCCCAGCCATTTGACGAGCCTTCCGATCAAACCGCCTTGCAGGATGAGTCCAAGGAATCCTACGTAAGCGAAAACATAGCCGACTTCCTTCGCTCCAAAAGGCTGCCCGTGCAGCGTGTATCGCCGTTGCGCAAAGAGTGCGAATCCGGAAATGAAAAGCGCGAATGAGAACGCAAAGAGGAAGAATTGCCAGAGCAGCGCGCCCAGTTTCGGCCGTGCGAAGTATTCCGCATAGCCCTTCCATTCGAAGATGCTGAGACGCCGCCCGCCCGGTCCGCTCGCTCCCTGGTCCGTGTGCGGTTCCACTTTCGGCAGTAAAGTCGAGGTGCAGACAATGCTCGAAGCGGAAAGGAATGCCGCGGCGAAAATCGGATAAGCCAGGCCAAACTGAGAGAGATAGCCGGAGATGCCCGGGCCGATCAGGAATCCGATGCCGAACGCAATGCCGATCACGCCGAAGGATTTCGCGCGCTTCTCGGGCACCGTGATATCGGCGATGTAGGCTTGCGCGAGCGAGAGATTCCCCGCCGTCAATCCGTCGATAATTCGCGACAGAAATACCACCCAGAGAGAACCCGCAAACGCCAGGATCAGGAACCCGGTCAGCGTCCCCATCTGACTGACGATGAGGAGCGGCTTGCGCCCCATGTGGTCCGACATGCGGCCGAGAATGGGACCCGCGATGAGTTGGCAGAACGCGTATGACGAAATCAGCAGCCCCACTACCGTGGCCGATGCGCCCAGGTGTTCCGCATAGAACGGAAGCAAAGGCAGGATGATCGTCAGGCCGAGAATATCAACCAGAACGATGAGAAAAATAGGCAGGAGGGGAGAACGCTTCACGGCCGGCGCGGTCCCGAGAGCCTGAAGGAGAACGTGGAATGCACCATCCCATGCTAGCGCGAGGCTCCTGAATCCCTATACGGCAGCGGCCTTCCGCGCGCTTTGCCATTCCTTCCAGTCGCTTTTAGTCGCCGCCACCATATTCGCCGCTGCCTTATGCAGCCAGTTGACGCGGCGTTTGGTGAGGTCTGCCAGCACTTCCTTCGTACGATCGGACCCCAGATGCACGTTCGCGGTCTCCCATCCCATGCCGTGCAGCAGTTTGGTTTCGTCTTTCTCGCGGGGAACCTGGGCGAGGTCGATTTTGGAACAGTCGGGGGCCAGGCGGCGGACGATCCAGCGGCCTTGCAAACGCACGAACGGATCGTGGGCGCGAACGGCGATGTCGAGAGCTTTCTGATATCGGATCGGCTGCGAATCCTCGCCGCGCGCCCAGTCCCACGCGGAGGTTGCCAGAGCCTTGGCCTCACGGCAGACCGGCCCGCCTTCGAACTCAGCCAGAGCAACGAAGCGCTGGCGTCCGAGACTTCCCATGCCCGCGACACGATGGGCGGTCTTGTAAGTGGGTTCTTTGCCGGGCATCATTTTGGCGAGTCCGCGTCGGGCATTGCCGGGTACACGGCCCTCAACCTGAAGGAGAGCTTCCAGTTTCTGCCAGAAACCTACGGGATCGCGCAGGATGGGTTTTACCATCTCGTACAGCCAGGCGTGGCTGGCTCCGAGCACCCAGGGACGGCCGCCTGCCTTGATGCAGGCTTTATATCCGTCGAGGATCGCAGTGCACGCGTCGCGGTGAGCGATGTGCAGTTGCCCGGCGTCGATCGCGATATGCGCGCTGGCAGCTAACCGGACCAGGTCGATGGTATAGGGCATGCGGCTGACTTCATCGAAATCGTTGATGCCCCATACGAGCCTGCCTTCGATGTCCCGCCACGTGCCGAAATTTTCGACGTGCAGATCGCCGACAGCGAGCAGTTCGGGGGCCTCCGCGCATTCCGGGCAGACATCCGGCCACAACTGCGCCCAGCGGTAAAAAGTCGCTCGAAAGAAGGGGAAGATCGCTTCCCGCATCGCCTGGTGTTTGCGGGCGATATCGGCCGGTACGATGTCCAGTTGCTGTGCCAGCCAGGTTTCGTAGTTTGAGGTCGACTTACGAAAGTTCACGGCTGATTGTAACGCAGATTTCACACGGCATCGGGTTGTTTATGGAAGAGAATGCTCCTATGGCTCAATCGATTCTCGGTGGTTCCAGGTTAGTGGCGTTTGCGGCTACTGTCGATCTGGTGCGCGCAAGGCAATTTTATGGCGGGATTCTCGGTTTGAGTCTTGTCGCCGAAGACGAATTCGCGCTGATGTTCGATGCCAACGGGACACCGTTGCGGGTTGCGGCCGTTCGGGAGATAACGCCTGCCCCTTATACGGTATTGGGCTGGCAAGTTCGGGACATCGTGGCCACGGTGAAGGAACTGCGAAGCGCCGGAGTCGTGTTCGAACGGTATGCAGCGCTGGCCCAGGACGCTGACAGTATCTGGACTGCGCCCAGCGGGGCCAGAGTCGCGTGGTTCAAAGATCCGGATGGAAATGTCCTGAGCATTTCCGAGCATTGAAACGGGAATATAATACCCACGATCAACAGGCTGTTGCGGGGATTTCGGTCGGGGTGCTCGCGATGAACTCATCGACCAGCCGGTCAAGCTTTGTCCAGTCAGTAAATTCGTAGTCTCGTGTAGTGTCGACAGGCGCGCCTGCCTTCCTTGCGATGAGCTTCATCACAAATCGAATCGCGAAATTGTACCTGCTATACATGAGTGCTCCGCCGACAGCCGCGATGTGCGAGGGTTGCCAGCCAGTCTCCGCCAGGAAACTTTCAATTGTTCGTTTGACATCAGCCTGCGCCTCGGCGCGCTTCTCCGGCGAGGCTTTCTCGTCCTCGGCGGTCACCTCGGAGAGGCTGACGGAAAGGAAGACAGTGGGGATCTGTTGCAGTTCCGCCAGATGGCGCTTCACGAACTTCACCATCTCCGTTTCATGTTTCCCCCCGTGGAGGGAGGCGCTGACGATGGCACCGCAATACTTCGTCACAGAAAACTCTTCCGGGACGTGCGCTGCGTCCACCAGGTCGCAGGAACGCTGGTGTGCGTTCAGTGCGGCGGCGAGATGTTCGGCAATATGCCTGGTGTGCCCCTCACGGGTCGCATAGATTACGAGAACGGGTTTCATAATACCTCCGCTATAAGAAACGGTGGATCAAGCAATCTCATCGCCGTCCTGTTTCTTGCCAATATCGAGTGACTTGCGGAAGAAGACAGCTTCGAAGTTGGCGCTTCCTCACACAGGTGCGCCATTTCACGCCGGTTCGTTTCCCGGCTAATCCCCGAGTGCGCCAGAGGGGCTTCGGCTATCGTCACTTAACGGCTCTGTAACAAGGCCGGTCGTGTGCACCGTCGATTGCGTGCCCGTCACGTTACCGCAAATCAGCAGCCTCCTGGTTGAAGTCAGAGAACTTCGTGAATTCTGCCTCGCCATGGAAAAGGAATTCAGAGAATCCATCGCCGAAGCGCGCCCTGAATCCCAGCCCAGTGTGAGGAACCTCCTCGACTACCTCGCGTTGCGCAAGCACGATTTGCGCGATCTGCAATCCCGTCTGGCCGTTCTCGGGCTCTCTTCGCTCGGACGCGTCGAATCGAGCGTGCTGGCGGGACTCGAGGCTGTAATCGCCATTCTGGAATCGCTCGCCGACGCGCAGGGCTTCAATCCGCCTGCGGAAACGGACTGCATCGCCTACCAGACCGGTCCCGCCATCCTGGCCGAGCACGCGGAACATCTGCTGGGACCGATCCCCAAAGGCCGCGCCGTTCGCATCATGGTAACCATGCCGTCCGAAGCCGCCCGATCGTACGAACTGGTCAAAGGCCTGGTCGACGCGGGCATGGATGTTATGCGCGTGAACTGCGCCCACGACTCCGAGCGCGAGTGGGAAGCGATGATCGCGCATATGCGCCGCGCCAATGAGGAATCGGCCAAACACTGCAAAGTGCTCATGGATCTTGCCGGCCCCAAGTTGCGCACCGGCCCCATCCGGCGCGGATCTCACGTGGTGCGCTGGCGGGTTTCGAAGAACGTGCGCGGTTCCGTAGTCGCGCCGGCGCGCATCGCCCTGGCCGGCAGGCACGCGGGCACGGAGCCGTTGTCGTCCGAGGTCCGGCTTCCCGTACCTGAAACTCTGCTGCACTCGGTCCGCGTCGGCGATACGATCCGGATTCAGGATAGCCGCAAGAGGATCCGACAGCTGACCGTAGTTGAAAAAACGGATCACGCCTGTATCTGCACGTGCGAACGAAGCGGTTACGTACTCAATCGCGCCGGGCTTTCGCTGGTGCGGGACGGCAAGGAAATCGACAACGGCCATGTCGGAGAGCTTCCCTTCGTCGAGGAGCCCATTCGCCTGCATCCTGGCGATTTGCTGATTTTGACGCGGGAAGATGCGACGCGTGAGGAGAACAAGCCGTTCACCGGCCATAACAATATCCCGCACGTTTCCTGCACGCTTCCCGAGGTCTTCTCCACGGCACTCGCGGGGCAGCCGATCTTCTTCGACGATGGCAAGATCGAAGGCTGCATTCGCGAGGTCCATCCCGACCATATGCTGGTCGAGATCGTGCATGCCGGCGCGGGCGAGGCTAAACTCGGTTCGGCCAAAGGCATCAATCTTCCGGAAACCGGTCTCGGCATCGGCGCGCTGACCGAAAAAGACCGGCGCGACCTCGATTTTGTCGCCGAACACGCCGATATCGTCGGGCTGTCTTTCGTGCGTCGCCCCGAGGACGTTCTGGAGTTGCTGAAAGAGTTGGGCGCGCGTGGCAAGAGCCAACTGGGAATCATCCTCAAGATCGAAAGCCGGCCGGGGTTCGACCGGCTCCCGCTGATCATGATCGCCGCCCTGCGCCATCACCCGGTCGGAATCATGGTGGCGCGCGGCGACCTTGCCATCGAAGTCGGTTTCGAGCGTCTTGCCGAAATCCAGGAAGAGATCCTGTGGCTCAGCGAAGCCGCGCACATGCCGGTGATCTGGGCTACCCAGGTGCTTGAAACACTCGCCAAAACGGGCATCCCCTCACGCGCGGAAGTCACCGATGCGGCGATGGGCGTCCGCGCCGAGTGTGTCATGTTGAACAAGGGCGAGCATATTCTGGACGCCGTCCGCTTCCTCGATCACGTCTTACACCGGATGCAGGCCCATCAACTGAAGAAGCGCTCCATGCTTCGCCGCCTTGCGGTAGCGCAAGTCGATCACGCTGCGTCCACCGCGTCGAGTGCGAGTGTTACAGCGTAAGGTGCATTACTTGAAACGCAGCTCGCCGCGTTTGCCTGCTGCTGGCGCCGGAAACGCGTGGGCCGTGTGCGCCGCCGAGGGATGGTTTACCTTCGATGGCCTTCCCTCCTGCTGAAGCCGTCTATGCGCCTCCTCCCAGGAAGGAAGTTCCGTGCCGTCCTGCGTCCAGTGAACCAGAGCCGCTTCGTCACACCACTCAAGGAGGCTTCGCATGGCCGGCCCATGGGGCTTCGCAAGCATGAATGCTTTCATTGATTCTTGCGACGACCAACTGGTGCTGGTCCAGTACGTATTCCGGCGATCCGCCAGCATTTTGACCGCGAGGTTGCCATCAGCCCTCGCCGCTTGTCGGGCAATTCGCACGGCCTGAACAAAGAACGTGGGGAGATAAGACCACGACCGAACGCGAAGACGCGTGATGGAGACGAACGGCATAAGTTTCTTATAGTTTGTCCCAGGATTCGGGATCGATGTGCGCCTGATTGAGAACACTTCGAAGGGTTCCGACAGGCACTTCATGCTTTCTCGGCACGATGGCTGTGTCTGTGCGTTCGGGCGATGATCGCGCGAACTTGACGTGACTTCCCTTCTGGCTGATTTCTTCAAAACCCGCGGACTCGAGACGACGCTTGATTTCGCGGAAACTGAGCGGTCTAAGTCGCCCCAACCTCCACCTCGATTTGGCGCACTGTTGGAGGGTGCGTGGCAACCGGTGGTTCGAAGTGTAACTCGAGCGCTTCTCGCAGATTTGCGAGAGCCTCTTCCTCGGTGTGGCCCTGGCTGGCAATATCCACATCCAGGCACTGGGAAACAAACCATTCTCCCTCACGCCAGACGGTGGCAGAAAACGGACGCTTCATAGAACGATTTTCCCACAATCCCGTCTGCGACATGAACAGTTTGCGCGTTACAAACCCGAGTGGCCCTCTTGGACGCGACTATTGCGTTGCCAGACCGCGCGACGCCACCATTGCTTGTGGCCCTTCTCCGCATCCAACTCTTGCGTTCACCGAGGAAGGGCCGCTTACCGGCGATGACAGGGACGTAGCCCGGCTAAGTCTGACCGGATCGCTGAGATCGTACAAAAATACCTCCGCTGCCGATCCCACGCGGCTCGGCAGACGAGACTTCGTTGCAAAGCTATCGCGCCGCAAGCCAATGGTGTCTAGATAGCGAAGAATGTCGTCGCGCTCCCGATATAGTGCCAATGAATGTGTAATCAGTACCCAAACGCGAGGGCGTCCGCGAAATCCGTCAAGCTCCCCAAAGTAGCTCCTGCTGTCACCGCGATTACAGCCTCCCACCGCATAGTCGTTCTCGCGAAGGCCGTATGAGCCAGCATAGAAGGTCACTACCGGGGCGGCGCCGTAGTAGACATAAACAGCATCTCCTGGACGTCGCCTTTCCTGCAGGTAAGCCAGTTCAGGCTTCATGTCTTCGAGGTGATATGCGGGCGGCGTTTTCGCCATGGGATAGACAGCCGACGCCGTAATCAGAACGGGCACGAACACTCCAACGGGTGTAGGCCACCGGCCTAACGATTGACGAATCTGCTCCGCCGATGCGCCAATCGCGATGAAAAAAGTTGGAGTCAGGAAAAGGATCAGCCGGTCACTGAACGGATACTGCCGGGCAATTGCCGCGGCGAGCGTCAAGCCAAACGGCGCGAGCAGGAGTGTCGTCACGAAGCGATCCCGACGCCAGAGCGCCACAAAACCCAGCACAATCAATCCGAAGAAAATTGTCGGCACCGGATAGATGAGACTTGCCGGTCCGCCCGCACCCAGAATCCTCTCAAGTTGATCCCAGGGCCAAAGAGTTTTTGCAACACGCGAGATCGGAACTGGTGGGAAGCCCGCCACCCAATATCGATGCATGTACTCTTTTGTCGCGGCTGTCACGCTCGTCAGCCCGGCAAGAGCGGCGACCAATCCCGAAGCAAGCCACAATCCAAGTGTCATTGCAAGGAAGCGCGAATACCCGTCCGGCGCCCGGTGCCGATCGTTCAACGCAAAAAATGCAGTCAACGAAGCTCCCAGGGCACAGACCACAAGAACTGACGGTTGCGAAAACCAAACAAGAACCGCGCCAGCGATTCCCGCCCGGAGGGCTTTCCCTACTGAAAGGTTTGATCCCCTGACGTCAAGCGCCAGCCAAAACAGCAGTAGTGCTACCGCGATGTCGAACGAATACTGTTTCACTTGCGAGGCAAAGACTACGTAGGGGGCGGCAGTAGCAAACAGCGCCAGAGCGACGAGCCCGGCAAGATCATCCAGGCACCGCAGAACGATTCGCCAGAACACGACTAGCGCAACAAGCGATGAGAGAAGAGGGAAGAATCTGAGGACGTAATCGCTGGAGCCGAACAAGGACGTGGCGGCCTTCTCCAGCAGTAGAAAACCTTTGGGCGCCGACTGGTCATAGGCGAGAGGCAAAGTCAAAAGGTCCCGGAGGGGGCGATCCAGTATGTTTCGCGCTACGGCAATTTCATCGAGCCATATTGCAGGATTGGCGAAGTACTGCCACAGCCGCAGGCCGGCACCCAGCGCCACGAGCGCGATCAGGAGGATGGGAATCGCCGCAAGTTGATTTGCTTTTCCTGGCTGTTCCGTAACTACTCGGTCGCCCGCTGTGAACGGCATGGAATTTCGATTGTTCTATTATCAGGCCGGGGAGACGGAGATCCCTGGCAGGCATCTGAACGGGTAGTCGCTAGCCGTGGAAGTCGGCAATTGACCGTTACTCCCTACCCAACCAGCTTCGGCGTAATCATCCAGCGCAGCGTGCCATGCGGCGCGGAACCAAAGCTTTCCAGATCGATCCGCACCATCGCCGCCTTCTTCATCTCGACGCGCAATCCGGGAGCCGCAAGCAGGTACGCAACAATCCGGCTCAACAAAGGCTCATGCCCTGCAAGCAGAATGGCCGATTCGGCGCGGTAATCGCGCAGTTCGCTCCACACCGTCTCCGGAGAACCGTGCGGCACGAGCGCATCGGTGCGCACCACCTCGCCTTTATAACCAAGCTCATCCTCGGCGACTTTCGCTGTCTGAATCGCGCGCAAATAAGGGCTCGAAACAATCAGCGAAGGTTGGAAACCCGCCCGCCGCGCCGCCTTCACCACCTCGGCAACCTTCTTACGTCCTTCGTCCGTCAGCGCGCGATTGGCATCCGGACGCCCGGATTGGGCATCCTCGGCGATCCCATGGCGAAACACGTACAACTCCACTACGCGGAAACCTTTCCCACTGCGGTCGCTTTTCTGGTCACGCCTGCCGGCGCTTTCCGCACGACGCCCGCCGCGGCGCCGTTCACCTTCCTGATTTGCAGCGAAGTGATCCGACGTTGCAATTCGCGGAATATGATCTCGGGCGGCTTGCTGGCGTCAATCTCGATAAAGCCATAGCGGGCGGACATCCGGTCGAGCACCCGGATGAGACGCGTTTGATAATTGACGAAGCTCTCGTACATGTCGTTGCCGAAGTGGTAATCCATCCCGCTTTCCCAGTAGTCGAAAGCGCCGCGGCCGATGACGACGCGCGAGACGAGATCTTTCACCTTGGCGCGCAGATAGTAAACCGCATGGGGCACGAGCCCGAACCCGCATACGCGCTCGATCCATTCCCGGTCTTCCCCGCGGGCAATGGCACGCGCCATCATCGAGAAAATATAGCGGTCCGTAAGGACCACGAAGCCGGCCCGAAGCGCGGGGATGATCTCATTCTCCAGGCGGTCGGCAAAATCAGTGACGTAATAGAGCGTGGCCGTCACCGGGCCGAGCGTGTTGCCTTCCTTCGCGTGTGCGATGCCTTTGCCCGCCAGCGCCGAACGGGCCATGCCGGTATCGAGTACGGCGTGCCCTTCCTGCTCGAGCCAGAGCCGGAGCTGCGTCACCTGCGTCGAACGCCCCACCGCGTCGGGCCCTTCGATCACGATAAGTTTGCCCGAGAGGTTCGCGGTTTCGACGCCGGGCAGCGCGTCCACATAGGGCTCCAGCGGCTTCGGGAGCACGGGCTTATTATCCGCGGTTTTTTTCCTAATGCTTTCTGCCATTGATTTCCAGAACCGGCACTTTCAGGACGCCGGCCTTCAGGCTGCGGCCCAGTTCTTTCACCACCACCGCTCTCATCTGTCGCTGCTGATCTTCGATGGATTGGGTGGCGTCGATCACATGAAACCCCATCTCTTCCGCCATGGCTTCATACTCGGCCAGAATGCGGCCCTGAAAAATCCGGAAACTTTCTTCCACGTCGCGGCTGATTTTAAGGTCCATGCCCGCTTCGTAGTATTTCAGCGCATCCCGGCCGCCGAGAATGCGCCCCAGCGCCACGTCGAGCGGCGTCTTGAAGTAGAACGCAACATTGGGGCGAATGGCGAAGCTGTAGAGATTGCGCACCCATTTCGGATCCACCCCGCGTGCCACGTCGCGCGCGAAAGCTGTGTAAGCATACCGGTCGGCACACACGATCGCGCCGGCGCGGACCAGAGGCAGAATGTAGCGCTCGGTGCGGTCGGCGAAATCGGTCGCATGGAGCAGGCTGAACGTGGTGGGAGTGAACATCTCCTTCTTCTTGCCGCGGCGCGTAGTTTCGTGCACCAGAGGGGAAGAATTCCATTCGCTGAAAGCGACCGCGAATCCTCGCGCGCGCAGCCACTGGCTCAGGAGCGAGATCTGCGTGCTTTTGCCCGAACCGTCGATTCCCTCAACGACAATGAGCTTGCCTCGATGACGGTTGGGGGTGAATAGAGAATTCATCAGCCGGAAGTGAGGTTGCCGCTATTATAGCGTTGGGATGCCGCGCTACGCCTCCGTCGACATAGGAAGCAACTCTGTTCGGATGGAAGCCGCCGAGGTCGAGGACGGCGCGCCGCCGCGCATTCTCGCGTCGGAACGGCAGGTCACCCGTCTGGGGGCGAGCGTATTCCGCGCGGGGCGCATCAGCCAGGAATCGATGGATATGATCTGCGGCGTGCTCAACGCCATGTCGCAGCAATACAAGCGGCTGGACGTGAAGGCCGTGCGCGCCGTCGCCACCGCGGCGGTCCGGGATGCCGGCAATCAGCACGAGTTCATCGCCCGCGCATCGGCAGCGCTGGGTACCGATGTCGAGATCATCTCCGGCCAGGAAGAAGCTCGCCTGATTCATCTGGGCGTGAAGAGCCGCTGGCCGCATCCGAAAGAGCGCTTCCTGATCATCGATATCGGCGGCGGCAGCGCGGAAATCATTCTGAGCGAGAACGAGCGGATCGGCCAGGCTTTTTCCAAACCCCTGGGCGCATTGCGCTTACAGGAGCTGTTCCTGAAATCCGATCCCCCGCGGCCCACGGAACTGCACCGGCTTGGGGAATATATCGAGGAGCGAATCGGCTCCGCCGTGCGCCGCATCGGCGCCGCCCGTATCGACAGGGTAGTCGGAACATCCGCCACGGCATCGGCCGTGGTTTGCGCCATCAATCGCATTCCCCGTGCGCGCCGTGACGAATCCGACCGCAGGCGGGCGACTACGGCCCAGGTTCGCAAACTCTACCGCGATATCTCGAACCTCGATATAGTGGCGCGGCAAAAAATTCCCGGGATCGGTCCGCGCCGCGCCGAAATCATTATCCCGGGAACCGCCGTTCTGCTGCATGTCCTCGAAGCGTTCCGTATGCCCGCGCTCTTTTACTCCGCCGCCGGCGTTCGGGACGGGATTATCGCCGATCTCGCCGCGCGCGGACTCGATCGCGGCTTGACGCAGCTTACCGTCGATCAGCGGAGCGTGGTGGAAGAAATGGCGGAGCACTACGGTGTTCCGCTGCGGCACGCCCGCAAGGTGGCCCGCCTCGCGAACGACCTGTTTCTCGGTTTTCAAAATGCCCACAGGTTGCCCGCCCACTACGGCCGCCTGCTCGAAGCCGCCGCTTATCTGCACGATTCCGGACACTACGTCAGTGATACCAGGCATCACAAACATTCTTATTACCTGGTGGCGAACTCCGACCTCCCGGGGTTCACCTTGAATGAGCGGGAGTTGATTGCCAACCTCTGCCGTTATCACCGGAAGGCGCTGCCGACGCCCGAGCATGGCAATTTACAACTTCTCGACGCCGAGGGTCAACGGGCCGTCGCATATCTGATCCCTCTGCTCCGGATGGCGGACAGTCTGGATCGCAGCCACGGGCAGCGAATCCGTTCAGTCGAGTGTCGACAGCGCGACAGCGATTTTCTGATTACGCTGAATGTTGCCCCCGAGACGGATATCGATCTGGAAGTCTGGGCGGCGGAACGGCTGTCCGAAATCTTCCGGCAGGTGTACAACAAGCCGACAGTGGTCTCCCGAGCGTGATAAAAGCCCCGAATTTCGCGGATCTCGAATGCCTGGGCCTCATGCACGGGTTCGGGGAGCGGTCCTCAACTTACCCGGAAGGAATCACGACGGCAAAGCAGGTTCATTCCGCTCTCGTCCAGGACGCAGCTGGGCCTCTTGGCGCAGGCGACGCGCTCATCTCGGCCCAATCAGGCGTGATTGTGGGTGTGAAAACCGCCGATTGCGTCCCTATCCTCTTGGTTGATCCTTCGACGCGGACGGTTGCGGCAGTTCACGCAGGTTGGCGCGGAACTGCCGACTCTATCGCGGCGGCCACAGTTCGCGCCCTGGGTGTCGGCTGGAAGACAGATCCGCGGAATCTGCGGGCAGCGATCGGCCCGTCAATCGGGCGGTGCTGCTATGAGGTCGGTCCCGAAGTCGCCCGCCGTTTTGGGATCGCCGTTTCCCATCCGGTGCATCTCGATCTGTCTGGAATCAATGAGATGCAACTGCGGGCTGCCGGCGTTTCGAATATCTGGCTGTCCGGCGAATGCACATTCTGCGCAGCTGACCGCTTCTATTCATTTCGACGCGAACGGGAACAGGCGGGCCGGATGCTCTCTTTTATTGGGTGGCAAAAACACGTCGGGCGGACCTCGTTGGATCCGCCCGGAAACCCGTCAGACGTTTTTTTGAAGGCGATAATTACGCCGCGTTGGCGAACAAGTCGGCGCTATCCTCGACCTCGATCTCGTGCCGATCGACCTGCTCCTGGCATTTGATGCAAAAAGCCGCCCACGGCACCGCGTTCACGCGCTTCGGGGAGATATCCTCCTCGCAGTGCAGGCATACGCCGTACGATCCGTCGGCGATGCGGCCCAGCGCGCGGCGAATCTGCCGCAACATATTCGAATCCCGATCCAGATTGCGAATCGCAAGCTCGCGTTCGCCCGCCAATTGCACTTCATCGAGGGCGTCGGGCGCCTTCTCAATGACGATCTCGTCCCGGTTGCGCAGCGCGCCGGTCAACTCCGCCTGCTTCGCTTCCAGAATGTTCTTGTATTTCTCCAGTTCAGCCTTGGTCATTTCTATGTCCCTCGTCTTCTAACGTCTGCGTGGCTTCTTTCCTTTTCTCTACTGTGCTAGAGACGAAAATCTACCATCAAAGTTTCAAAAAATCTGAGTGCCAGAAGCTTAAATTTTTCTCACCTTTCTGAGAAAGTTCGCTTTCCACTCACACGCTCCACACCATCAGCAACTTCCGTGCCAAAGATCTGGAGCACCTCCAGGTTCTGTATAGGCTACATCAAATACGCGTCCACGTCTATTCCCCAAAGATTAATTTCGGATGAAAACCGGTACTATACGGTTTAGACGCTGTGAATTGTCTTCCGGATTGCCCCCACTCGTCCGTTTTCCGCGAAATTCCATCCACCGTGAGAGAAAGATGCAACAAGCCAGCTTTCAGTTGCGGGATCCGGGCAATATCCTTCGTGGGACCCAAACGATGCCATTCGGGACTGGGCAGGGAAGCCGGGACGGGATTGCCGGCCTCGATCCGACGGGGTTCCTGGTCTGGGGAAAGAACAGAACCGCTCGCTCCCCGACCCCCGCGATACTCCAAAGACGATCGCCGAGAAAAAAGTATAGCACAACGTCGATTTGGGTGATTTAACTGTCCTGTTTAGTATCTGTCGCCGGGTCCAATCCCACCGGCTTTAAGCAGGTTTCACCTTTGCCTGGGAGTTCACGTGGCGCACGTTCTCAACGTGCCGTGTCGAGACGTTCTCGACACCGGTTTTACGCGAATGGCCGGGCGTCGGCAGAGTGCCGACACGGTACTCAAAGTGAGTGCGCCACGCTTTTCCTTCAGGCGACTTTGCTCCGAAAATAGAGCGTAACTTACTGATAATGAACCAATGTCTCTCGGCTGATTTTCATGGCCGGGGGCGGGCAGCGCCCATGGTTGTTTCAGTCGCAACCCATCCTACCGGCTTTGAGCCGGTAGTTGTTTAGCGCACGATGAGCCTGAAAGGTGGCCAGCGCTGCGGGGGAGGAGGTATCATTCGACAATGCCTGCGTTTTCTCTGGCTTCCCTTTACTGATTTACTGATGCAATCGGACGCGCTCCAAACCGCGGAAAACACACGGGTTCGCATGAACAAAGAGCGAAGGGCGATCTTTTGGAGAGCCGCTCTCATCCTTCTGGCATTTGTGATCCTCACGGCCGATTTGTTGCCCACCTATTTCGGGCACGATGACTACATGAATCTGTACAAGTATCTGGAGGGAGGCTGGGGTATCACGAGAGGTCTGGCGATCTTCTGGTCCAGCCATTATTACAGGCCGATGGGCGGTCTCGCGTACCTGTCGCTCCACGGCCTGTTTGGATTCCACCCGTTACCGTTCAAGATTGCCGTCTATTGCATTCTGCTGATGAATCTTGTGCTGGCCGGCTACGTTGCCCGATTGTTGCTCGGTTCCCGCACGTTAGCCGCGGTGGTGGTCGCGATGATTTGTTACCACGCGGCCGCGTACGAACTTTATTACAATTTCGGAACCATCTACGACTTGCTCTGCTTCCTTTTCTTTTACAGCGGGATCGCGCTTTACGTTCGCGTTCGCGCCCGGGAGCGGCCGGTTTCCGCCTGGTGCCTCGCGGGATTGGCGGTATTGCAGATTTTTGCCCTCGACTGCAAGGAAATGGCGGTCGCCATGCCTGTGCTGATGCTGCTCTATGAAATCATCATGCGTCGGACTCTCACCGCTCGCGAGCAGTGGCGGAATCTGATACCCGCGATCGCGCTGGGCGCCATTGTTTTGATTTATATCGTCGGGAAAGCAATGGGCCCTGAGTCGCTGTCGACGCACCAGCCGAATTATGAGCCGCAGTTATCGACCCGCCGGTACCTGGAGTCAATGTCGCATTATCTGGCCATGCTGTTCTATGCGCCGCATTTCTTCAGCCACGCAAGAACCGCTCAATTCCTGTGTGCCGGACCTCTGGTTGCGATTGCGATCCGTTCCCGCACGATGCTGTTCGGGTGGTTGTGGTTTGTGGTGGCCATGCTGCCGATTGCGTTTATCGCTCCCCGGGCCGGCTTCGTTATGTATATCCCGGAATTGGGATTGGCGATCGCGGCCGTTGCCGGATGGCAAGAGATCGGAAACCGTTTACTCGCGCGTCGCAGCCCCGGAGCATGGCGCGTTTTGAGCGCAAACGGGGCTTTGGTATTCCTGACCGTTCTGGCGCTGAATTTCATCGTCCAGTCCCGCGCAAAAAGGACGTATGCGCCGGTGATGACGGTGCCGCTCGCCCGATACCAGCGGTTCGCCGCCGATTTTTCCCGGTTGAATCGCCATCCCCGGCGGGGAGCCCGCGTGCTTCTGTTGAATGATCCGTTCGACGCAAACAGCTGGGATGCCACGTTCCTCCTTTCTCTGTTGCGGGAAGATCCGCAGCTAACGATAATTAGTGCCAAAGCTGATTTGCTGGGGCTCTCGCCCGCACTTTTCCCTTTGTATGATGAAGCGTATGATTACGGGGGAACTCGCCTGTGGCGGGTGCCAAAACCAGAATTGGCGCGTTACATACGGGCAAACTATGGGAACCAGGGCTATCTGGAGTCCGTGGATGGCGTCTACATGGAGGTTAATGAAGCTTTGTGGACGAAACAGGATTTTACGCTCAGGGCAGGTTGTCCGGCATCGAAACCAGAGTGCACGGTCGATATCGCTGTCTCGTTGTGGGACACGGCATTTCCGCCGGATCAGACCCACCGGCTTTCGGTCGAAGTAGACGGCCGGCCAGCCGGGACTTTCCCGGTTACTTCCGCCGTCGATCTGAATCAGGTGAAGGTTCCCATAGACAACAGTCCCGGCGGTCATATAATTCGCTACCATCTCGATGCGGCCATCCCGGCGGCAACGCACCCGGGCGATGTAAGAGAATTAGGACTCCTCCTGCACCAGGGGGTTATTGAATCCCGATAGGTCGTCCGGCTTGAAAACCCAGTCAGCCCGGTTGTCCCAACTTTCCGCTACTGGCGAACTCCCGCTTCCGCGAGAAGAGCTTTATCGGTCAATTTCATACCGGGTGGCGACTGTCCTGATTGTGGTGGCGGTTGCGATCCTCTATCTCTGGTGCTCGCGGTCGGCGAACGGCCGGTTTATCTGGAACACGGATCTGGGTGGCTACTATGATCTGCTTGGCCGTGGTTTTGTGAACGGCCACTTGTACCTGCCGGTGCAGCCCGCGCGGGAACTTCTCCAACTCGCGGATCCCTGGGATCCCGATCAAAACAGGCCATACCGGTTACATGACGCGGTTCTTTACCACCGGCGTTATTACCTGTATCACGGCGCCGCGCCGGCTCTGGTCCTGTTCGCCCCGTGGCGATTCGTTACCGGCCATGATTTGCCGGAATCGTTTGCGGCCCTGCTCTTCTGTCTGGGTGGATTTCTGTTCTCGTGCATGCTGTTCATCGATTTGCTTTCGTATTCACGTTTGCGGATATCGGTTGCGCTGTTCGCGGCTATGCTTCTGGGGCTGGGAGTGGCCCAATCCATCCCGTATCTTTTGCAACGGGTTATGTTGTACGAGGTTGCGATTGCCTCGGGCTATTGCTTTCTCATGGCCGGATTCTGTTTCTTCTTCAAGCTGCTGGCTCTGGAGCGCAGGCAAATTTTATACGCCGCGCTTTCCGGTATCTGTTTCGGTATCGCCGTCGGCTGCCGTCCCAATCTGGTGTTGGCTGTATCACTGGCATCGTTGTGGCTGCTGTTCCGCGAAGTACGTCGGCGGGGCTGGCGCGCTGTCATCGCGCCGCAAGTGATCGCGTTCATGATTCCTCTGGCGTTGAACGGCATTGCAATCGCGCTTTATAACTACGCTCGATTCGGCAATCCCTTCGAGTTCGGCGTGCGATACCAACTGGGCGATGTGCGGCATCCGACCGTGCAGTTGGCCCTGGCGAATTTCTTGCCGGGATTTTATTACTTCATCGCCTGCGTCCCCGATTTTGAACGTATCTTTCCATTTCTGCGGCTTGCCATCCGCTTGCCGTTCAGTACGCCGGGCTATGCGCTGCCCGCAGGCTACGTGCTTGAGCCGATTGCCGGTTGCCTTGCGCTTTGTCCACTCACGCTCATCGCATTCGCGTCTCCCGTGTTTCTGGCTCGCCTCGTGCCAGCCCGGCCAGTGCGTGCCATCGTGTGGCTGCTCTTCCTTACGGCCGCCAGCTGCATTTTGTTTATCGCGGGAACGGGCTGGGCTACGCAGCGATATGAGGTGGATTTCCTTCCCGTTCTGCTGTTGATCGGATGCTACGTTGCGGCTGCCGCGTACAATCGACTGAACGGTTGGAGCCGCAAGCTTACCGCCACCGTCGTAGCGCTGGCTATCCTGTACAGCGCTGCCGCAAATCTCGCATTGGCTATCCAGGGGCCTTATGACAGCTTCGTCCAAACCAGACCGGCTTCCTACGCGAGGATTGCGCGCTGGCTTGGCCCCGGCGGTGATCTTCGGCCATTACTCAACCCGAGAGTTTCAGCCGAGGCGATGGTCGAATTCCCGGTTTCGCAGACTACGGCACGCGAGCCCCTGATAGCCACCGGTGAATTCGGGTCGCGTTACGCGCTGGACGCGGAAAAACTTAGCGCGAACATTGTCCGGCTGACCTCGGCCGTAGCACCCACATCGGACAATGTACAGACTGTCGAGGTTGTCCTTGCTCCAGGTCCTAATCGCGTCGCCGTGGAATTCGCGCCGGCGGGCCGGGTGATGTCGGTGTATTGGAACGGCCACGTGGTGCTGAATCATCAGCTCTCGTTTCTCATCACCGCGCCTGCCCAAATCAGGTTCGGCGAAGAAACCCTCTTTGGGCGTACAGCGCGGTTCAGCGGCCGTGTGGCCGCAGTTCAGCAGAAGATTGAACCGGAATCCGGCCGATAAATCATGCCGTCAGCTTTCAGGAGCACTGAATCCTCCTCGTTGTGAATGCGGCGCCCTTTTATCAGAGCGGGTGGGAATCCACTACTTTGGAGCGATACTCACGGAGGCGGCGACGATTCCAAGTTCCCTCTTGTCTTCACCCAGCCGGAAACTATTGTCGAGGGCGAAATCGACTTTAACCGATTCCGTACTGAGCATCGAAGCGGGAACATCGGCGTTGAACACGTACGATCCTGGGGTGTCGTATTTAGCCGATTTCAACTCCGTTCCACTGGCGGAAGCGGTGATCGTGATGCTTTTGACTTTCTGGATAACCACGTCGGGGATAGTGAACGCCAGGGACAAGGTGGCGCCCTGCTGCGAGGCGGCCGCCGGTGTTCGCAAAATGACCGAGAATTTGCCGGAAGTCCAGCGCCAGGCGTTGTTTTCGACCGAGTAGAAGCCGCTCAATAGCTGTTCGCTCGCCTTCGGGTCGTTCATGCGAACGACCGACACCATGCCTGATCCCGCACTTTCTTCGTTCTGTACGTTGACCTCGTTGTGTTTTCCCTGGCATGAGGCTCCTGCGAGGGCAAGGACGGCAATGCACGAAAGGCGACTGAAGTCGCGTCGTTTAGTCTCCAATTTTTCTTACCTGCACTAAACAACTATAGAACGTCGGCCCGCCGCCTTTGTCGGTCAGACGCTGGGACGTAAGCATGTTCACGGAGTTGCCATCGGCCGCGAGTTTCGGCCAGCGCGTCGAGGGAGCGGAAACCACGCCGCGCGCTATGGTTCCCGAAACCTCCGCGCGCAAAATGCATTGGCCGCGATCGTTGAAGACGCGGACCGCATCGCCTGTAACGATCGCGCGCGGGCCGGCATCTGCGGGATGCAGTTCCAGAGTGGCAGTCTGCCTGTCGGTATCGTGACGGTTTCCGAAAGTCGAGTTCATGCTGTCGTCGTTTTTAGGCGAGATCATTTCCAGAGGAAACCGTCCGCTGATGCCCGTGTCTCCGGAACGCGATTCAACGGGCGGTTCATACCCGAGCGTCTCCGCATGGAATTCACACTTGCCTGAGGGCGTGCCGAACCCGCCGTCTGCGAAAGGCAGGAACGGGTCGCCGATCTTCAAACGTACCGAATGTTCGGCATCGAGTTGGTCGAGCGTGATGCCGGCGGCGAACGGGTGGTCGGTGTCGAGTAACACCCGAATCATGTCGTCATCCGTGTCCCGGAAACAAGGGTCGTCGAAACCCATGAGACCAGCCAGGCGGCGGAAGATCTCCGTATTCGGGAGGGTCTCGCCAGGCGCTTCCAATGCGGGCCGCGCCAGCTGCAGGTAGTAGTGGCCGTAAGCGCAGTAAAGGTCGGTGTGTTCGAGGAAAGTGGTGGCCGGCAGGACGACATCGGCGAAATCGACAGTGTCGGTCTGGAATTGCTCGAGCACCACGGTGAAAAGATTGTCGCGGCGCAGGCCCCGGCGCACCGCGTGTTGATCCGGAGCGATGGCCGCCGGGTTCGAGTTATAGACAACGAGGGCCTTGACGGGCGGGTCGTCGACGTCGTTCAGGATTCGACCCAGTTCGGACATGTTCAGAATGCGGGCCTCCCGCTTCAGCGGCGAGGCAAGCTGCAGATCAGGACGTTCAAGACCGGCGCGGTTCAGCCGGAAGGCTGCGGAAGTAGAGAGTTGGACGCCTCCGCCGATGTCGCGCCAGGCTCCGGTTAAGGCGGGGAGAAGAGCGATCGTTCGCACGGACATTGCCCCGCGTTCGGAACGCTGAACGCCGTAGTTGAGGCGGATCGCGGCCGGGCGCGTGGTGGCGTATTCACGCGCTAGACCGGCGATATCTTCGGCAGGGAGGCCGGTCAATTCGGAAGCGCGCTGGGGAGTCCATTGCTTGACCTGGGCCGTCAATTCTTTGACACCGAGCGTGTGTTGTTTGACATATGCGTGGTCTTCGAGGCCCTCGGACAGGATGACGTGCATCATCGCGAGGGCGAGCGCGGCATCGGTGCCCGGCCGGATGGCATAGTGACGATCCGAAAGCTTCCCGGTACGATTCTGGTGCGGATCGATTGTGTAGAACTTTGCGCCGTTGCGGCGCGCTTCGACGATGAAGGGCCAGAGATGGACGTTCGTGCCGAGGATGTTTGCGCCCCAGGCAATGATCAGCTTCGCGTGGCGGAACTGCTCCGGTTCCACTCCGTAGCGGAGGCCGAGCGCGTCGGTCAGGCCTGCGCCGCCCGCAGCCGAGCAAATAGTGCGGTCGAGCCGCGATGCGCCCAGCCGGTGGAAGAAACGGCGGTCCATGCCGGAACCGTTGAGCAGGCCCATGGTGCCGGCGTAGCTGTAGGGCAGAATCGACTCCGGGCCCGATTCATTCGATATCGAGGTGAGTCTGGCCGCGATTTCGCCGAGAGCGTCGTCCCAGGAGACGGGGCTAAAACGGCCTTCGCCTTTTGCGCCGGTTCGCCGCAGAGGACGAAGCAAGCGAGTGGGGGCGTACTCGCGTTCGAGATACCGTGCCACTTTTCCGCAGAGAAAGCCACGCGTGACGGGGTGCGCAGGATTGCCGCGGAGTCTGGAACCCTTGCCAGCCTCATCGACGTCAATAAGGAGCGAACAAGCGTCGGGACAGTCGAGAGCGCAAACGGAATGGCGCGTTTCTGTCACTGAATGCAATTTTAGCTGGTACTCGTTTGAGCAAAGACAGTTGCGGTATACTAAGGGAGTAATCGAAGTTAATCTGCTACGCCCTCCGTGCATCACGGCCTCGCCGATTGCCCCTTACCAAACAAAAAACTTTTGAATGAATAACTTTTCCGATTTAGTCTCTTCCCCTGTCCTCCGCAAGAACCTTGCAGCCCAGGGATTCGTTACGCCCACGCCGATTCAGGCGCAGGCGATCCCGCCCGCCAACCTCGGCCATGATGTCGTTGCCACCGCGCAAACCGGTACCGGCAAGACTCTCGCGTTCGCCCTTCCGATTCTTGAATCGTTGAGCGGCAAGCCGTTGACCCCGGGCCCTCAGGCTCTGATTTTGAGCCCAACGCGCGAGCTCGCGTTGCAGATTCACGAAACGTTCATGCTGCTCTCGCCGGGCACGGGTATTCGCGCGGCGGTCGTTGTAGGAGGCATGAGTGAAGCCGGCCAGTTGAAATCGATCCGCCAGGGCGCGCAGGTGATTATCGCCACGCCGGGCCGGTTGTGCGATTTCCTCGACCGCAAGCTCGTCGGGCTCGCCGCCATCCGCATCGTGGTTCTCGACGAGTCGGACCGCATGCTCGACATGGGCTTTTTGCCCGCCGTTGAGAGCATCCTTCGCAAGACTCTGGCCAACAGGCAGACCTTGTTTTTCTCCGCCACCCTCGAAGCGTCGGTAGCGCGCCTGATCGGCAAGCACTTGAAGGATCCCGTGCGCATCACGGTCGGGTCCATTACCAAACCGGCCGATAAGATCGACATGCACGTTTACGAAGTGGAGCAGGATCGCAAGCTTGCGCTGCTGCACCACCTGCTCGTATCGGAGCAGGGTTCGTTTCTCGTTTTCGCGCGCACCAAGCGCGGGGCGGAACGGCTGGCGAAGAAACTTTATGCCGGTGGCGTGAAAGCTACTGCGATTCACGGTGACCGTTCGCAGAATCAGCGCAACCAGGCGCTGCGCGGATTCCAGGATGGCCAGTATCGCGTGCTCGTCGCAACCGATGTCGCCGCCCGCGGCATCCATGTGGATAACATCGCGCACGTTGTTAACTTCGATCTGCCGCAGCAACCCGAAGACTTTATTCATCGCGTAGGCCGCACCGGCCGAGCGGGGGCGCAGGGGATTGCTTCTACTTTTGGAACGCGCGGTGAACGCCGGGACATCCAGAACATAGAGCGCACCTTGAAGGTCAAGCTCATCATGAAGGAAACTCCCGACGGACTGGGCCGCGAAGAAAAAGGCGCGACCGTGATTGAGATGCCCGCGCCTAATCGGTACGCCAGTAAAACTCAGTCATTTAAACCCCGCCGCAGCCGTTTCGGTCGCTAAACGCAGCGCGCGAATGCGCTCCGGGGATCCCGTGAATATGTTCGACGGGAACGAACCGTGCTGCAGTATCTGCTCGTAGATCGCCGGGGCCAGATATTGGTTCAGGCCCATGCCGGCCAGATACTGCAGCCGCAGGTTCCGATCCCGGTTGATCTGCGCGTTCCTGAGCCATCCACGCAAGTCCGACGCCTGCGCGGCGTAAGTCGCAAACAAGTCGGTCAACGAGTTGTATCCGACTTCCCGGAGCGAAGCCGCGACCGCCTCGTATTCGGGACGATCGAGACGCTGTTGTTCGTCGTCGATGTGGATTTTCAGTTTGCCCTCCTGCCCCAGCAGCACGATATCGTAGCCATCCCCGTCGACGTTCACATTGCCCCAGATAGTTCCGTTGGGGAAGGCTTCGAAAAACGTCGCGATCTCGCTCTGGACTGTTTCCACATTGCTTTCGTACAGAGGGACCCACTGGGTGACGAAACCACCTGGATTCAGGTGCTTTTTCACCAGATCGAAGTACTCGGTGGAATAGAGAGGCGCGATGCCTTTGACCCAGGGATGAATCGGATCGGACGTGATGATGTCGAATTTTTCCGTGGATGTCAGCACGAAATGGCGGGCGTCGTCGTAAACGATTCTGGTGCGCGGGTCGTGCATGACATTATGGTTCTCGTCGCGGAAGTAGAGAGCCGACGCGCGGGGAATCAGCGGTTCGATTTCACAGATGGTGATCTGCTGCACTTCCGGGTGAACCACGAAAGTCCCGGCGGTGACGCCGGCGCCGAATCCCACTACCAGAACGGACTTCGGATTTGAGTGCAGCAAGGCGGGCAGGTGGCCGAGTAAACGCTGCAGACGCATGTCCTGAGGTTCGGCGGAGGCTTCCGTTTTGCCGCTGACGTGGAAGTACGTGGTAACGCCCTCGTACTTCGTATAGGCGATCGAGGAGTTCATGCCTTCGGCGGCATAATAAAGGGTCCAGTTTCCGGTTGTGGTGGCGAGGCGGCGGCCGAAGGCGATCAGTTTCCACGGAAGCGCGGGCACCGTCCACGCTACGAGAATTGCAGCGACAGCTGCGCCCGCGGATTTCGCTGACGGCTTCTGCAGGACGATGGCGGCGACGACCGACAGCAGAATCAGGATCTGCTCGGAGTGCTGCGTCCCGGCGTAGCGGATGAAGATCAGACTGAAGGCGAGCGATCCGACGATGGCACCGATGGTGTTCGCGCCGTAGACTTCACCGACCAATCTGCCGGGATCGGTGTTTCGGGCAACGCTGGCGAGGGCCAGCGGGAAGCTTGCACCCCACAGGATGGTCGACGGCAGGATGGCGATGGCGCAGCGGGCGATATCGCTGAGGAAATCCCGCCAGACAGCGTCGGACGCGGCGTTCACATGCCCGGTCCAATACGGGAGGAAATCGGCGAGCATCCAGGCAGCAACCGCGAGGGCTACGACTTGCAAAAGCTGACATAAAGCGAAGAGCTTGCGGGGATGTGGATGGTTTCGAGCAAAGGCGGAGCCTGCGCTGCTGCCCAGTCCGAGCCCGGTGAGGAAGACACCGAGGATGATCGAAAAGGTGTAGACGGTGGGGCCGAGCATGAGCGAGAGATTGCGGGTCCAGATGACTTCGGCGCCGAGAGCGCAGAGGCCAGAGAGCGCGATCGCGAAGTAGACGGACCACGAACCTGGCGCGCGACTGGTTGCGTCGAGCGTCGCGAAGCGGGGCTCGTACGGCACGAGCCGGGAGAGTGAGAAACTGGCGAGCGCGACTACGAGGTTGATCGCGGCGGCGACGTAAGTCGCGGTTGCCATGTCGTGGATTCTCAGCAGGTAAAACCCCGCGAGCAGGCAGCCGAAAACGCCGCCGGAGATGTTGCCGCCATAGAAGAATCCCCACCAGGATGCGGCCCGCGGGGTGGTCTCGATCCAGCGCGAGATGGCGGGCAGGGTCGCGCCCATCATGAGGGTGGGCGGCAGCAGGCAGATGGCGCAAGCGACGCTGCGGAGGAGGATTCCGGGCAGGCCGTGGCCGATACTCGCGGTATAGAGGTTCTGGACGTAAGGTAGTCCGAAGAGCACGGCGAAGCCAAAAAGGCCGGTGCCGAGTTCGAGTGCGGCGTAGACCCGCAGCGGATGTTTGCGGGCGGAAGTCAGGCGGGGCAGGGCAATGCTGCCGAGGCACATCCCTCCCATGAATGTTCCGAGGAGGACAGCGAGCGAGGCGGCGGACGACCCGATCACCAACTGCAGCAACTGCAGCCAGACAACCTCATAGATCAATGCGGAACACCCGCTCCCGATGAAGAGAGCGAGCAGGAGAGGAAGATTTTGGGACACGGCTACGTCAGCCGCTTGACGGCTTCGCGCGCCAGCTCATGCAGACCGTCGCCGCCCTGGGCGACATAATCGACGATCTGCTTTTTCATTCGCTTTTCCCAGAATTTCCGGATATGGTCGGTGACTCCCTCGATGGCTTCTTCCCTGGGAAAACTGGCAAAGTAAAGGGCGATCTGGTTCGCGTTGTGAACCATCAGGTCTGGGTTCATGATTTTATAAAAGAACCGGCGGCAAGACCGCCGGCGTTACCCTAGTCACCGGCGACCGGTTCGGCCATGATCTGCGTCGTGAGCCGCTTGGTTTCGCGGTAATGCTTCTGCCACTCGGATTCCCGTTTGACCGGCTGCACCTGGACGGCGGTCACCTTATATTCGGGACAGCCGGTGGCCCAGTCGGAGAAATCGGTGGTGACGACGTTGGCTCCGGAAATGGCGTGGTGGAAAGTTGTGTAGACGACTCCGGGCTGAATGCGCTCGGTGACGCGGGCGTGCAGCGAAGTCTGACCGGCGCGGCTGGAGAGCGCGACCAGATCGCCGTCGCGGATGCCGCGATTCTCGGCATCGAAGGGATGGATATCCAGAATGTCTTCGTGGTGCCAGACGTTGTTTTCGGTGCGGGCGGTCTGGGCTCCCACGTTGTACTGCGAGAGGATGCGCCCGGTGGTCAGGATGAGCGGGAAACGGTCCGTCGTGCGTTCGTCGGTGGGGACGAATTCGGTGATCATGAAGCGGCCCTTGCCGCGCACGAAACGGTCGATGTGCATGATCGGCGTTCCGTCCGGGGCCTTCTCATTACAAGGCCACTGGAGGCTGCCGACTTCATCGAGCTTCGCATAGCTGACACCGGCGAAGGTAGGCGTCAGGCGCGCGATTTCATCCATGATTTCCGACGGATGGTTGTAATGCATGGGATAGCCGAGCGCGGCGGAAAGCTCCATCGTGACTTCCCAATCCGCTTTGCCCGCCATCGGCGGAATGGCTTTGCGCACGCGGCCAAGGCGGCGTTCGGCGTTGGTGAAAGTCCCGTCCTTTTCGAGGAAGGACGAGCCGGGCAGGAAAACGTGCGCGTAGCTGGCGGTTTCGTTCAGGAAAAGATCCTGCACTACGACGCATTCCATGGCGGCGAGACCGGCCGTGACGTGGTGCGTGTTCGGATCGGATTGCGCGATGTCCTCGCCCTGGACGTAAAGGCCCATGAAGGTACCTTCGACAGCGGCATCCAACATGTTCGGAATCCGCAGCCCGGGCTCGCCCTGAAGGGTCACATTCCAGGCTTCTTCAAACATCTCGCGAACGGCGTCGGTTGAAACGTGGCGATAACCGGAAAACTCGTGCGGGAACGACCCCATATCGCAGGAACCCTGTACGTTGTTCTGGCCACGCAAGGGGTTCACACCAGCACCTCGTTTGCCCACGTTGCCGGTCGCCATAGCGAGGTTCGCCATCCCCATCACCATGGTGGAACCCTGGCTATGTTCAGTGACGCCCAACCCGTAGTAGATCGCAGCGTTGCCGCCGGTAGCGTAGAGACGCGCCGCAGCGCGCACGTCGGCCGCGGGGACTCCGGTTAATGGTTCCAGCGCTTCGGGCGAATTGCGCTCTTCGGCGATGAAGTTCCGCCACAGGTCGAACGCCTTCAGATCGCAGCGTTCGTTTACGTAGGGTTCGTTGACAAGCCCTTCGGCGACGATCACGTGCGAAATGGCGTTCATGATGGCGACGTTGGTGCCTGGACGCAGAGGCAAGTGATAATCCGCCTGGACGTGCGGGGTCTTGACGAGATCGATGCGGCGCGGATCGACGACGATCAGGCGCGCACCTTCTCTTAAACGCCGCTTCATCTGGGAGGCGAAAACGGGATGGGCGTCGGTGGGATTGGCGCCAATCACCATGATGACGTCGGCCTCTTCAACGGAATCGAAATCCTGGGTACCGGCCGAAGTGCCGAAGGTGGCGTTCAATCCATAGCCGGTGGGCGAGTGGCAAACACGGGCGCAGGTGTCGACGTTATTGTTTCCGAACGCAGCCCGAACCATTTTCTGGACGAGGTAGGTCTCCTCGTTGGTGCAGCGCGAGGACGTGATGCCGCCGATCGAATCCCGCCCGTATTTAGCCTGGATGCGTTTGAACTCGCTTGCGGCGTGGCCGATGGCTTCTTCCCAGGTGACTTCGCGCCAGGGATCGGTGATCTTCGCGCGCACCATGGGCTTGAGCATGCGATCTTTGTGGGTCGCGTAACCCCACGAAAAACGGCCTTTGACGCAGGAGTGGCCGTGGTTGGCTTTCCCGTCTTTATAAGGAACCATGCGGACGACTTCGTTGCCCTGCATTTCGGCTTTGAAGGAGCATCCGACGCCGCAGTAGGCGCAGGTAGTGATGACGCTGTGCTCGCCCTGGCCTTTGGCGATCACCGATTTTTCCATCAGGGTAGCCGTGGGGCAGGCCTGGACGCAGGCTCCGCAGGAGACGCATTCGGAATCGAGAAAGTCTTTGTTGCCGGCGGAGACGACGGAGGCGAATCCGCGCCCGTCGATGGTGAGCGCGAAGGTGCCCTGCACTTCTTCACAGGCGCGCACGCAACGCGAGCAGACGATGCACTTTGAAGGATCGAAGGTGAAGTAGGGATTCGATTCGTCCTTCACGGACTTCAGATGATTCGCGCCTTCGTAGCCGTAGCGCACTTCGCGAAGCCCGACTACGCCGGCCATGTCCTGGAGTTCGCAGTTGCCGTTGGCGGCGCAGGTGAGGCAATCGAGCGGATGGTCGGAGATGTAGAGTTCCATCACGCCGCGGCGCATTTTGGCCAGTTTGGGGGATTGGGTCCGGACTTTCATGCCGGGCTCGGCCTGGGTGGTGCAGGAGGCGGGCGTGCCTCGGCGGCCTTCGATTTCTACGAGACAGAGGCGGCAGGATCCGAAGGGCTCCACGCTATCGGTGGCGCAGAGTTTTGGCACCTGGATTCCGGCGTTGACTGCGGCGCGCATCAGGGACGTGCCACGGGGGACCGTGACGAGTTTGCCGTCGATTTCGAGGCTGACAAGCGTTTCGGCGATACGGACAGGGGTGCCGTAGTCGATTTCCTGCATCAGAGCCATAGAGATTTACCCATATTTATCTTATCTGAACTCTGGAGAATTGGCGGCAGGAAAGTACTGGCTGAATCACAGGCGCCACCCGCAAGAGCCGGGCGAGGGCGCCCGCCGCGGCTCGGGGGAGCCGCCCCACAATTTGAGGGGGAACTGGGTGGTTAAGGTGGAGCTGGGTGGTTAAGGGGGAACTGGGTGAGATCACAGAACTAAGCATGGAAGTCCTCGGGGAAGTGCTTCAGGGCACTCAGGACGGGGTAGGGGGTCAGGCCTCCGAGGGCGCAGAGCGAGCCGTCCAGCATCAGCTCGCAGAGATCGTCGAGTACTTCGAGGTTTTTGGCGCGGTCGTGATTGGCGACGATTCTGTCGATTACCTCGACTCCTCGGGTGGATCCGAGCCGGCACGGGGTGCATTTGCCGCAGCTCTCGATGGCGCAGAATTCCATGGCGAACCGGGCCTGTTTGGCCAGGTCCACCGTATCGTCGAAAACGACGATGCCGCCGTGCCCGAGAAGGCCCTTCTGTGCCGTGAAGGCTTCGTAGTCGAGCGGGGTATCGAGAAGCGATTCGGGGAAGTAGGCGCCCAGCGGTCCGCCTACCTGCACGGCTCGGAACGGACGTCCGGTGGCGGTTCCCCCGCCGAAATCGTAGATCGCGTCCCGCAATGTGAGGCCGAATGCCTTTTCGACCAGGCCGCCGTGCTTGATGTTACCGGCGAGTTGAATGGTGAGCGTGCCGCGCGACCGGCCCATCCCGAAGTCGCGGTAGAAATCCGCGCCCTTATCCAGAATGATGGGGACGGTGGCGAGCGAGATGACGTTATTCACGACCGTCGGCTTGCCGAATAAACCTTCAATGGCGGGCAGCGGCGGCTTGAAGCGGATCTGGCCGCGCTTGCCTTCGAGGCTCTCGAGCAGGGAGGTCTCTTCACCGCAAATGTAGGCGCCCGCTCCCATGCGGACGTCGAGATCGAAACGCTTACCGCTGCCCGCGACGCTCGCGCCGAGATAGCCGTGGGCATAAGCAGCGTCAATGGCACGCCGCAGGGTGCGGAATGCGTGGGGATATTCGGAGCGAACGTAGATGTATCCGGAGGTGGCGTCGACGGCCAGGCCCGCGATCGTCATGCCTTCAATAAGGACGAACGGATCGCCCTCCATGATCATGCGATCGGCGTAGGTACCGCTATCGCCTTCATCGGCATTGCAGACGATGTATTTCTGGTCGGCGACGGCGTTGAGGACAGTGCGCCATTTGATGCCGGTGGGAAAGCCGGCTCCGCCGCGCCCGCGCAGGCCTGATTTCGTTACCTCTTCCACGATGCCTTCACGGGTGTGACTCAGGGCGTTGGTCAGGCCTCGGTAGCCGTCATGCGCGATGTAATCGGCAAGTGAGAGAGGATCGGTGATGCCGCAACGGGCGAAGGTGAGGCGCTCCTGACGTTTGAGCCAATCGATATGTTCGGTGGGTCCGTGACAGGAAGAATGAAAATTTCCTTCGAGAAAACCGGCTTCGAACAGGCCTGGCACCGCGTCGGACGAAACGGGCCCGTAGGCGATGCGTCCGCCGGGAGTTTCGACCTCGACGAGCGGTTCCATCCAGAACATGCCGCGCGAGCCGTTGCGGATTACGGTGACGTCGAGACCGCGGAGGGATATTTCGCGGGAGATGGCGCGGGCGACGGCGTCGGCTCCGACTGAGATGGCCGCCATGTCGCCGGGGACGTAGATTTTCTGGCTCATTGTCTACGGCTCATTGTTTATGAGCTCCGGAATGCCGTTGGGCGTCGTCGATCAGGAAGTCGGCGATTTCGGTGGAGACGCGGCCGTAGGGCCTGCCGTCGAGCATTGCGGCTGGGGAGAGCGCACAGTTGCCGAGGCAGTAGACGGCCTGGAGGGTGAAGTTGTTATCCGGGGTGGTCTGGCCCAATTTCACGCCGAGGCGATTTTCGACGTGCTGGACCAGTTTGTCGCAGCCCATGGCCTGGCAGGATTCGGCGCGGCAGATGTGGAGGATGTGGCGGCCCGGCGGATGATGGCGAAAATCGTGATAGAAGGTGATGACGCCGTGCACTTCGGCGTGCGATATGTTGAGCGCGTCGGCGATGACGGGCACCGCGGATTGATCGATGTATCCGAACTCTTCCTGCAAGGCGTGGAGGATTGGGAGGAGCGCGCCGGGGAGGTGTTGGAGTTCCCGGATGCGGGAGAGCGCGAGGTCGGCGTCCCAGGTTGGAGCGGCGGGTTGATTGATGCTCACGCGCAACGGTCCTGTGGCTCTATTGGGGCAAAGCTTTGCTGGGCAAGGTTTAGTGTGGATACCAAGGCGTCTTGATTTTACCAATATGCCGGTTTGCGGGGCGCATTTCGCCGGGCCCGGGTTCAGTCCGTTTGGAAATTTCTGTTTGTCCGAGAACCGGAGAAATTCGGGACGTTGTGACATGGGTTACCGGTATCCCTTAGCGTTATGCGGCGCGCTCGGGTTCAGTTCGCTGCGGCTGGGTTCAGTTCGTTCGGAGATCTGAAGAGACTGGCGGGCTGCATTTTTGCGGGTGCGCTGGTTGTTGAAGCAGGCGAGGGCGCGCAGGTACTCGCGGCCATAACGGGTTTCATAGCGGTTGAGCAGTTCCATGGCGCGGGATTCATCGGCGAGGGAGCGGAAGGAAAGGGCCAGGTGGGTGATGGGTGTTTCGCCGTCGGGATCATCGTCGCTGCCGGCGCTGCCATCGCTGGCATTGTTGCCTTTGGCGGCCTGGCGTTTGAGGGTTTCTTCGATGTACAGCGCTTTTTCGAGACTCCAGAGACGCATGCGACGCCAGTGAGCGACGGCCATGATCTCGGTCTGGGCTGACTCAATGCCGGGTTCGGGGTTAAGCTCGGTTTCGAGGTCGGAGAGAAGGGCGCGGAAACGATCGTCGGACTCACCGTGGAGAACCATGGAGTCCGCGAGCAGGCCGTGACGGGTGGCGTTTCGGGAGGATCGGGCTTTGCCTTCGGGCGTGATGGGTCCGGTGGATTTTGCGGTGTTGGCGGCGGAGGCTCGTTTTCCGTCGGCGGTGATGGGGCCACGGGATTTGGCGCCGTTGGCGCGGGCGGCGGCGATTTGCAGGGGTGATCTCATGCTGGCTCATTGTGGCAGGCGGTGGGGGTGGTTTTCGGGTTGGATTTTGCTAAGTGGCTGATTTAGCAGGGAAATTCAGGGGAAGATTTGTGGGACCTACGGGGCTCTGGCGTCGAGATTAGTCTCGACGCGGCACGCTGAGAGCGTGCGCCACAAATGCTACGCTTGCAAGAATGGTTCGCCTCAAGCCCCTGGCAGCAGCAGCGCTGTTGCTGGTCCTGGTCAAGAGCATCCAGTTTGCGGTTGACTCACAAGCTCTCTTCTACGACGATTCGGGCGCTTTCCTTTTGAACGCCCTGGGGTACGCATTCATACCGGAGCGATCCTTCGTGTATGGAGCTCTGATCCGCGTGTTTTCCGTATCGACCCATTCCTTGCGGGCCATCGTCGCGATGCAAATTGTTATGGGTGGAATTACGGCCTGGCTGCTGGCGTTCATCCTGCTGCGGTTTTTCTCCGTGAGACCGTGGCTCGCCATTCTGGCCGCGATCGCGTTCGCCTTCGACCCCGTACAGATCGTCTACGAGCATCTTATTATGACGGAGACTGCCGCAATGCTTGCCGGGGCGCTGTTTCTTGCGGCGGCTCTTCAATACCTGCGGACGTCTTCTCTACGCTGGCTTGTGGCGGCTTCGCTCCTGGGTATTGTGCTGGTCAGCTTTCGAGTCGTCTACGTGCCGATCGTTTTCGCTTGCGCGGTGCTGCTGCCCATCGGCAGAAAACCCAAGGCCCTGGCGATCGCTTTCCTGGTGAGTTGCAGTTCCACGCTGCTCGTTCAAATGGGATATCGCGCTCTGACCGGAAGACTGGCGGGGCGTGAACCCGCTTATCAATACCGAACGGGAGATTTCCTGGTGACTCTGGTAGCTCCCCTGATCAAACCAGAGGACGCCAAAGATGCTCGGGTTGCCGAAGCAGTCCGGGCGCAGATGCAGAGCAGTCTGCCTCTTTCCGATGCCGAATCCCGGACCGCGCAGATGTGGACCGCTGACGGGTTCGTGCCGCGGCTTTACGCCGTCTTCGGGGGCGATCCAAAGAAGGCGAATCAGGCTGGGAGTCAGCTGGCCCGCGCGGCGATCATGCGAGATCCGTGGGGGTTCGCGCGGCTCGGTTTTCATACCTGGCTCGAATACTGGCAGGACATTCGGCGGCTGAATCGGGTTCTGGCCAAGGAGAACGGAACGCCGCCGACACGGGTGGTCGGTGATAGCGGCGCCCGAATGATTTCCGATGTGTTCGGGGTCGACGTTTCCCACCAGAACACTCTCTACACACCGAGCAGACGGTATGATTTGCTCGGCCGCTATTGGAACCTGTTTCTGCTGGCCTCTCCCCTGCTGGCCGGCCTGGCCGTGTGGTGCAGGCCGCTCGACACACGAGGAGCAGTTCCGCTGTTCGTCTGGACCCTGCTATTGTTTGCCGCGACCTTTTGGGGCGCTTCGGAAGCAGCCTATCGCTATCTGCATCCTTTTTCGTTCCCGGGTTTGGCCGCCGCCGCAGCACTTTGGGAGACCTGGCTTGCCAAATCAAATGGGACTACTGCCGGAGCATTCTCACAAGAAGCGCAGGCGTCGAGATGAGTCTCGACGCGGCACGCAGAGTGCGTGCGCTACGGAGAAGTTTTTGCGTTCCGCCTACTATTGGGGCACTTGACTCCGCATCGCCGCCGACTGCCGCACCTTTACCCGGAGGATACACCGTTATTTCTCACCTGGCACCTGCATGGCAGTGTACCCGCTTCATTGCTGCCTCCGCCCGGCCCGCTCACGTCGGGACAAGCTTTCGTCTGGCTGGACCGGCAACTGGATACCCCGCGGCAGGGACCGATGTACCTTCAGCGGCCCGATATTGCGCGAATCGCGGCCGGTTCCATCCATAAAGGGGTGGAACTGGGACACTACGAGCTGAGCGCTTACGTGGTCATGGCAAATCACGTCCATTTGCTGATTCGGCCCGCGATCGCTCCCGATCTGCTCCTGAAATCGCTCAAGGGAACGACAGCACGTTACGCCAACCGCGTGCTGGGACGCACCGGAGAACCTTTCTGGCAAAAGGGATCTTACGATCATTGGGTTCGGAACAGGAGCGAGTTTGAGAAAATTCGAGCGTACATTGAAGCCAATCCGGTGAAAGCCGGGTTGGTTCGGAATCCGCAGGATTTTCCCTGGTCGAGCGCAGGCGTCGAGATCAGTCTCGACGCGGCACGCATGAGGAGTGCGTGCGCCACATTAGGGGAGAAAAGGCTGCTTCAAGATGGACACGAAGCCGGGGCTGGCACCGCTCCGGAATTCCTCTAATCCGATCACGATCGGGTCTCCGGCGGGCAGCGGAGGCTGATAGGTGCCCAGAAGGCGATCCCACCACGGAAAGATGTCGCCAAAATTGCGATTCTGCATCCCTATGTCGACGGAATGGTGGATGCGGTGCGTGTCCGGGGTATAGAGAATCACCCCGAGCCCTGCCTGCAGCCACTCGGGCAAGGAGGCGTTGGCGTGGCTGAAAAAGCTCTCGAAGACACTCGTCAGTTCAACTGCCAGCACCGCAGAGAGCGGCGGGGCGAGAATGGCAATCATCGTCAAAGTGGCTCCCTGGAACAGGATCACCTCTATCGGATGAGCCCGGACCGATGTGGAGACATCGAAGTCCCGGTCCGAGTGGTGGACCTGGTGCACGCGCCACAGGAAATGGAACGAGTGCAGCGCCCGGGTGGGCCAGATACCTGGTGAGATCGAGGATCAGGAAAGCCAAAATCCACCGCACGGCGAGGGGCAGCCCAGGCTTGTTCAAGAGCCCGAACCGACTCCCGGCTACCGAGGCGGCCATCAGCACCGGACTCGTCGGAACGAGTACGGCGGAGACGGCAAACGACACAAGGAACAGCAGCGAGTGCTTCCCCCATCGCCGCTCAACGGGCTCAGACAACCCGCGTCCCGGCCGCAGGGATTCCCAGAGGGCTACACCCAGGAACGACACCACGAACACCGACCAAAACGCGACCCCCTCCGTGCGTAACTCCGTGGGTAACCAGGACATGAGATCCTCAACTCTGAAAATCAACAGCCTACCGAGCGCTAATCGCGACTTCGCTGTGATAGTATAAGCCAATTCGCCAGCGGACAAAAAGGAGAGCTCAGAGTATGGCACGAAAGATTGCAGGGCTGGTTTTATTGATGATGGGCGCGTCGCTTCACTGTGTGGCCGGGGCTCTTGCCGTGCCGGAGATCGATCCCGCGGCGGGCGGGGCGGCCTTGGCGCTGTTGGCCGGCGGGTTACTCATCATCCGCGGCCGCCGCAGAAAATAAGAATCCTTCGATTGTGTCGAGATGAGTCTCGACACGGCACGCAGAGTGCGTGCGCCACGTCAGGCCAGGGCTTTGCCGTAGAGCGCCAGCAAGCGGGTCCATGCCTTCTCGGCCTGGGGCTCGTTGTAGACCCCCGAATCCGGAGGGCACCAGCCGTGCGCAGCGCCCGTGTATACCTCGATTTCCGCGGGCAGGTTCGCCTTGGCGAACGTCTCTTTCAAAACGTTCTTCTCATTGGGCGACCGCATATCATCGTTTGCCGCGATCGCGATGAGGAACTGCGCTTTGGACTTCGCGGCCTGCAGATGCGGACTGTTCGGCATATCCGTCACGAGCCCGCCGCCATGGAAGGAGCCGACCGCTCCGATGCGATCGGGCACGGCGGCCGCGGTACGAAACGCGATCGGGCCGCTCATGCAATAACCCTGGACGCCCATCTTCCGATTTTTGGCCACCGACGATTGCTTGTCGAGCCACCCGATGAACGCCTTCGCGTCAGTCATCTCCGTCGTCTCGTTCAGAGCTTGCGCGAGCGGCAACAACTGCGGGACCGGGGTGGCGGCGCCGGCGTCCGCAGTCGGGGCTTTTTTGACACGGTAGAACGGATTCACCACGAGGACCGAATAGCCCGATTCGGCGAGCCGTTTGCCCATCTGGCGGAGTGCCGGCCGCAACCCGAAGATGTCCGGCCAGACGAGAACGCCTGGGGCTGTGCCGGTCGCCGGATGCACGAAGTAGCAGTCCGCTGTGCCGTCCGGCGTCATTACGTTCACTTCCGATTCGGTCACTGCAGCCGCGTTCGCGACCTGCGGCAGCATCATGGCTATGCCTGCGCCCAACATGGCGCCGAATTGCTTTCGAGTCACCAAACCCAGAGCCTCGTACTCCTGCCGGTCCTTCTCAAAATGATCCTGATCACACATATTCGCTCCTTCCGCGTATCGCATTATTTTATATCTATTAATCCGCAAGCGTCGAGATGAGTCTCGACGCGGCACGCAGAGTGCGTGCGCTACGTCAGGTCAGGGTTTGAGGTTGATTTCGGCTGTGTCGCCCTTGATTTCCATCTTCGTGCCGAAGGGCTTTGAGGCGTCGGCCAGGCGCTGGAGGATATAACCCGCTCTGGCGCCCGTTACCGGCGTGGGCAGCCCGCGCGTGTCGATGAACTGGTTGTTGACGTACTCGTTGTGAATATCGGGCTGGCCCTCGCCTATGTAGTTCAAGGCGATCGGCCGGAAGGAAATCGATTGCAGGTTCTTTCCCTGAAATTCGACGTACGCGACCGCGCTCTCCCAATTCATCGGTTCATCGATGTACGTCAGCGTGGGCGGCAAGTTGTAAATGAAGTTGCCGAGATCGTAAAAGATGGGCTTGCCGTGATAAATCTCCACCCCGTGCAGCAGAGGCGCGCCGTGCATCACTATGATGTCCGCGCCCGCGTCTACCTCCGCATGCGTCCACTTTATGAGCCAATCATTCGGGGCGAGCCGCTCCTGCAGCCCTTCCGTGAAAATCGTCGCGAAGGAGTGATTGGCGAAGACGTGGTTATGCTGGTAGACGATCACGAGGTCCGCGTGCTGGCGGGCTTCACGAATGCTGTCAAGGATGCGCTGCGAATCCGCCGGATTCGGCGTGTTGGCGGGCGCGCCGGGCAGATCGACCGTGGCCTCATTTTCCTTGTCGCCGGCTTCGACGCGAAGCTCATTCACACCCGGTCGGTCCGCCGTGGCGCTCCCTCCCGGCGTAATGAGGCCCGACGCGCTTGCGATCAAGGCAATGGTGCCCTTCGGGGTGTGCAGATAGCCCGGCGCCGTGGCTTCAGCCAGGTTCTTTCCCGTTCCGGCATGCACGATCTTCCGGCTGTCGGTTTCGCGGAGCGTGTTCTGAACGCCTGCCAATCTCAGATCGAATGCATGGTTGCCGGACAGGGACAACAAGTTAAAACCGAACGTTTTCACCGCATCGAGCGCTTCGGGCGGAGCGAGAAATCCCCTGCCTTCGTGGATCGTCTCGCCCTTTTCGGCCACCGCGGCCTCAAAGTTGGTGAACACCACATCGCCCTTCAGCAACCCTTGGATCACAGGCACCGCCGCCGGTGCGGTCTCGCGGAGGTCCGACCGGATCATCGATTGCCCCGCCAGGGTGATCGTTATCGGAGCCGGCTGCGGGCTCTGGGCAGCGGCCATCGCGCACACGATTTCGAGCAGAACTGCGAGGCACGTTCCTCCCGCCAGGAATTGGCCCGTCTTCGTTGTCGCTGCCGTTTGTGTTGCCATTTGCCTTGCCATTTACGTGCTCCTCGCGTTTTTCGTCTGAGTGCTCGATGTAATCGAGACTCCGTCCTGGCGTCAAGCCTACAGGCGGATCTCCGCCGTATCACCCTTCATCAATATACCCGGATTCGGGAAGTATATTCCTGCTTTTGAGGGGACGGCCGGAAGCGGACCATTTGTGGCGAGTAGTCTGGCACCCGGGAAGCCGCTCAAACCCCGAATCCTTAAAAGTAGCGTCCGGATACGCCGCGATCCACGCGCGATTTATAAATGGGCGCCAGATGTTGATAAACTCTTGCCGACTTCACGGGGTGATTGCCGGTACTCCTTCGCTGGCTCGTCAAGCCCGGCCAACAGCGACCCGCACGAGCTCGGCACGATCATCAGCCTGCGCCCGAGCACACCCGACAAAGGGGCAACCTACCTCGGCCGCACGGTCGCACGGGCACTCGGCGGACATACGTGATCGGATTAGGCCGTCTCCTCTTTTGCCTTCTTCTTGGGCGGAAGTGCTTTCTGTGCCGGGGGCTGTAG
The DNA here is from genome assembly GCA_049516355.1 of Bryobacteraceae bacterium. Taxonomy (GTDB): domain Bacteria; phylum Acidobacteriota; class Terriglobia; order Bryobacterales; family Bryobacteraceae; genus BOG-234. Next base: position 8,958 of record JBEKTF010000002.1, on the reverse strand, counting down.
GAGCTGTTGAATCTGCTCAGGGGTGAAGAGTTTCTGAAAATCTTCGGGCGAACACTCGATGCTTACCGAGTGATTCTTCAGTTTGATTCTGCGCCCGCCGTGCGCAAGATAGGTCTGGAGCAGCTTGCGCAGCTGGATGATGGCCGTTGGACCGAGGGTGCTAGCGAGGAGGAGGAGGAGGAAAACGCCGGCTACGCCTGCGGTGGGCAGAGCACCCCAAGCGACGCTCCGGGTGGCAAAGCTAATGTTTGCGTCGCGCAGTCCCTGCGATAGCTGCGTGAGTGCTGTTTGAGACTCCGGATCATTTGTTGCTGGGACCAGTTGTAATTGCAGCTCGACGGCAGGCTCCAGCAGCTCTGCTGTCTGCGTGTCCTCGCCCCACGTCTTCTTATAAGCGTTGATACCCTCTATCAGCGTCTTGTCGTACTGCTGGCCTTGAGGCGAATGCAGGAATTGAAACTGGTCCGCCCAGACGTGGCGAAAATTCGGCACGCCGTAAATGGCTTCGGTAGTTGCGTTCAGCAGCATCTGAAAGTGCCGGACGATCCACTTATCTGACTCCGGCCGGTTGTGGCTGCACCATGCGGCAACCTCACGCATGAAGCAGTTCAGGCGGGCTTGTGCCGGTGGATGCGTGAGGCGCTGGACGGTCGTTCCGTCCAGGTCGCAGGTGGGAAGCTGCAGCATGAACCCCGCGAAGGCCACGGTCAGAAACGCGAGGAAAACTTGTTCGAGGACCTCGTGTGGCGGGGCGGGGTTGAACGTCAGAAATGGGAGAAACGTCCCGCGCCGATCGTCGAACAGATGGGCAAGGATGAGGAACGCCGCGTATCCATCGGCAGCCATTTCTTTGATCTGGTCATCCACGCTACCGACGGGCGCGGTGTTGAGCACCTCTTGGAAGATCTTGCCTGGGCTGGAAAACTGCGTGAGATGCCCGTGTTTGTGATGCGACCACTCATGGGCGACGATGAAGGAAAGCAGGATGTACACCAGCGTGCCCTGCAGTGCGTTGTACGGCTCCGGAAAGGGTTGGACGGTGAGGGCCGGCAGATGGGACTGTCTGCGCGGGCAAGGAGGATACAGAGGTCGGAGATCTTGAAAACTAATTGCCGCGTGATCCCGATAAACGCGAAGTGCTCATCGTCGGTCGTCGCGATGGCATTCTCGACGTCGGCGTCGATGTAGTCGAAGTAGAGCGGCAGCGTCCTTGTGTACTCGGGAAACGTTCTCTCGCGCTCGAACGCCTCGTTGTACATGGTTTGGAGGGCACGCAGTTGCTCCTGCAGCGACTCGGGCAAGTCCTGAAGCGTATCCCGGCCACGAAATCCGAGCGTTCGAAACCATCTATCAAAAGCCTCTTCCGGCGATGGCCGCATGTACCCAGAAGTATAGAGTCTTTCTTACCCCCGCGTGGCGAGCCTGCCAGTCACACGGTAGGGCCGTGAACCTCCCATAATGAATCAAGAATCGGCAAATGCGGCGAATGGGAACATTGCGATCCTGAAATGTTCTCATGGTAAAATCAAGGCGTCCACAAGACAGCGATTCTGCCCGTGCTGCGACGGGGGCATCTGCGCGGTTGGCTACGCTTGGTGCGGATATCCAACCATAAGGGATTGTGCCTGCCTCGACACTCCAGAGTTTGCATTGGAGGGTTCATGGCAGAGGTGCCCACTAAAGCGCATGCAGCGAAAGCAGCAAAAGAAGAACAACTCGCTGGCGAGATTCGGTGTCGAAAAGTGCAGCTGGAATGCGCTGAAACGGCGATTTCTAAACTGAGACAGGAACTGCAGGTAACTCGGGCAAAGGGGCCAGAGCTTGACCAGTTTGTCAGCCACCTTGCGGGCTTCTACGACGAAATCGACAAGCTGGCCAAGGGCAAATCGCTCGTTGAGGCGACGGATATGATCGTGGAGGGTGCGAACAGCATAGTCCGTGACGCGAAAGCACTGATAGACGGCGATATTTACATCGATCGCTTAAAGGAGTTCGTGCCCGCCGGAGAGAATCCGGTCTACCCTGACGTACTCATGGTTGCCCGTATCATTCAACAGGCGACTACTCGATTTAAGGGAACGCTCCAATCTCGAAGAAACAAGATTTTTACTGTAATTCGAGAAGCCGAAACTATAAAGTGTGCTTTGGAGATATTCATCGACGATGAGGACCCAGGTTATGTTGCCAGTAAGGAAGACGTTGAAGGCAATATCGATAAACCGACTGATAGTTGGTTCGAATTTGACGAGGATGAAGAGGGTTTTTTGATTTCAAGCGACTTGATGGTTTGGACATAGGCAAGTACTTAACGACTATCCTTGCGGCAGGCAATGCCCAAGAATAGCTCTTATGAACCGCTACTTCGGGGGATTTCACAGTACGACGTCGATTTTGTAATCCCGCGGAAAGGCGTTGATATTCCGCTGGGCATCGATCCGTTCCTTCTGTTCAAGAGCCGTGATCCCGAATACCGGGAACTTCATGGCTTGGTGCTCAATGTTTTCAATGCCGGAGTGGCGTCCGTCCGAGCGGGTGATATCGATGTCGCACGATCTATTTTGACCTTCCCCGAAGTGCCGGAAATCGGCTTGGGATACACACAGGGAAGCCGCAGGGGCTCGGGTCTCGGAACGCGCCTGACGGATCTAATCATCGAAACACTGTCAGGGTCCCCGCAGCTGGTGGAGCGCGGTGTCCGCCATATCGAGGAAATGCAGCTTCTTTCCGCCGGCATCGGGCCCGACCGCATCAGTGACATCGTTGCGAATATTCTGAAACGGTTCCTGATCTCGTACACACAACGACACTGCAAGATCTGGGGAATTCCGACCAATACGGGCGTTCCTATTTCTCACGTTTACAACCATGCGACACGCACTTGGGAAGATTCACACGACGAGCTTCCGGTAAGCGATACGGACGGCAGGCCGGTTCTTCTGGTCCCCCGGCGAATAGTGCGGGCCCTGCCGTGGATCAACTATGACGATTTCCTCCGAGGTGAGTTCAGTGCCTACCTAGCAGCCAAGCGCGAAGCGGTTAAAAAGAATGCGGCCAAGCGGGCGCCATCCGGGCAATCGACCACCAAGGCGGCAAACCCGAAGGCCGAAGTTGTTACCGTTACGCGAGGTGACATTGCTCTCGTGGAGCGCTACATCCGCACACGAGAAGCACAGGCAGCTGACGCTCGCCCCGCGATGGATTACATCGATGCGGATGCGTGCAACGAAGCTGAACGCCTGAAAGAAAAGATACGGGCCATACCACCGGGACGGGACCAGGCAGCGGAGTATCAACGAGTAGTCCTTGAAGTCATTAATTATTTGTTGAGTCCGGAACTGATCGACGGGCAACCAGAAGTGCGAACGATTGATGGGACGGAACGGCGAGACATCATTTTCACCAATGATTCCGATGAATCGTTTTGGGAATACGTGCGCACGACGCACGATAGCCTGCTGCTGATGTTCGAGGTCAAGAATACGGCTGATCTGGATATGGCCGCGATAAATCAAACCGCCGTGTATCTGGGCGACCGGATAGGGCGTTTGGGCTTTATCGTGACCCGAGAGCCGCCTTCAGAAAGCGTCCTGCGCAAGACCTATGCGGTTTGGAACGACTCCGGCCAGAGCCGCAAGGCCATTCTCATTCTGACGGATGACCAGTTGTTCGAGCTTCTGGATTTGCGCTGCAAGGACGGCTCGCCGACAAAGTGGCTGCAGAAGCATTATCGGGCATTTCGGACTGCGCTACAGTGAATCTCGGATACGGCGAAGGTGTACTGGATAATAGTCGTGGAGGCGCTGTATTTGCTGATAGAAAAGCTTGTGCAATCGGCGGCGCTCAGTTCGTCCGCGGCACAGTTCCGTGTCGACAAAAATGAGTAGGACAAATAGCTATATTCCCAGACCCCGGTGTATTTACCAGGACGACCGCGACTTTTGTTGAGAAAGTCACGCTGAGGCGCCGGACCAACAAGGCTCAAGCGAATTACTCCCGCTAAACGCCCTTCGAGGAAGCAAGAGTGGTCAGGCTGCCCGCACGCTTCCAGCAACCTTACAAAAGCACCGGCGACCGGCTGGATCAGCGTCTGCGTTCTTCCGGATTGGCCGTCAGTGGGAGTCATGTCATGCAGGCGGGTACGTGTCCCGGCGATTTCGTGACTGTAAAGAACCTGCGGCAGAAGGCGACCGCCGGCGTTCCCGGCAGTCTGGAAGTTGAACGAAATCACTGAAACGCTTTACCGGTGCCGTGTCTCCGAGGTTTCTGCAGGTTGGAATGCGTTCCGATGGCAGCCTGGCCTGCTCGCGGAGGAACGCGGCCAAAGCCGCGTGTACCGGCGCGGAAGAACGCCACTTTAGTATCCATTGCCGGGGCTGGCAGGCTGCTCAAAAAGGCCCTGGCAGGCTGAATGCCTGCCCCACCATGATCTGCAAACTACTGATTTATTGTGGTGGCGCAGGCGGTTTCACCTTTGCTTCCTGTATATCGTGAACATTTGTGGCGCATGGTGAGGCAGGGAAGGCGTCGAGAAAGTCTCGACGCGGCACGCTGAGAGCGTGCGCCACGTTAAATTGAGGGTTAGAAGCGTTTATACGGCAGAAACTTGCCCGACATGGTGATCCGTACCCGGTCTCCCTTTGGGTCGGGCTCGCGCCCGATCTCCATCGTGAAGTCGATCGCGCTCATAATTCCATCACCAAACTCCTCGTTGATCAGTGCCTTCAACGTTGGTCCATAGCCCTGCACCAGTTCGTAAAACCGGTAGATCAGAGGATCTGTCGGCGGCATCTTCGAGGTTGCCCCGCGCTCCTCCGGCAGCTCGGCGAGAATGCGCGTTTCCGCCTCATCCAACTTCAGGAGCGCGCCCGCCTTCCGCGCCTCCTCAGGCGTCAGGGCGTGGTGGCCCAGCAGCGCCGCCGTGTAGAAAACCGGCGAACCCGGGCCCAGCGCCTCCGCGATGGCTTTCCATGTCAGCCCGGATCGCCGCTTTGCGTCCAGGATACTCGTGGTCACATCTGCTCTGGTCATGGTCACACGGCTCGGAACTTTACCGGCGGCCGGCAGGAGCTTCACGACCACGCGGATCGTGCATCGCCTGTCCGCGAAATGGCGCGCGGTTCCCTACGGGACGATCACCGCGGGCAGGCAGCGGGCCACGGTAACCCTGCCGGAAGTCGAAATTGTGATCGACGTGGCCGTAGAACCGCCTGGGGCCGCGATACCAGGGTCCCGCACCGATGAATACATCACCCGAGAACCACTCCGGCCCGTAATAGCCATCCGGAGCGCAGGCATAGGGGGGAACCTCGTAGTATCCGTAAGGACAAATCGGGGCAACCGCGAGACCTACCGAAACGCGGTCCGGAGCACAGCCGAGCGTGAAAAAAGCGAAAGCAGCAACAGTCAGAATACTCAGTCGTGTGAACGTCTGCATAGTCTCTCCTTCTCGCCGAAAGCTATTTTCACTATAACGACGGCGGCCTGGCAGGGTTGAAATACCACAGGCTGAAGCCTGTGCCACCTTTGCTATGCTATTCTGGCGAAGCCGTCAACACACATCGGAATCAGGAGATTGAGAATAATGATCAAGAGCGAATACGTTTTTGGCGTGATCGCCGTCTGCATCGTGGGTTCGTCCCTGACGGTGGCACAGCAGCCACCGGCCCAGGCGGTCCCGCCCATGAGCTTCTTCGTGACCAGCACTGGTTCCGGCAAAGGCGCCGATCTCGGTGGTCTCGCGGGCGCCGACGCGCTCTGCCAGACGCGCGCCATGGCCGTCGGCAGCACCAAGACGTTTCACGCTTACCTGAGCACTTCCAGCGACAACCCGAGGAACGTTGTGAACGCCCGCGACCGCATCGGGCTGGGTCCCTGGTACAACGCGAAAGGCCAGCTGGTCGCACGGAGCGTCCAGGAGTTGCACGGCGATACGCTCGAACAGGCCCGCCTCGGCGCCAATATTTCGAAGGCTTCGGTTCTTACTGAGAAGGGCGATGTGCCCAAGGGCTTTGGCGACAACCCCAATCAGCACGACATCCTGACCGGGTCGCGCCCCGATGGCACGGCATATCCCGACGCCGCCGACCATACGTGTAATAACTGGACGTCCAGCAGCACGGGCACCGCGCAGCTCGGGCACTTCGACCGCACCGGCGGCGGAAACGCCTCCTGGAACTCGGCCCATCCGTCGCGCGGCTGCAGCCAGGAAGCTCTGATCTCGACCGGCGGCGCGGGCCTGCTTTATTGCTTCGCCATTAACTAATCGGCATTTCGACCGCTGACAAACCTGCAAAACATTGGCCGCAGATGAACGCCGATGAACGCTGATAAGACAAACTGAAGTTCATTGTTTTCAATCGGCGTTCATCAGCGTTTATCCGCGGCCTTTTTCATCAGCCTGCTTGAGCATGGTAGGATATTCCTACCACAGGGAGGATCGCCGTGATTCAGCAGGTTGAATATGTCGTGAGCACGCGCATCGGCGAGAAAGGGCAGCTCACGATCCCGAAGCAGTATCGCGACGATTTGGGGCTAGGCTCCGGCGCTCCGGTTGCGGTCCTGCGGATCGGTGAAGGCCTCATACTCATCCCGGAGCAAAATCGTTTCCGGCGTCTCTGCGAGTCAATCGCATCTGTGTTCGAAGAGCGTCAAATCACACCGGAGAGTTTGCTGGAAACTCTTCCGCAGGCGCGTGAACGGGTTTTCGCCCGCCGATATTCCACGCCGAACGTGAAAAAGCGCGGTGCGGTGGGGCGGCGGAGCAAGTCCGGTTGAATGAGGGAAAGCGCGTCCGGCTTTTCCTCGACTCCAACGTTCTGACCGCCGGAATCGTTTCGGCATGGGGCTTGGATAAGGCGGTACTCTCCTTGTGCGCGGCTCGCATTTGCCGGTTGGTTCTCGCCGCAGCGGTACGTGAGGAGGTGGAGGAAAACCTTCTGACCCGCCTGGGAGGGCTTGATTCCTACGAAAGCGGCCGCGTATTGGACGACTACACGCGCCTCATCGCACTCATGAAACCAGAGATCGTGCCGTACCCGAGTGTTTCGGAGGTCAGGAGCTCGCGTCACCTGATTCGCCATGCGGCAGATGTTCCGGTTTTGCTGTCCGCTGTCGCGAGCCGCCCCGATTGGGTTCTGACGCACAACACCAAACACTTCACGCCAGCCGTCGCAAAACGGGCCGGTCTCCGGTTCGCCACGCCCGTGGAATTTTTCCAGGCGCTTTCGAAGAGCATTGCAGGGTAGATTTCGTCGTACTCAAAGCCGGCGGCGCCATGGGAGCGCAGGCGTCGAGATGAGTCTCGACGCGGCACGCAGAGTGCGTGCGCCACGTCGGTCACAGATAGTTTTGTCGTTTGTTTCAACTAGTTGACGGCTCGCGCCGCTGGCGCGGTGGTAGTTGTAATGCGTGCTAACAAGATTTCAGGGAACTTACCGCTCAAACATAAAACCAAAAACACGCGTAGCCGTTTCCCCCATGGATGCGGTGGAATTTGCGAGAACCCGGCTGGGGCTGGAGGCGGACGAGCCGCAGAGGGAGATGCTGCGGTCGAAAACGAAACGGGGAATTCTGAATTGCACGCGGCAGTGGGGGAAATCGACGGTGGCGGCGGCGAAGGCGGTCCATCGGGCGTTTACGGTGGCGAAGTGTACGGTGGTCGTGGCGAGTCCGGGGGATCGGCAGAGCGGGGAATGGATGAGGAAGGCGGAGGGGATGGTGGAGAGCCTGGATATCCTGCCGGTCGGCGATGGATATAACAAGCTTTTGCTGCTGTTGCCGAACGGGTCGAGAATTGTGGGATTGCCGGCGAGCGAGCCGAAGATCCGGGGATTTTCAGCGCTCTCGATGCTGGTAATCGATGAGGCGTCGCGGGTGAGCGACGAGTTGTACCGGGCGCTGCGGCCGATGCTGGCGGTGGGGAGCGGCGATTTGTGGCTGATGAGTACGCCGTGCGGGAAGGCCGGATTCTTTTATGAGACCTGGGAGCACGCGGGGCCGGAGTGGCTGCGGGTGAGAGTGCCGGCGACGGAATGTCCGCGGATTTCGAAAGAGTTTCTGGAAGAACAGCGGTCGGCGATGGGGATGGAATCGTTCCGGCAGGAGCATATGTGCGAGTTCGTGGGGAGCGGCATGGGGGTGTTCGATCGGGATGTGGTGGAGGCGGCTCTGGATGAGGGGATAGAGGCTTTGGAGGTTTGAGTGTTTTATGTCGGATTGGATCTGGGGCAGCGGCAGGATCACAGCGCTGTAGCGATTGTGGAGCGGCCGGAGTTGCGGCATGCATGGCTGGCTACGCGGCGGCAGAATTTGCTGGTGCGGCGGGTGGAACGGCTGGCGCTGGGTACGCCTTATCCGCAGGTGGTGGCGCGGGTGCGCGAGATCGTGTGCGGGGCGGCGCTGGCGGGGCAGTGCGCGCTGGTGGTGGATGGGACCGGCGTGGGGGCGCCGGTGGTCGATATGCTGCGGCGCGCGGGGTTGGGATGCGAGGTGACGGCGGTAACGATTACGGGCGGCGAGAGGGAATCGAGAAGCGGCGCGGCGTGGAACGTGCCGAAGCGGGACCTGATCGCCGGAGTGCAATTGGGGCTGGAGAAAGGCGAACTGCGGATCGCGCGGCATATGAAAGACGTGGGCGCGCTGGTGCGGGAGTTGATAGACATGCGGATTACGGCGGGTTTGGGATTGGGGAAAGTGCGGATCGGAGCGGATGGGAGCGGGCAACACGACGATCTGGTGATTGCGCTGGCGCTGGCCTGCTGGAGAGCGCAGCGCAGAGAGAACGGTTTTGGCACACGGCGATTGCCGGGAATTTAAGGAAAAGCGTCGAGAAAAGTCTCGACGCGGCACGCTGAGAGCGTGCGCCACGAACTCAGCGTCCGGCGAGGGACGCGTCGCGGACCAGTTTGGTAATTCGTTTGGCGAGATCGTTGGTGACGCCCAGGTTCTCGCCGAAGAAGC
>JBEKTF010000001.1:0-78747 GCA_049516355.1 Bryobacteraceae bacterium | reverse complement strand
AGCCCCTATTCACGACATTTCCCCCGGACAGGTGAATATCGTTGTGCCGTTTTTTGGTCTTCCGTTCTCTTACGCTCAATTCCAGGTCATCAACAATGCAGGCCAGTCGAACGTCGTAACTGAGCCGATCTACACCACCACGCCGGGGATATTCGCCGATAACTTTACGGGGCTGGGTGTCGGAGCCGTGGAGCACGCCGACGGATCTTTTGTGACGGAAACGAGCCCGGCGCAGCCGGGCGAGACAGTTCAGGTTTTCGCTTCGGGGCTGGGGACCGTGAATCCGCCCCTCGCTGTACAAGGTTCAGCTGGCCCCGCAAGCAGCGCTACATATCCCCAGCAAATCACCATGTACGTCGGCGGAACCCAGGCCACGGTGACTTTTGCCGGTCTGGCGCCGACATTGGCCGGTTTGTATCAGGTCGACTTTACGGTACCGTTTAACGCGGTCGCCGGGGATAATGACCTGGATATCTCGGGCGTGTTAACGAGCGGAGCAACCGACTCCTACAACTCGCAAGCGGTGATTCCGGTTGGAACGGGCGCCGCGGCGTCCGCCCGGCAGCCAGCGGCGCGTGGTCGCGGACGTACGCGTGCAGTGCCCGCAACGCCACGGTCCAGACCATGTTTCTTCTTCGGTGCGCGAACGGGTTGTAAGTAACGGCGGCGTTATTTCCGGGGTTTTTGCGAAACGACCATCTTTCGTCCCAGCCAGCCGAGCAGGCCGGTCACGAGCAGAACGGCAACTGCCAGTAACCAGAGGCCGTGCATCACGCTGTAAACCAGCGCGGCGATGACTGCGGCGAGGACGAAACATCCGCAAGCGCACATAAGAAGAAATGAAAAAGCCGGTGGACCTCAATCCGAGGCCACCGGCAAACTATTTTGATTCTCCCGACGCTAGCCGGCTACGGCCGCGGATTTCAGGGCGGCGTCATTCAACGCTTCCGCCTTATCCGTTTTCTCCCAGGTGAAGGTGGGTTCGTTACGGCCGAAATGGCCGAACGCCGCCGTCTTCTGGTAGATGGGATTGCGAAGCTTCAGATGATCGATGATGCCTTTTGGCGTGAGCGGGAAAGTCGCGCGGATGAGATCTTCCATGACGTCTTCCGGGATCTTGCCGGTGCCGAAAGAGTTCACCATCACCGATACCGGCTCGGCGACACCGATCGCATAAGCCAACTGCACCTCGGCGCGCGAGGCCAGTCCGGAAGCCACCAGATTCTTCGCGATGTAACGGGCCATGTAGCAGGCTGACCGATCCACCTTCGTCGGATCTTTGCCCGAGAACGCGCCGCCGCCGTGACGGCCCATGCCGCCATAGCTGTCGACGATGATTTTGCGGCCCGTGAGGCCGGTGTCTCCATGGGGTCCGCCGATCACGAAACGGCCGGTCGGGTTGATGTGATACTTCGTATTCGCATCGACCAGATGCTGCGGCACTACTGCGTCGATGATGTACTTGCGAACATCGGCGCGAAGCTGCTCGGTCGAAACATCGTCGCCATGCTGAGTTGAAATCACCACCGCGTCGACTCGGGTCGGCTTGCCGTTCACATACTCAACGGAAACCTGGCTCTTGCCATCGGGGCGGAGGTATTTAAGAGTCCCGGCCCTGCGCACCTGGGAGAGCTTCTCGACGAGCCGATGCGCCAGCTGGATCGGCAGCGGCATCAATTCCGGGGTTTCGTCGCAAGCGTAACCGAACATCAGGCCCTGGTCGCCCGCGCCGCCTGTATCCACACCCATTGCAATGTCGGGGGACTGGGTCTGCACGACGTTAATGACACCGCATGTCTTTGCATCGAAACCAAATGCCGCGTCGGTGTAACCGATGTCCGCAATGGTTTTCCGCGCAATAGAGGGAACGTCGATATGCGCGGTGGTCGTAATCTCGCCCGCTACCACGCAGATGCCCGTGGTCACGAGCACCTCGCAGGCTACGCGCCCCTTCGGGTCTTGCGCGAGCACGGCGTCCAGAACGGCGTCTGAAATCTGGTCGGCAACTTTGTCGGGATGCCCCTCGGTGACGGATTCGGACGTAAAGAGGTGCCTGTGGTTATGAATTTCGGCCATTGATTCTCCGGAGAACGATTATACGGTGCTATCGACTGGGCCGCGACGATGGAAAATGCATCACAGGTCCCGCGATTTGAACGAAGTTACAGTGTATTCAATTCGCACCACCCGGCGCAATCCTGGTAGATCCCGTGGTACTGGAACTGTATCGCCGTCTTGCTGCAGATGTGTACGTAACAGTATAGTTAAAACGAGGCTTTATAGTTGTCCGGAACAGAATTATCTCCGAGGGAACAGACGATTCTGCATTCGATCGTGCGCGCGTATATCGATACGGGCGAGCCGGTCGGTTCGCGAACGATCTCGCGCACGCGCAGCCTGGCGCTCAGCCCCGCCACCGTCCGGAACGTGATGGCGGACCTCACCGACGACGGCTATCTTTCCCAGCCGCACACCTCCGCGGGACGAATACCGACCGGCAAAGCCTTTCGCGATTTCGCGGGAACGGTGCCGCCTCGGCCTCTGCCGGCCACCGACCGGGACCGTATTTTCAACCAGATGCAGTCGGGCGAGAGCCTGGAAGAGCGGGTCGCCATTGCGTCGCGCGTGCTGACCGAGATCACCCGGAACGTGGGGATTGCGGCTGCGCTGCCGTCTTCCGCACAGGAACTGGAGCATCTGGAACTGATCGCGCTTTCCGACCGCCGCGTCCTGATCATCGTGGCGACGCGCGATCGCATGATCCGGAATCGAGTAGTCACCCTCGATCGGGCCATGACCCGGGAAGATCTGATTCAGCTACGGAATTACGTAAACGCAAACTTCGCCGGGTGGACGCTGGAAAAGGCGCGGGCTGAGTTACTGCGCCGGATCGAAGAAGAACGGGCCATGTACGATGCGGTGCTGCAGCAGTTGACGCTGCTCTGCCAGAAGGGATTATTGCTGGCGGATCAGGATCCGCAAGTGGCCATGGATGGCGCGTCCTGGCTGGTTGGCCTCGATCTGCACCTGACGCGCGAAAGAATGCGGGAATTGTTCCGCGCCCTCGAGGAGAAGAAACACGTGGTGGCCCTTCTCGACCGGTTCCTCGAACCTTCGCAAGGCCAGATCGGGATTCACGTAGGGCTGGAAGACGCCCACCCCGCGATGAGCGATCTGACGCTGATCGGCCTGACGATCGTTCTGCCTTCAGGGATGCGGACTCGCGTCGCGGTGCTGGGGCCGATGCGTATGCAATATGACAAAGTGATCTCCACGGTTCTGCAGATTGGCCGGACCTTTGAGATCCTGCAGGCATAAACGACCGGGGTCGTATTCGCGGGCAATGTTAATCTGAAATTGCGTGAGTTCAGGAAACGGCTTGGATCCGGAAAACGACGAGGCAAAGATGAACAGTTCGCCGGCCGAAAGCACAGCGGTTGAGGATCAGATCGACCATCTGCGCATCGAGCGCGATGGCCTCAGGGTGGAACGTGACGAGTTGAAAGAACTTCTTCAGCGCCGTCAGGCTGAGTTCGACAATTTCCGCAAACGCACGGAAAAGGAGCGCTCCGACTACCTTCAGCACGCGGGGATGGACCTCGTGCGCGGGATGCTGCCGATTCTCGACGATTTCGACCGCGCCCTGAAAGTCGAAGCGGGCAACGCGGAATACTCGAAGGGTATCGAAATGATTTATAACCGGATGTACGAAGCGCTGAAGAAGGTAGGGCTGGAGCCGATCGAAACGGCCGGCCATATGTTCGATCCCCATCTGCATCAGGCAGTGGAGCGCGTGGAAACAAAGGACGCCGCGGATGGCACGATTCTCGGCGAATTTCAGCGCGGTTATAACTTCAAAGGTAAATTGCTGCGGCCTTCCATGGTGAAGGTCGCGGTGCGTTCCTGAATCCCGCAAGCCCATGCCGGTGACAAAACGAGATTATTACGAAGTGCTCGGCGTCGACCGCGGCGCGGGAGAGGCGGAACTGAAAGCGGCATACCGCAAACTGGCGCTGCAATTCCATCCGGACCGCAACCCGGGCGACCATACGGCGGAAGAAAAGTTCAAAGAAGCGGCGGAGGCTTACAGCGTCCTTTCGGATCCGCAGAAACGCGCGGCCTACGATGCGTACGGCCACCAGGGGCTATCCGGCATGGGTGGCGGCGGCTTCGATCCGTCTTCCATGGATCTGGGAGACATCCTGAGCCAGGTCTTCGGGTTCGGCGATGTGTTCGGTCAACAGCGCGGGGGCGGTCGTACCCGGCCGGCCAAAGGGGACGATCTTCGCTATGATCTGAGCCTGACGTTTGAAGACGCGGCATTCGGCAAGGTCGTCGAGATTCAGGTGCCGAAGCTTGAGGCGTGCTCCCGCTGCCAGGGCAAGGGCGCGGAACCGGGTAGCGGGAGTATCACCTGCCCCGCCTGCAACGGGCGCGGCGAGCAGACTTACTCGCAGGGATTTCTTTCGGTGCGGCGCACGTGTTCGAGTTGCGGCGGCGCCGGTCAGATCGTAAAGCAGATTTGCCGCGATTGCCGGGGCGAGGGTTACAAGCAGGCCCAGAAACGGCTGCGAGTCACGGTGCCCGCGGGGATCGCCGATGGCAACCGTTTGCGGATTCCCGCGGAGGGGCAACCCGGCGCCAATGGCGGCCCGAGCGGCGACCTCTATATCTTCTTCACGGTCAAAGAGCACGCGATCTTCGAACGGCACGACAACGATCTTCACTGCACCGTTCCGATCAACGTGGCGCAGGCGGTTCTGGGGGACGAAATCACCGTGCCGACGCTCGAAGGCCCACACGATCTGACCATTCCCGAAGGCACCCAGACCGGCACCGAACTGCGTCTGAAGGGCAAAGGCGTGCCGGAAGTGCAAGGGCGGGGGCGCGGCGATCTGGTGGTTCACATCGATGTGAGAGTGCCGACGAAGCTGACGCGGGAACAGCGAAAACTGTTCGAGCAGTTATCGGACACCCTGCCGGTGAACAACGAGCCGCACGCGAAGGGCCTGTTCGACAAGGTCAAAGATCTTTTTATGTAGCTCGGCGGCATGCAGCTCCGCGCTGAGAAAAAACTAAGGCGCAGGCCAAAGGCCTACTCCACAAGTCTGGTGAGTGCGGTGTATCAACGCTGTGTATCAACGTGGAGTAGGCGTTTTCGCCTGCGGTATAGCTTTCGCGCGATAATTGAAACAGGGCAGTCGATGAAAGTCACTGGCATGAAGATCGTTCGCACGCCGGTTCGCTTCGCACTACCGCTGTTTCTGCTCGTTCCCCTTTGGGCCTTCCTGCAAAGCGACGACTTCAAGATCTCCACAAACGTCGATCTTGTTCTCCTTGACGTCAGCGTGAAAGACGCCAAAGGCGGTTACGTTTCGAATCTGACCGGTGATCGTTTCAAGATCGAGGAGAACGGCATTCCGCAAAAGATCGCGTCGTTCGTAAATATGGACGCTCCGGTTGCCGCGGGTCTGATTCTCGATGCCAGCGGCAGTATGCGAACGAAGCGCGACGATGTGAATATCGCGGGACTCACGTTCATCGATGCCAGCAATCCGAAAGATCAGATCTTCCTGATAGACTTCAACGACAAGGTGCTGCCGGGACTTCCGGACGATGTTCCCTTTACGGATAACATCGACTTGCTTCGCGTGGCGCTGACAAAGCATCGCCCTGAGGGAAAGACGGTCCTCTATGATGCGATCGAGGCGGGGCTGCAGCATCTGGCAATGGCGGAGCGAGACAAGAGGACGCTTGTCGTCGTGAGCGATGGGGGCGACAACGCGAGTCGGCACACGCTCGCCCAGTTGATGCGCGCTATCGAGGATTCGCAAACCACTATCTACACAGTTGGTATCGCCGATCCAGAGGACCCCGACCGCAATCCGGGCGTATTGCAGCGCATTGCCGGCGTGAGCGGCGGCGAAAGTTTTCAGCTCGACCGCTATGAAGATATTGTTCCGACCCTCAAGAAAATCGCCGTCGATATCCGGCATCGCTACACCATCGGTTATGTCCCGGATCGCGGAAACACGAAGATCGGCCTGCGCAAAATCCATGTCACTGCGAACGCGCCGGATCACGGTCGCCTGATTGTGCACACGCGAGCGAGCTATACCGATCCGAGAGGTCAATGAGTGACGCTCAAGGCAGATGTTCGTCCAGCCATCCGACGCGCTCCAACTGTGCATCGTATTCCCCGATCGCGCATTCCAGATTGATATAACGGAACCCCCGGCGCGCGGCTAGCCTCGAGAGCGATCCATCGTCCGGATCGGGTTTGTTTTGCAGCACGACGTTGTACGGCGATTGCCGCAGAATCTCATAATCTTTCGGATCGGTACACAGAAAGAAATTGCGCGGTTGCGTGGGCTGTTTGATGGACGTTTGATCGCTTGCCGTCAATTCATCCTGCACGGAGTAATCGCGGTTATTGTGCATCGCGAACAACCGGCTGCCTCTGGGCGGTATGAGATGCCGCAGGAGCTTTCCCCGCTCGCGATCGAGGTAATCGAGCACCTCGATCAGCCGCTCGACATCAATCCCGGAATTCAGACCGCGGATACTGAAATCGGCTCCGACGCGTGAAAACATACGATTCGGGTCGACTTTCACGCCGCGTATTTCGACGGTTCGTTCCTTGCCTTTGACGACGTAAGCGATACCGGCGTGGTCGCTCATGTATTTCGTCAGGACGTCTCGCGCTGTATCTTCATCGCCGTGAATCACGAGATAGCGCCGGGAACTGTGCCCGTGCCGGAGCACACGAAATCCAACCCCCGATAGTACAATTTCATCCCGATGGAAGAAGAAGGGCCACCCGAGCAGGAAGGCGCGCCTGTCGATACGTATGTCAGTTCCGGTATGCATCTATCTGAAAAACCTGATCTTAAACCTAACATGCATCGCGTAAATTCCACAGGATAAATTGCTGGCCGCGGAGGTTATCCGGCACGAGGAGGCTTCGCGGGACGGGGCGTTGCTATGGCGCCGCGAGCGGGTGGTTTCGGTGGCGGATTCCACGGTGGGGGAGGGCGACGCTAACGGCCGTAGAGTTCGATGATGGGGCCGGACGAATCCTGTTGAGTCAGCTTGACGAAGCCGGACTCGCGCAACGTGCGATCCACGGGATTGGACTTGTCGCGGCCCCAGGGGCTTACGGCGACAGTGACACGTCCCGCAGTTTTGAGATCGCAGTCGCGGGAAGCGAGTTCGGGACGGAAGAACGAATAATACGGGCGAGAGTCATCGGGGACATAAATGACGCAGTCATTATCCGCAGCCAGTGTCCTGGCCGCGGAGTCAAAATCGTCGTGGGGCCGGTAAAACATATGAACGTCTTCGTATGTGGAGGCGCTGAGCAATGCGACTGTCAGCAGGGTTCCGGCGATGCGCCATTCGCGGGCCAGTGACGTTTCTACCCCGAGGGTAAACAGAATGGCCAGCGGCGCGAGCATGAAAATCATCTGCCGGATTGCCAGGAAATAGACGAAAAATCTGTCCGCCGCAACGACTCCAATCAGAGGAATCGCGAGATATAAGGCCCAGAAGATGCGGGTATCGTTACCGTGCTGGAAGCCAAAGCGGAACGCGATAACAAGCGCGCATATCAGGAGCGCGGATCCGAAATAGCCGGTGCCCGCGATCTCACGAACGATCAACTCCACGGCGCGCAGACCAATGGTGGATTGCGGGTACATAGCAATCACTCCCTCTTTCCAGAGAGGAACGCTGAATCTGTACCACGGGACAAACGCTACTCCCGCCACGATGATCGCCGCGCCGGTGGCGAGAAGTATCCGCCAATCACGTCGAAAGCCGAGCCAGACAAAATGGGCGGCCGGCACGAATATAGTGTAGGGTTGCGTATACAGGCCCGCGGCGATGCTCAGTCCATAGAGCAAGGCGAGCCCAATGGATCTCTTCCGCTCCATCCACGCAAGAAACAGAATCGTTGACCACACACTCAGGCAGAGAGCCTGCGAGTAGGCGCGAGCTTCGAGCGCATACCGGAATTGAAGGGGAAACGTAGCAAAAACGAGCGCCGCAAGCAGGGGCCAGCGCAACCCGAGCCGCCGGGCGAGGAGAAAAACACCGCAACAGGCCGCCACGCTGAACAAGGCGGAAGGAAACCGGGCCGCCGCCCTTGATTCGCCGAACCAATGTACCAGGGGAAGGCGCACCAGGTAGCTCAACGGCGTACCCCCGGCGTTGCGGCCGATATTAACCATCAGCTCACTCGAGCCGTGGCTGCGGAGCGCCATCAGATCGAGGATTTCGTCGAGATTAAAAGGGAGCCGCGGCAGCAGCAGAATCAGACAAGCCGCATAAGCTACCACGCAACACAAAGGCCAGGATTTCCTCACCTGCTGCACTTTCTCACAGGCCGGCCTTCATGGTTGAAGTTGATTACATCACCCCTGGCGCCGGGCTCCGCCGTTTACGCGGAGCTGATGACGCCTTACGCGGTCGCTTCGGCGGGGCGACGACGTTCCCATCCACCTCAGCCCCGGCTTTGCGTGTCCCCTTCTTGATCCGTGGCGAACCGGCGGTCGGCTGACCGGGGACAACGGGTTGCGGCTCCTCAATCTCTTCTTCGAGTTCCGCGGGAATCGGAACCGGTTCCGGCTCAGGAACCGCTGGAGGGTGGAACTCCGCTCCCAGGTAGACGAGAAGGCTCTCGGTCGCCTCATCGGGCTCGATCCGCACGACGGTTTTGTCCTGAGCGTAGTTCAGGAATTCGCTGAATTCCTGAAATCCGTAGAGCTTCCAATCGAAGTCGGGCGCCTCTTCCCGGACCCAGCCGGTGAGATCGTCCGCGCTCACCCCTTCTTCCATCTCGAGGCGATGATTTTCCAACACGTCGCGAAGCGCCGGCAGCGCTTCTTCCGGGCGGACTATCTTCTCGGGGGCGCCAGTCCGTTTACGCTGGATCATATAGCGGCCTTCGCCGCCGGTCACCTGGACCAGATCCGCCTTGCGCAGGCGCTCGATGAAATCGGTGAACGAGCCGGCCCCGTAGGCCCGTTCGCTGAAGCTCGAATCCAGTTGCAGCATGGTCGACTTCAACAGACCAAGCTGGGGACGCACTTCGCGCCGCTCCAGAACCTGCAGCGCGCGCTCCACCAAAGGCATTGCCTGATGCAGATCGAGCGCCGGCGGGCGGCGCTGTCCTCCCTGCTGCCGCTGCTCCCGCTGATGAGAGGCCGGGGCAACCGGGGACGAAATACGGTCCTGCTGTTGCGGTTGCACCTGTTGATGCTGATGCTCGCGCGGCGGACGGGGCGACCGGTTGTCATCCAGCATCGATTCGTAGCTGATGAACTCGTGACAGTTCTTCTGCAGAATCGTGCTGGTGAAGGCCTTGCCGCCTACGACAAAGACCGTCTTGTCGTACTGCTTGAGCTTATTGACCAGCGCCATGAAATCGCTGTCGCCGCTGATAATCGCGAAGGCGTTGATGTGGTCGTGAGTGAACGCCAGTTCCAGGGCGTCGAGCGCCAGATTGATGTCGCCGCCGTTCTTGTCCCCCCGCGGAGAGGGATCGCGCTGCACCATCTGCACCGCGTATTCGGAAAGCTGCCGGGTGGAGTTCTCCAGCTTTCCCCAGTTCGCGTAGGCGATCTTGGTGATGATCTCGCCACGCTCTTTCAGCGCTTCGAGCACGATCGAGACATCGAACTCCCGCTGCAGCGTCGATTTGACGCCGATCTCTATATTGTCGAAGTCGATGAAGACCGCGATCTTCAGGTGCTTATCCATGTTCACCTTCGCGAATTGCGCAATTTTGCTGCGCTCCTTCCTGTGTTCGCCCGCCTGCCTGTGCTCGTCCGCCTGTGTTCCACTACTTTGCGGCTGGCCCGCCTGGGTGACCGGCCGCCTGCCGCACACTTGAGACGATGGTCTCAAGCGAGGCCCCAGGCTGGAAGACGGCAGTTACTCCCTGCCTCTCCAGCTCGCGAGCGTCGTCGTCCGGGATAATGCCGCCGACGACTACTTTCACGCCGGCCATTTCCTTCTCGCGCAACAACTCCAGCACGCGGGGCACGATTGCGTTATGCGCTCCGGAGAGGATTGAAAGTCCGATCACCTGCACGTCTTCCTGCAGAGCGGCATTCACAATCATTTCCGGGGTCTGTCGCAAACCAGTATAAATGACTTCCATGCCCGCATCGCGGAGGGCCCTCGCAATAATCTTCGCGCCACGGTCATGGCCGTCGAGGCCAGGCTTCGCTACCAGTACCCGGATCGGGAATTCCATGTCGGATATCGCGGCACACCACGTCTTTTTTGAAACCGGCGCGTTTGTCTCTGTGCCGCAGCCGCGCACGCGTCGAACTTGCGCTCGAAAGTACTATTATGACTTCTTTTTCGAACCGGGGCGGGCTTAAAACAGCGATAAATGGAATCGTATTCCGACAAACGCGCCTGCAAGCGTATCGGTCAAATACTCCGTGCTGTTGGGCGAACTCTTGAAATGGAAAGCTTTCCCCCCGGCAACGATCTCCCAAAGGCCATGCCGGTAAGCGACGGATGCCCCCGCGTCCCATATGTCGGCCTTGTGAGGAATTCCGAATCCGGAACCATCGACTCTCAACAAAACATGCGGCGCGATCGCGTACTCCGCCGCGAGCCCGAAGGTCGGCAAAATGAGCTGTTTTGTACCGTTCGTGGTTATCGGGGTCGTGGCTTCCGCGCCCTCGGTCAGATCGTCGATGGTCGCCTTTGCGTGGACATACTGAACCTCCCACAGCGACTTAAGCCGGAATTTCGCCACTGGAAACTTGTGGGGGAACAGCAGATCGTCGAGATAGAGCTTCGTGGCCAGGATCTGGTACTGTGTCGCCAGAGAATCTCCCTGAACGATACCCTGACTGAAAATGTCGGCGTAAACGGGAGCGAGCTGGTTGCCGTCGCCCTTGGTCTGGAAGATCTCGAAATGGAGACTACCTGTCCGCGTGATCGGATAACTGGCCTCAATCGCAGGCGAATATTTTGGCTTTCCCAGATCGTGGAGCGTCTCGAAATCCAGTGCCTGGCTCCCGCTATTGACGTCGAGAGGTTTTCCCGGGCCAGTCAACCAGTAAAACGCGCCGATCATAAAAGTGCGGGGATCGGGATAATCGGGTACCGGTTTCGCATTCTGCGCGGCGGGCGCCGGAGCCGCCGGAGGAGATGCCGGAGTCTGCTGGCCCTGCGCCAGGCTTATAGCCGGCCAAAAGGACACGGAACACATTAAGAACAAAGCCCACACATCGAAACGACGAAACGTCAAAAGCACTTCCTTTCATGACAGATGAGATGCGCCCATCCTCGTTCAGATTGTATACGTAGAACCACGCCGGACCGGGTACATCGCGGTTCACGCGACAGATCGGGATGGGGGCGTGTATTAAAACGCGACGAATAGCAGTATCATGAAGTTATAGAGATGAAACATTTCCGAGAGCTCCCGGTTTGTATGCCAGGGGGTCGCTGAACGGAGGCTCTAAATTGGGTTTTGTAGAAGGTTGTGAAGAGTGCCGGCGAATCTCAGCTGCCTATGAAGCGGCCACGATGGAGTGGTTTCGGCTGCAAGGGCAACTTCGGGTGGCCGAATATTCGCGTGAAGCGGAGGCATCCGACAGGATCGTGGCGGAGCTGAATCAGGTTGCCAGGTACAGGCAGGCGCTTCGCGAAGAGATTGAAAACCATAATCTCACCTCCCACCCCCGCACGTCGACCGCTTCAAATTCCTGAGCGGCGCTTGCGTTCCAAACAAAATCATTGGCGCGGGTTTTGCGTGCTTTACACTCGTATCTGTGGCGGCTAATCTACTGCCTGCGGCCGCGGCAGTCGGCGAATTGGCCGATCGTCCCGGTATCCGCGAGGCTCTCCAGTGGTTCACGCGGGAAAAGCAATGGGTAAACGAAATCCATCTGCAACTCTGCCGCATACCCGCCCCGACGTTTCTTGAGCAACAGCGCGCCGAATGGCTGGCGGCACAGTTTCGCGCCATCGGCTGGCACGTGGGAATCGATCGCGCGGGAAACGTTCTCGCATCCCTCGAGGCCGAACCGCAGGGCCCGCTCATCGCTCTGACGGCGCACCTCGACACTGTGCTGGCGCCCCGCTTGAAGGAAGATATTTCAATCGATCCCGATGGCGAACTGCGCGGGCCGGGCGTTTCCGATAACGGGGCCGGGCTATCGGCGCTGCTGGCGGTAGCCAGGGCGGTGAAGTCCACACCCGATTCCGTCGGTGTCTGGAACAGACTGCTGCTCGTGGCCAATGTCGGGGAGGAGGGCGAGGGAGATTTGCGCGGAATCCGCCACATCTGCCGGCAGCCCGAGTTGATACGGCAAATCCGGGCGTTCCTGGTCCTCGATGGCGCCGCGACCGACCATATCACTACGCAAGCTCTGGGTAGCCGGCGCTTCGAGATCGCGTTTTCGGGCTCGGGCGGCCATAGCTGGAGCGATTTCGGCATCGGCAATCCCGTACATGCGCTCAGCCGCGCCATAACGTTTTTCATCGACCAGCACCCGATCGACCCCCGATCCACGCCGAAGGTGTCGGTCAACGTAGGCATCGTAGAAGGCGGCGCCAGCATTAATGCCATCCCCGCCGGCGCACGTGCCAAAATCGATATCCGTTCGGAGAGCGACGAGAAGATCGACCAACTGGTGACGGCGCTACACAACGCCGTCGCGCGCGCCGAAGATCAGGAAAATTCGCGGGCGATCGGCGCCAAAATCAGCGCCAGAATCCGCGAGATCGGGAGCCGCCCGGCGGCGCGACTGGCCAGCGATGCACCGATCGTCGCGCGAATCCGCTCCGTGGATGCGCACCTCGGAATTCGCTCCCGGCTGGACTGCGCCTCTACCGACGCCAACATTCCCCTTTCGCTGGGGATTCCGGCTGTTTGCATCGGGGCGGGAGGGCAGGGAGGCGGCGCGCACACGAGCTCCGAGTGGTACCGGTCGGCAGGGCGGGATTTGGGTTTGAAACGTATCCTGCTGACTGCGGCGCTGCTGTTGCAGGACAGCGCGGCCGAATAAAGCGAGTTCGTGAAAACCTATGCGCGTCAGGGCCGACCTCGCTCTTATCGGAATAACCATCGTCTGGGGAACTACTTTCGTCATAGTAAAGTCCGCGCTGGCGGAAGTTTCGACCTTCGTTTTCCTTGCTTTGCGCTTTTCAGTGGCGGCGATTGTACTCGTGCCTCTGTACCGAAAGGCTGTCCGCCGGACGGCGCTGGGACCCGGATTGCTCGCCGGGGGACTGCTGTTCACCGCCTACGTTTTCCAGACGTTCGGTCTGGAGCTGACGACTCCCTCGAAATCGGCTTTCCTCACCGGATTGTCGATTCCGATGGTACCTTTGGCGAGTTCGCTCGTCTATAGGACCAAGCCGCGCGCCGTGGAGGTCGCGGGGGTACTGATCGCCACGCTCGGTATGATGTTAATGACCGTTTCGTCACCTTTCTCGGCAGCTTTTCTGCGCTTCGACATGAGCCGCGGCGATCTTCTTAGCCTCCTGTGCGCGGTAACGTTCGCGCTTCACATTGTGGTTATTGGACATTTTTCGCCGATGGTGGGGTTCGAATCGCTTGCCGTCATCCAGATCGCGGTGACAGCTGCGGCAGCGTCGGCGCTTTCGTTGTTCGCGGAACCGGTCCGATTCCATTCGACATGGGCCGTGGTGGCGGGGATTTTGATAACCGGCCTGCTGGCCACGGCGCTGGCGTTTACGACTCAGGCATGGGCCCAGCAATACACATCCGCGACCAGGGCTGCCTTGATCTTCGCCCTGGAACCGGTGGCGGCCTGGCTGACGTCCTGGGCGCTGACCGGCGAGACCATGGCGATTCGCGGTAAAGTAGGAGCCGGGATCATTTTGGCCGGGATCCTGCTCGTTGAATGTACAAGAAACGGGCGCGCAGCTGAAACGAGCGGCGCCACAGGAACATCTTAAAAATGAGGCATGTTCTCCGGATACAGAGTTCCGGAGGAATTGCGTCGCTGATTAGAGGAGTGAATGAAAATGAGTTTTTACGACAAGATGCGCAGGCAGAAATTCCTGTCTTTCACGGTGCTGCTGTTTACGCTGGCAATCGGCATTCTGATCGGCACGCTGGCGCAGACGAGCGCGAAAGCTGCCAAGGAGCAGACGGCCGCGCCAGACGCTACCCCGCTCACGATTCCACCCGCGGCTCCCGTGGAGAATGAATTTACCCGCGTGGCCAAGGAGTTGGAGCCTTCGGTAGTCAACATCTCAATCGATTACATCCCGAAAGCCGCCACCCAGAGCCGCGCCACTCCTCGCCGGCGCCAGCAACCCCAGGATGACGATGACGACCAAAACGGCCAGGGCGGCCTGCCGGACTTCTTTCAGCGCTTCTTCGGCCAGGGCGGCGGGGGCAATCAGTTCCAATTTGGCGAGCCGCAGGACGTTCCCAGCCAGAGCCTCGGCTCCGGTGTCGTAGTGGACCGCAATGGATATATCCTCACGAACAACCACGTTGTCGAGAAGGCTACCCGGATCAAGGTGAAGTTCATGAACGATCCCACCGAGTACCCCGCCACCGTGATCGGTACGGATAAAGAGACGGATCTTGCCATTATCCATGTCGACCGGAAGGGTCTCGCCGCCGCGCGGATCGGTAATTCCGACGCCATGCAGCCTGGTGACTGGTCGATCGCGATCGGCTCCCCGTTCGGGTTCCAGGCGACGGTGACCGCCGGCATCATCAGCGCGATCTCGCGCGACATTCCCGGCGATTCCAACGCCAGCTTCCAGCATTTTATCCAGACCGATGCCGCTATCAATCCCGGCAACAGCGGTGGACCTCTCGCCAACATCAAGGGCGAGGTCATTGGCATCAATACCATGATCGCCAGCCGCAGCGGCGGTTATCAGGGTATCGGATTCGCCATGCCGATCAATACCGCGGTCAAAGTCTACAACGAAATCATCAAAGCGGGTCACATGACGCGTGGATCGATCGGGATCACTTTCGAACCTGACCAAAACACGGCTCTGTTGAAGGTTTATGGCGCCGATCACGGCATATTCGTCCGCACGGTCGTCCCGAACGGCCCGGCGGAAAAAGCCGGCGTGAAGGAACAGGACGTCCTGACCTCCATTAACGGCAAACCGGTTACGAAAGGACAGGACCTGATCGACCTGGTCGCCGACAGCCCGGTCGGCAGCACTCTCAAGGTCGGCGTGATTCGCGACAAAAAGCCCATGACCTTGAATATTATCGTGGCCGACAGGACGAAGCTCTTTGCCGGCGGGCTCAACGGGAACGCTCCCGAGGAGCCGGGCGCCGAGCCTGACACATCCAAAATGAAATTCGGTATGTCGGTACAGGGCTTGAAGCCGGCCGATCGCGAGAACATGGGTTTCAAGGGAACCGGCGGCGTGCTGATCGCTTCGATTGAGCCCGGATCGTTTGCGGACGATATCGGTCTCCAGAAGGGTGATGTGATCGTGGAACTGAACCGCGAAAAGGTCAACGGCCCCGAGGATATCCGCCGGATTCAGAACGCCCTGAAGCCGGGCCAGCCCGTCGCCTTCCAGGTAATGCGGCAGGCGCAGGGTCCGCGCGGAGGCGGCGGCGAGTGGCAGTCGTTCTTTGCCGCGGGCACGGTGCCTGCCGGTAACCAGTAACGGCGACGCCTTTTCAATAGATTACAATGCAAAGGGGGCAGTAAATGCCCCCCTTCTTGTTTGCGCAAACCGCATGAAAAACGGCCTCTTGCTTTTCTTGTTCGCGATTTTTCTCGCCTCGCTCGCTCTCCCTCAATCCACGACGGCGCCGAAAAGCAGCCCTCCCGGGAAAGCCGCTCCGAAGAAAGCCAACGCGAAGACTGCCGCTAAAAAGACGACTTCTGCAAAGAAAGGCAAGTCATCGAAGAAATCGGTCAAAGTGGCTGCCAGGCCTCGCCAGTTGACACCTACCCCGGAACGCTATCGTGATATTCAGCAGGCGCTGATTGACCGGGGCTATCTCAAATCGGAGCCAAACGGGGTTTGGGACGCACAGTCCGTCGATGCGCTCCGCCAGTTTCAGACCGACCGGAAGCTGAGTCCGACGGGCAAGATCACCTCCGCGTCACTGATCGGATTAGGGCTCGGGCCAAAGACCAACCAGCAGGAACTAACAGGCGCCGCGCCCAAACCGCCCGAACCATCCCCGCTCCCGACGGCTGCCGTCCCGACACCCGAAAACTGAGCCGCAAAGTTTATGACTCATGTTGTCGCGGGGATTCTGGAACGTGACGGGAAAATCCTCATTTGCCGGCGCCGGGCGGATCAGCCGCACGCGCTCAAATGGGAGTTCCCTGGCGGCAAACTCGAGTCGGGAGAATCGCCGGAGGCGGCGCTGGTTCGCGAGCTGCGCGAAGAGCTGGGTATCGAGGCCACCGCCGGCGCCGAACTCATGCGCTACGAGTTCGCTTATCCCGGGAAGCAAGCCATACTGCTGATTTTTCTGGCGGTGCCGGAATGGCGTGGTGAAATCGGGAACCGGATCTTCGAAACGCTGGTATGGGATCGCATCGAAGCGCTTCCGGGCTACGACTTTCTGGGAGGAGACGCACCGTTCCTGAAGGCCATTACTGGCCCGGAATGGAGAATGGAACATCGTTCGCACGATTCAGGTTCTTTGTAAGAGCCAGATCGATCAGGTCGAGCGATGCCTGATTGTGCGTATTCTGCGTCGTGACGTAGTGCAGCGTCTTGTCCTCGACCCAGTACGCAAGCGCCGAATAGATCGCGTGATTCTTGTACGCGATCAGGTAGTAGTTCTGCGGAGTGCCGATCACGCCGCCCGCGGCCTGGGGTTCGGCGCCGGGCTCGGGGCCATTGATTTGCGGCTGCGGACCCTGCGCTCCGAAATACTGGTTGATGATCACAGGTTGCTGCGGCGCGGCGGACGGCAGGGGGGCATAAGCCGGCAGGGGAGAAGGAGCCATTGCGGCCGCATAGTAGGGGTCTACATACGATCCGTTATCCAGAAAATCGAAATAGCCCGGGATGTAATACGAATACCCGTAAGGATAGAGTCCTCGACCGCGACCCACGCCCGCTCGGCCAAGCCCGCGATTGACTCCGATGCCAGGACCGGGACCGGTGAATCCACCAAGCGGATGATTCATGGCGCCAGTCGGCGCCAAACGGCCTCCGAGTGCGCTGGTGCGGCCGCCACGCTGGCCTGCGGCGGGCAACGCAAACACCACCGCGCAAAGCATCGGTACCGCGAAAACGAGGAAAGTCTTCATCGTACTGTCTCCCTCACTTTCAGCCTAGCACCAGGAAACGCGGTACTCAAAACTATTTGGCCGGAGCAGTTGCGGCGGGCGCCGCCGGAGCCGTACGCCTGGGAGCGGGTGCCGACGAGGTCGTCGATGAAGGGGCGGGAGGCTTCGCCGCCGCGGGAGAGGCCGGTGCGCTGGCGTCATACATCGTAATGATTTCGCGCGTGATGTCGATGGCGCTCGACGCGAAGAGAATATTGTTGGGCTGTCCGCTCACATCGAAGACCATCGTGTATTGCTTGTCGCTCGCATACTTGTTGAGGACCTGCATGATCTTTCCACCGAGCACGTTCAGGACCTTCTGCTGCTCCTGGTTCACGTCCTCCCGGGCGTCGTCCGTATCGCGCTGCAGACTCTTGGTCATCGAATCGATATCCCGGGTAAGAGCGGCCTTCTTCTCGTCGCTGATCGTGTTTTCCGTTTTGCGCAATTCATCCTGCTTCCGCTGCAGGTCTTCCGCGCGCTTCTGGAACTCCGCTTCCTTGGGTGCGAATTTCGCCTTCAACTCGACGACCGCCTGCTGCCCATCCTTCGTTTCCAGGATGACCTGCTGCATGTTGATGATGGCGAACTTCTGTGGCGTCGCCTGCGCAAAGACGCTCAGGCCGCATGCCAGCGCAAGCACCGGCAGAACAGTAAACTGACTTCTCATGTGTGAACTCCTTACACTACAAAACATTATTTTATAAGCCCGCCGACGGTCCTCCCGCCGGCGCCATCGAAGCGCTCCAGGAAGCCGCGCTTCAAAACGTCCTGCCAATTGTAAAGCGAAAGCTTCCGCGTTTCTCAAAAAAAGGATATGCCACCCCGTAGGACTGAATCGCATTATTGAATGTCGCCGCGTTCGGGAACGTGGAACGATCCAACACGATCGGCGGCTGGAGGTACTCGCGCACAACTGTTGGATTGTAGGCATAGTATACCCGGAACGGAGCCTGCACGACGGGCAATATGACATCGATTTCCAGGCCCGTCGACGTGCGGAGGGCCTGGGTTCCGGGAGCGATTTTCACGGAACTGGCGAAATTCGCCTGTGGGAACTGAGCGTCCAGATTCGCTATCTGGCCTGGATTGACCTGTAACTGGCTCCTGTACAAAATGCGGTTTTCCCCCGCGTCGAAGAACGGCACCAGCGTGATCGGCCCGACGATCGGAATCCGATACTCGAAGTTGAACACGCCATGCGTGTCGCCGCCCGGTGTGATGATCTGGTAGGTCGGGATCGGCAGCGTAACGGCCACTTGTTGCTTGACCCCGTTCACGATCTCGTTCTGAAAGCGTTGGCTGCCATTGGGATTCAACTGGTTGATGGTTGCGCTGCTCGGAAGATAAGCGATCGGAGCGATGCTGAAAAAATCGAATCCACGCACATCGTTCTCGCCACCGATGTAGCTGCGCATGAAAGGCGGCGCATCTTTCCCGCCGTAGCCTATGACCGTGGTGGCGGTCAAGTGAAAGGCCAGTACATTCTTACGCCAACGCGGGCTGGCGTGATAATACTGGCCATCGAAAGTGGGCTGAATGACGTTTACGTTCGCGCCCAGCACGCTTCCCGATGCCTTGATCGAAAAGAAGATACTTTTCCCCGCAGTGGGATTCATGAAGCTGTTTTTCGAGTTATAGCTGTACGTGGGAGTGAGACTCAGCGTCTTGATGCCATTCAGCGGATTGGGACCGTTCACGTGCAGGAAGTCGATATAAGTGAAATAGGCCTGAGCCCCCGTAGATTCGGTTTTGATACTGGAGATGTCGTAGCCGAGTGTGAGCCCCAGCCGCGCGAAGCTGCGTCTGATCGGGTAACTCGCCGAAAACGTGATGCCCTTGGAATCCTGCACGTAGTTCAAAACGTTGGCGCTGCCCAGCGAATTGTAAAACGCCTGCAGGTTGACTCCGGTCAGCAGCGATTCCTGGCGGGCCTGATCGTAGTTGAACCGGCTGAGATATACGGTCGCGCCCGCCTGTAACGGGCGATTGAAAAGGTATGGCTCCGTGAACCCCAGAGTTACGCGATCCTGCAGCGTTCCGAGCTGCGACTGTAGTGTCAGCGTATCGCCCAAACCGAGGAAGTTATTGGTGGAATAGTTCAACCCGATAAACGTGCCGGAGATCCCCGACACGCCGCCGTTCAAACTGATGGAGTTCCGGCCCCGCTCTTTGACCTTCAGGAGGATATCGACCGTGTTTGTGCCCGCATTGCGTCTCAGTTCGTACGATTCGTTCTCTTTCAGGGCTTCGAAATATCCCAACTGGTTGAGTCTCAGAATGCTCGCGTCCCATAGGGTGGAATTATAGACGTCGCCTTCATCGATGAGGATCTCGCGGCGGATAACCCTGTCGCGGGTCGTGGTATTACCGGTGAAATCGATGCGGCGCACGAAGAATTGCTTGCCTTCATCGGCATTCAGAGTGAGATTGATCTTGTTCGCGTTAGGCACAATATCGATCTGCGGCTCCGCGACATAGTCGATATAACCAAACTGGCTATAGACCTTCGTCAGGTTCTTCAGCCCGTTGCGAAGTTTCTCGGTGGAAAAGACGTCGCCGGGCTGCATCTGGAAGAGACGGCTCAGGAACTCGGTGGACTTGAACAGCTTGACGCCCTCGAAATCGATCTTCGCGAGGTAATAACGGGGGCCCTCTTCCACCGGCAGCGTGATATCTTCCACCTTGCCCGGTCTGTTTTCCTTGATGAGCGGGATGTGCCATCCGCCATTGAATCCGCCCACATCGCGTAACTTGAGCATCTGGTCGAGGGCCTTGGCGGTGAAGTAACCTTCCTTTTGATAAGCGTCCCGGACGCGCTCTTTATCCTCTTCGAGCTTCGCCGCGTCGAAGGTTGCGGGAAACAATTCTTCGAAAAAGATCGAATGTGGAATCCCGATCCCGTGCAGGTTCTTCATCGCCCGCACGACATCGCGGCGGGAAAAGGCTTCGTTACCCAGGATTTCGATATGGCCGACCTTGATCTTGGGCCCTTCGACCACGGCGAAAACCACTTCGAGGGAGGATGGCGGAATTCGCCGCAGCTGCGGCGTCACCATCGCAAACTGATGGCCATGCTCTGCCAGAAGTTCCTTCAGCACGACGGCCGCGCGGTTGACCACATTCGGGTCGTACATCGATTCCACAGTCAACCCGACCTTGCGTTCCTTGAACCGGTCGAGAATGTCGGAGGTCGAAACCGATTTCGCGCCTTCATACTTGATATCGCGAATCACGGGCCGCTCGGTCACGACGAACGTGACGACAATTCCGCCGCGCTCGCCTTTCTCGGTTTCAAGCCTGATGTCGTCGAAGCGGTTGGTGTTCCACAGCGCCATGAAATCGCGCCGCAACGTGTCTTCGTTATAAACGTCACCCACCTTGCTGAATATCATCGCCCGCAAGGTGTCCTGCGGCACGCGGCGCGCGCCGCGAAATTGGATCGACTCAATGATATTGGCTCCCACCGACGGCAATTGATTTGGCTCGGGCGCTTTCGGCGCCTCGAACTGAGGTTGCGCGGGAGGCTGCTGCGGTGCTGCGGGCGCCGCCTGTGGAATGGCTTCGAAAGGGTTGTTTCCGTTCTGTTGCGGGGGCGCTGGTGGTGGCGGCTGCTGCCGGCTGGCCGGTGGAGCTGGTGGATTCTGTGCGCGCGCGGATGATACGGTCAGCAGACCGTAGAGGCAAACGAACGCACTAATCAGGCGCATCGGCCTGAGCAAATTCATGAAAACCCGTTTCCTTTCCACCTTGCGCACGTGTTGAGCAAAGAGCTGAGACGCAGCCTTGGCAGCCGACGTTTCCCGCCTCGCGTTTCCGTTTGCACGCTTGCGCGCTATTGGATGAATCCTTCATTCTACCGGACTTGCCGTCGCGCCTCAATGTGCTTTGCGCGCACAGGTGGGCACCAGCGGCACGACAGCTTGTCTGGCGCCTCACCGGCGTATTGAAAAAGCACAGGCAGGGACTCCTGCAACTCGACTGCGGATCGATAACAGGCAGCTGATTGCTTTATTCCACGCGCATTTCGATCAGAACGAATGCGAGAGACCGACCGTCGTTTGGCGCCTCCAGCGCAGGCTGGCAGCCGATCTCTACTACAAACGGGACTTCGAGGGGTTGGTCGAGCGCCACACGCAGCTCGAACAATCCACCATCAACCTTTGCGGAGACAGCGGCCTCATCATTGACTCTTACCGTGATCTCCGCCGATTTTGTGGCGCTATCGGGCCGCCAGCCGCGCACGCCGATCCTTGACACCGGCTTGAGAGGCCGCGCCGTGAACCGGACGTTGCCGGCCACCCATCCGTCGGCGTATAGGCCTGAAGAACCGCCCTCCTGCAGCGCGTATCCAGTGAGCGGCGCCCGGACTCTCGACAGAAGGTCGCGAATGTAGGAGGCTTTCTGCTGCAGTTCCCGGCCCAGATCGAGCTCCATTTTTTGATACTTCTCGACCCATTTGTCGCGGCGGTCCATCTGGAAAAGCAGGTCCTTCTCGTCGGCTTCGCTGAGCGTATAGCCCTGCCGGAAACGTTTGTCGAGCGGCCGTTGTACATAGAAAGTCCCATGCGGAGGAGCTGTCTCTTCCGCCGGCCGCTCGCGCGTGTAGAGATAGATCGAAAGGGATTTGCGCGATCGATGCCGCTCTTCTTCCGGCAGTTCGATTTTCGGGAATCCATGCCACGAATACTCATTTGTCTCGAACAACACCGCGCGATTGAACAGAGGTTCGTACGACTGGATCCGATTCTCCAGCGGCCTTCTCGGGTTGGAATGAATCTCCAGAGAACCGCCCCAATCAGCCTTCCAGCCTTTATTGAGAAACACGATCAGATTCAGCCGGCGATGCAGTTTTTGCGGCTCATCGTAGTTGAAGTCCACATGCGGATCCAGATCCTGCCCGTGCAGATTCTCGTGTGTTCCGCCGCCGTAGAGAGCCGGATCGGGCAACAGCCCGGGGATGCCGGTGAGCTGGCTCACGAGATCCAGAAAGCCCGCGGAACCAATCAACTCGTAGACCTCTTCGTAGGCCGGGCTGATCAGACGAATCCGGGTATTGACAGCCTTTCCCCATACGCCTCCGTAGATTTCATTCCGGGCTAGCCTGGGGTCGAATGAGGGAAAATCCGCAAGCAGACGTTCGGCGAAGTCCGGTTCAAAGAAATCCTCGATGACGGCATGTTTGAACGGGCTTGCGTGGAGGAACGAATCCCTGTGTTTGCCGCTACCTTCGATCACGGAGCGGGAAACGCGCATGACTGTCACTGCGCGCGCCGGCCATCGCAGCCGACGGGCAGGACTTTGCGTGGGTCCACGAGGCAGACGATCTCGCCTGCGTCGCCGAAAATCGAGATCCCTGGCATTCGCTTCTGGCTAAACGCTGGCTTGCGCGTGTTCCTGGCGCGAGCGCACGATCTGCTTCCGTTCCCGCAGATACCCGAAGAATTCGCCGCCTTCACGCAAGCGGCGGACCAGCATCTGCCTGTCCGTAGCCATCTCGCGCAGGAATCGCAGGATCGGCCGCTGCCGGAAATAGAAGCGGCGGTACATGCGCTCCACCGCATCCTCAATCTCGTCCGTCGACAGATGGTCGTACCGCAGCGTCGACACCTGGATCCCTTTCCCCGAAAGCTGCAGCGCGCTGCTGTCGATCCATCCGTTCGCCGTGGCTTGTTTGTAGAGTTCCGTCCCCGGATAAGGCGCGGCGATCGATACCTGGATAGAGAAGGGATCGATTTCCTCCGCGAAACGGATCGTCTCCTCGATCGTTTCCTGTGTTTCGATCGGTAATCCGATCATGAACGTTCCGTGTACCCGGATTCCCAGCTTCCGGCAATTCCGCATGAACTCGCGCGCCGTATCGAGGACCAGTCCCTTTTTCGTGCGGTTCAGGATCTGCTGATTGCCGGATTCAAACCCCACCAGCAGCAGTCGAAGCCCGTTGTCGCGCAACTGCTTCAGCGTTTCGTAATCCAGGTGCGCGCGTGCGTTGCAGGACCACGTCAGCTTCAGCTTCTTCATCCCCTTCGCGATTTCGACGGCGCGCGGCTTATCGATCGTGAATGTATCGTCGTCGAACATCCATTCGCGCACGCGGCTGCCGAAGAGTTCCTTGCCGACTTCCATTTCCCTGATGACGGCGGCTGGAGATTTAGTCCGGTAAGCATGGCCGCCGATGGTCTGCGGCCACAGGCAAAAGGTGCACTTCGCCGGGCAGCCACGGCCCGTATAGAACGAAACGTAGGGGTGCTGCAGGTAGCCGATGAAATACTTCTCGATCTTCAGATCGCGGTGGTAAACCGGGAGGACGCTCGGCATCGAGTCCCAGTCGTGAATTAGTTCGCGCTCCGGATTATGGCGAATCTGTCCCGCGGCGTCGCGCCAGCTCAATCCGGTGATTTCCGCCCAGGGTTTTCCCTGCGCCACTTCCACGCAGGTGTAATCGAATTCATTGCGGCAAACGAAGTCGATGGCCGGAGACGTTTTGAGAGTTTCCGACGGCAGTATCGCGACATGCGCTCCGATCAAGCCAATCTGCGCGTGTGGGTTCTTCGCTTTGATCGCTTCCGCGCACTGCACGTCGTTCAGCAGAGAAGGGGTGCTCGTGTGAAGAATAAAGAGTTCGTAATCGTTCGCGATCGCGAGCACGTCCGCCATCGTCTGGTGATGGGGAGCCGCGTCCATAAGCTTGCTGCCGGGAACCATGGCGGCGGGTTGAGCCAGCCAGGTCGGGAACCAGTAGGACGTTATTTCTCGTTTCGCCTGATAGCGCGCCCCCGCTCCTCCGTCGAATCCGTCGAAGGAAGGCGGGCTTAGGAATAGAGTCTTTTTCACAACGAATGTTCTCCGTTAACGCAGGGCGCCGAAATTCGTTTTCGTTCGCCTTGAACCGATTCTTCCTATTCTTACACCTTCGGGACGCACGGCGGCCGAGAGGACCCTTCCTCTCAAAATAATACGTCGAAGTCCGCAGTGTAGCGGCGGTGGTATTCGCCGAAGAAAAGGCCGTAGGCAGGGTCGGCGATGTTCGCGTGAACGCTGATCGGGTTGAAGTGGTTCGTCAGGTTGGAGCCGGATACCCCAAACCGAACCGAATATTTGTCGTTTACCTTAAAGTCTTTGGTAACGCGGGTGTCCACCGAAAAACTAGCGGGGAAGCGGGATGAATTGGGAATCCCGACGTATTGCTGGGCCGCGTTGAACGAAGACCACGGAAAGCCGGACCGGTATTCCACTTTCGGCATTACGCGGAATTTGTATCGCAGAGAGATCACCCCCCAGCCGAGAAATCGATTGGGCGTCTCGCCGGGTAGATAGGTGTGCGCGTCCGGCAGGATCACGGCAGGCGGGAAGTTCGCCAGATAGGTATTGAACTCATTCAAATTGCCGGCGCTGTAGCTGTGCACGTACGAGAGAAAGACCTGGCTTTCCGTGCCGGCGCTGGCGGCCGCGGTCAGTTCCAGTTGTCTCAGGCGGGAATTGCCCGCGCCGTTCAGAACAAATGCGTGAGTGGTCTCGGTGACCTGCGGCGCCAGCACAATGAGTTCCTCCGAATTACTCTGCAGATAGTTGGCGCGTAAACGCAACCGCGTACTCAAAATCTGCTCAACCTGCAGATTCGAATTAATGCTGTAAGGCGAAAAATCGCCGGGCAGACCGTTTTGGCGGTAGATCAGAGGCGAATGATGGGGCGCCGCCGCCTCCGTCAGGTTGAAGTAGCGGTAAGGGCCGCTGAGCACTGTCCCATCGGGATTATAGGTTGTGATGATCTGATCAGGATAGAGGGCGAAGCCATAGACGTTCAACGGAACCCGATCGTAGAAAATGCCGGTTCCCGCCCTGAAGATAGTGCGGCCGCTGTGGAAAGGAGAATAAACGAGTCCCGCACGCGGCCCGACCTGCCATACGTCGGTGACTTCCTGCTGTGAGACCCTGACGCCGGCGCTCAGCGAAACCCGCGAATTCAGGATCCACTGGTCCTGCGCGAAGAAAGCTGATTCCACGTCGGTCCGCGCGATGGGGAGTCCCGGCGTGAAGGTGATGCTTTCGATCAACGCCCCATTGCCATCGAAGATGTCCACGGGATGTTCGTTAATCAGCGCGTGCTCCGTGGTTCCTCCCACCACGGAACCGAACTTCAGATTATGCGTGCCCCATACCTGCTGCGCGAGCGACCATGTTTCGCGCCATTCGAACCGTGACGATGTCCGCGTCTGATGGCTGAAGTAATTCCCTCCATTCGTGGATGGCGTCATGATCATGTCGAGCGGGCCCTGTGGCCAGATCGCCGCACGAAAAGTGGTCGCGGAAAGCGCACTGTCGAGAAGTGTCCCTTTGAAAGATACGTGCTCGATAATGTTGCCCGAATAAGTGGAATCGGAGGTGGTGGGTGACACCTGTTGCGGATTGAAGAAATCGAGATTCGCGAACCGCGTGTGCGAATCCGCCATGTGGAAGGTCCCGTTGAGCACATTCGACGGGTTGATCGTATAATCGAGCGCGGTCAGGGAATTGTAACCTTCATGGCGGGACTCGTTGTTCGGAAACGGGAGCGTAATGACCGGGGTTTCGCGCATCTCATACTGGATCGATTCCAGGAAATAGAAACGATTGCGGATTATCGGACCGCCAAAATTCACGCGGGGCGTTGAGGAACGCAGACCGACCATATGCCAGCTCCGCCAGCGGAATTCCGGGAGCGGATCGTTCAATTCAAACGCCCACTTGTCACCCGCCTTGCGAGTCTCCACCGTGACTACGTCGGCCGTGAAACCGCCGTATTCGGCCAGAAACGGGCTGGAAAGCACATTCATCGTCCGCACGCTGTCGATCGGCACAGTGGCTCCGAACTGTCCCGTTGCCGGATCCGTCGCAGTGGCGGAATTAACCAGCAGCGCGCTGCGATGCTCGCCGCTCCCGGCGAGACGTAACTGGCCGTTCGGCAACCGCACGATGCCCGGCGACAGCGGAAGGGCATCGGTCACGGTGCGGGGGCGGTCGGGCAGGTCTTTCACCTGCTGGCGCTCGAGTACCGCGGGTGTATTGGCCTCCTCCAGCGGCGCGTCGATCACACCCTGCACCGTGATGCTGTCTGTGTGGGTTCCGCCCGTGGTCAGGATGGCATCGATCATGGTAATGCCCGCCGCATCGTTTGTTAACTCTGGCGGATTGACGTCGACATCTGTGGTCAATTCGTCAAAACCCTTAGCCGTAATCGTCAAACGATAGCGGCCGGGGGCGAGGCCCGTGAAATGTGCTTCGCCGGAGTCATCCGACTGAGTGGCGCGCGGGGCGAACCTCCCGCCTGGAGGAGGGCTCCCGGTTGGCGTCTGCAGGCTGACCGACGCACGAGGGATCGCCTTTCCCACCAGGTCATGGATTACCACGTCCAGATTGGCTGCGGCCAGGTTCTGGGCGAAAAGATCGGGGGAAGAAACGGGGTAAGCGATCAGGGTTGCCGTCAACAAGCACAGCCAGACCCGAAAGGGGTACATATTCGACCACTAAATCGATGGTTCTCCACGATAACATTTGAAGCACCCCACCGGCATAAAGGTTCTGACAATATGCTTGAATCTTATGAGCCCGCAACGTCTTCAACTCCGAGTCGAAAAGCTGGTCTATGGGGGCGAAGGGTTGAGCCGCCTGGACGGCGAAGTCGTTTTCACGCCGTTTGTACTGCCCGGAGAAGCGATCGAAGCTGAGCGGACCGAAGCGCGCCAGCACGTGCAGCGTTCCCGGCTGGTGCGCGTCGCCGAGCCGTCGCCCGCCCGTGTCGCACCGCCCTGCCCCGTCTTTGGCCGATGTGGCGGATGCCAATACCAGCATGCGAGCTACGATGCGCAGTTGCGTTTCAAACGCGACATACTCGCGGAAACACTGCGGCGCGTGGGCAAAATCGAGTTCGATGCGGAGCGGATCGGCATCGAGGCCGGTGAGCCGTTCGGATACCGCAATCGCGCGCAGTTCCATTTCGAGCGGGGCCGCGTGGGGTACCGCGAGATGAACTCGCGCAAGCTCGTCGAGATCGAACAGTGTCCGATCTCCTCGCCAAAGATCAACGAGATTATCCCCAGGCTGAACCGGATGGTGCGCGATCGGCGCTGGCCCGATTTCATCGGATCGCTCGAAGTGTTTACCGATGAGCGGCAGGCGCAATGGAATGTCCTCGAGAGCGAGCGGCCCGTCGCAAAGCGGTTCTTCGAATGGCTGGCGGATGAAGTCCCGGGAACGGTCGCGGGCCCTCTCGAATACGCTGTGAACGAAGATCGCTTTACGGTAAGCGGAACGTCTTTCTTCCAGGTGAACCGGTTTCTGTTGCCGCGCCTGGCCGGTCTCGCGATGGGTGAAGCCAGCGGCGCCACTGCATGGGACCTCTATGCGGGCGCTGGATTGTTTTCGCTGCCGCTCGCCCGGCGGTTTGAGCGTGTTGTAGCGGTCGAAGCGGGTCGAAGCGCGGAGGATCTCCGGCACAATGCAGAGCGCGCCAGGCTCAAGGTCGAAGTGGTCACGGACCAGACGGAAGCATTTCTGGCGAGCGCGAAGAATCCGCCGGATTTCGTATTATTAGACCCGCCGCGAGCGGGGTTGGGTAAAGCGGCCGCCGCCCGGCTGCTTGCGCTGCGCCCGCCAACCGTGGTGATTGTGGCCTGCGATCCCGCTACTCTGGCGCGCGATCTCGCCGTGCTCGTGCAGGCTTATGAAATCGAGCGGATCACGATGGTGGACCTGTTTCCGCAAACGTTCCACATGGAAGCGATTGTGCAGCTCTCACGACTTCGGTAAGACCGCCCAGGCGACGATGTAGGCGATCAATCCGATATGGGGTGGAAGCAGCAGCAGGGCCACCCAGATAACGCGCATCAGGGTGATATCTGTATCGAAATATTCGGCGAACCCAGCGCACACTCCGGCGATTTTTTTTCCGGCAGCAATCCGGCGGAGTTTTTTCGGCGCTGCAGTGACGGCGGGATAAACCGTCGTGGCCTTACCGCAGGACGTACAGAAACGGGCAGAGTCGGAAAGACCTGCGCCGCATTGCGTACAGAACATATTGCCGATTCAATTACAGCACGTAAAACGATGCGTCAAATCGCCGCAACCACGTCACCAGGAAACGCAACGCCAGGGGTTCGCCTGAGTTACGGAGCCACTACCGCAAGTTCCGGAAACACCTTGAAGTCGTCGCCGTTGAACGTGTAGCGCGGCTTGGGAACGCGCCGCCCATTGGTCACGATGGAATAAAACTCGCAAAGTATCTGCGATGTCACATAGAGCGTTGTGGACGAATCGCGCGCCGCGTTGAGCAGGGCGCGTGAGGCCGCATGTTGCGGAGCGTCCGCGTCCATTGCATAAACCAGAACATTCGCGTCGATGATGCCCGGCTCAACGGACATCGTCGTAGATGTCGCGCCGGTGGAGAGCGCCCACGTCTCCGAGATGCCAGACTGGCAATTCAGGGGCGGTGCCGGCAACGTGGACTGTCGCTCCGCGCTCGCTCATGAGCCGTTCGAGCAGTGCTTCCACGGAAATGCCCTGCCGCCGGGCCTCATTAGTGAGGCGGGCTTCGGTTTCGCGTGACACTTCGATACTCATGGGCAACTCCTTGCTTTCAGATTACCGTGATCGCTGATGTTACGCGACTTGAAGGCGCGTCTCCTACTTCACCACTAAACGGAACGCCACACGATCCGCGTCCGATATCCCGGAAAGCCCCGCAATATCCGCGCGAGTCTTCAACCGAACCCGATACCGTCCGAAATAAGCCGCGATATCGCCCCCAAACTGGAAGCTGTACATGATGTCGGCGAAGTTCCGAGTATGCGCCAGACCAAACGCGTGACCACTCTCATGCAGGCAAGTGAGATAAACAATCGTCTCCCGTAACAGAGGATCGCCGCCAGGCGCCACGCTGGGCAACACGTACACATTCGCGCCGCGCTTGCCATCAACCATAACCGGCTCGGTCTCACCGTAAAGGTTCGAAGTCCCATTCGCCCAATGGAGGCGAAGGCGCGCATGCTCCTCATTAGTGCTCTTCTTCAGAGCAATCGCACCGCCCGATTCGCGTTGCCACGCCTCGAGCGCCCAGCGGCCGAGTTCCGGGTCGCCCGCCTGACAACCGGTCGAGCGGGCGGTCTCGGGTGTACAACCTTCAATCCACCACGTGTATACCTCAGCAGCCGGGAGCATGGCCGCATATGCCAATAGACATATAGCGCAGCGTCCAATCACTCCACTATTCTAATCTTTGAAAAATACCGGTATCACCGAGAGTTCTTCACTGCTGTCCGTGTTCCCATTGCTGTGCTTTTCAGAGGCTGATTCATGAAAAATATTTATTACCCGCTGGCCGTGATAACTTTATGCGCGTCGTCGCCCGGAATGAGCCAGACCAATACCGCGACACCGTCCCTGCCCGCGAGAACGGCGGCGCGCCTGCTCGACCAGGCCTCGTGGGGGCCAACGCCCGCCTCCATCGCGCAGGCCCAGAGTATGGGAATCGATGGCTGGCTGAACGCACAGTTTGCGTTGAATACATCCGATCTCCCCGATCAGCCGATTCTCGATTCGGCAGGCAAGAACAACAGCAATCTGGCGCCCGTACAAAGCGCGTTTTTCTCGAATACCCTGACCGGACAGGACCAACTCCGGCAACGAGTCGCCTTTGCCCTTTCCGAAATCTGGGTGATCTCCGCCGTGTCGGACCACTATGCCTACGCGTTTCCTCCTTATTGGAGGATCTTCCGCGACAATGCGTT
Organism: Bryobacteraceae bacterium; assembly: GCA_049516355.1. Classification (GTDB taxonomy): domain Bacteria; phylum Acidobacteriota; class Terriglobia; order Bryobacterales; family Bryobacteraceae; genus BOG-234. The sequence continues at coordinate 48,698 of JBEKTF010000001.1, read as the reverse complement.
CGGCAATTACCGCGACATCATAAAAGCCGTCACATTGAGCCCCGCCATGGGCACGTATCTCAACATGGCGAACAACAACAGGGGCAATGCGGCAAAGGGCACCGCCGCAAACGAGAATTATGCGCGTGAGTTGATGCAGCTCTTCACCCTCGGCTTGACAGAGCTGAATATCGATGGCAGCCCCGTGCTCGCAAATAACGTTCCGGTGCCGACCTATAACACGAGCGTCGTAACCAACATGGCCAAGGTGGTAACGGGCTGGACTTACCCGACCGCGCCCGGAGCCACACCCAAACCCAACAATCCCCAGTACTACTTCGGCTCAATGATTCCGGTTGAATCGGAGCACGACACCTCGGCGAAAACCATCTTCAATAACGTCACGATCCCCGCCGGCCAGACCGCCGAGACGGACCTCGAATCGCTTCTGAACGCCTTGATGGCGCAACCCACGATGGCGCCGTTTATTTCCCAACAACTGATTCAGCATCTCGTGACCAGCAATCCCAGCCCGGCATATATCGAACGCATCGCGAAAGTGTTTCAGAACGATGGCACGGGAACGGCGGGAAATATGAAGGCGGTGATCTACGCAATCCTCACCGATTCCGAAGCGCGCGCCGCGGACGATCCCAGCGCTCCGGTTAACGCCAGTTTTGGTCACATGCGGGAGCCGGTTCTTTTCATGGCCAATATTCTGCGCGGATTGAACGCCGCGCTCGGCGCTTCCAGCGCCATTTATAATCAGGCCGCTGAACTGGGCGAGCAGCTCTTTTACTCACCCAGCGTATTCAACTATTTCTCAGCGCAATATCGCACTGAAAAAGGATTGCTCGGCCCCGAGTTTCAGATCTACACGACGCAGACCGCGGCCGACCGCGCCGATATCGTTCACTCCATTCTTTATGGATCGCTCGACAAAAGCACCACGGTGAGCCTGACGCCGTTTGTCCAGCAGGCGGGCAGCATCGATAACCTGCTGACGTATATCGGCTCGATATTCCTGCACGACGGCATGTCGGCGAATTTATACAAAGCGGCCTACAACGCCGCATCAGCCCAAAAGGGCGTGACGGCTCAGGTGCAGGCTGCACTCTACGTGGTGCTGACCTCAGCCGAGTATCAAATCGTCCAGTAAGGAAAAACACCATGATGAATCGAAGACAACTCATCCGGATCGGCGCTGCCTCGGTCGGGTCGCTTGCGCTGCGGCCGTTCGGATTACTGCCGGCATTGGCGCAGAACGGTCCGGACTATCGCGCTCTGGTTTGTGTCTTTCTCTTTGGCGGGAACGATTCGAATAACACAGTCATCCCGATGGACGACACGAATTACAAGGCCTATTCCTCGATACGCGGCAGCCTCGCGCTCAGCGGGAGCAATCTGACCCCGACCGTCACCAGCGTTTCCGGCGCGCCCTATGCGTTCCACGCCAAACTCGCCGAGGTCGCGAGCATGTTCTCGTCTAAGGAACTCGCCGTGGTTGCCAATGTCGGCTCCCTTGTCCAGCCTTTGACCCGCGCACAATATCAGGCGCAGCAGCTGGCGATTCCGCTCAATCTCTTCTCGCACGCCGACCAGCAGTTGCAGTGGCAGACTTCGATCGCCCAGGGCCACAGCTCTACGGGATGGGGCGGGCGCGCCGCGGATTACATTGCCTCACAGAAGATCAATTCGTCGAATTTCCCCACGTTTTTCTCAGTGGCCGGCAATAGTCTCGAAGGCGCCGGGGCTACTACGCAGCCGGTCGCACTCGTCCCAGGACAATCCTTGACGCTGGCGGGCTTCAATTCGACCACAGCTTCGCAGGCCATCCTGAGCTCTCTCGAAAACCTGCTGACACTCGGGAGCGGGGTATCTCTCGTGCAAGCTGCCGACGACACGATGTCGGCGAGCATCGCCGATGCGACGGCGCTGACCAACGCGCTCGCCAAGGCGACCGCGTTGAAGACTCAGTTTCCGAAGACCAGTATCGGCGCGCAGCTGCAGCAAATCGCCCAGATCATTCAGGTGCAGGCGGATCTCGGAATGCGGCGGCAGATTTTCTTCTGTTCGCTGGGTGGATTCGATACGCATACTCAGGAACTCGAAACTCACAACCAGCTATACCCGCAGCTGAGTCCCGCGCTCGCCGCGTTTTACAGCGCCACGCAGGAATTGGGCATGGCCCAGAACGTCACCACGTTCACCGAATCCGACTTCAGCCGTACATTCCAGCCGACCACCGGTGATGGCAGCGACCACGCCTGGGGCAGCCATCATCTCGTCTTGGGCGGAGCCGTACAGGGCGGCCAGGTCTACGGAAAATTCCCCATGTTTGAGTTGGGCGGCCCTGACGACACCGATGTCCGCGGCCGCTGGATCCCATCGACGGCAATCGATCAATACGGCGCAACGTTGTGCTCCTGGTTCGGAATTCCCGACAATGCGCTACCCACGATCTTCCCGAACTTCGCAAACTTCGGATCGCAAAAGCTGGCGTTCCTGGGCTAACCCAAGTTCGTTAACGGTCAATCTGTCGCAGCCCCCATTGCGCATGCTCGGCCACAAGCGGGTCCGTGGACGCGGCCAACTTGCTGAGCGGTTCCCGAAACTTCTCCAAACCCGAGTTCCCCATCGCGACCGCAACATTGCGCAGAAAACCCCGGTATTTCGCCCGGGACACCGGAGTATCACGAAACAACTCGCGGAACTCAAATTCGCTCAGCCCAGCCATGCGTTCCAGCGGAGGCGCAAACTCCCGCGGACGAAACGCCGCGTCATCCGTCTGAGCCGCCCGGCCGTTCCATGGGCATACATCCTGACAGATATCGCAACCGAAGACATTCGCTCCCAATGCCGCACGATTCGCTTCCGGGATCGAAGACCTGAGCTCGATCGTGAAATACGAAATGCACAGCCTGGCGTCCAGCTCAAATCGGCCATCGGGCGAAGGAACAATCGCTTTGGTGGGGCAAGCATCGATGCACCGCGTACAGCTGCCGCATCGGTCTGGAGGGGGCGAATCCGGGGCAAGATCGAGCGTCGTAAGCAGCTCCCCAAGGAAAAACCACGACCCGATCTTCTGATTGATCAGGCAAGTATTCTTGCCAATCCACCCGAGACCGCCTTGTCTGGCCAGCGACCGCTCCAGAAGAGGCGCGGTATCGACGCAGATCCGCCACGAAAACTCCGCTATTTCCAGCAACTTATGAGCGAATTCTCCCAGCTTCGCCCGGAGCACGTCATGGTAATCTTCACCCCACGCATACCGCGAAATCCATGCCCGCTCCCTATCGGAAAACTCTGTCGACAAGGGCTCCGGACCGTTGTAAACCAGCCCCACGCAGATGATCGACCGGACCCCAGGCAGCAGCTTTTCCGGATCGCCTCGAATACCCGCGCGATGGTCGGTAAGATACCCCATCTCCCCCGCCAGAGCGCGATCCACCCAACCCCGAAACCGGTCGAAATCGGGCGCAGGCCCAGCCTCCGTCACGCCCACGAGTTCAAACCCGCATTCCGCCGCTAAGTGATGGACGACACGACTATTTAATCCGTTCGATCGCACTATGACCCATCCGACCCGAATCCGGCGCAGTTCGATGTTTTAACATCGATAGTTCAACAGCTTAGTACTACCCTAACGGATAACGTACTATCAGGAGAATTCAGACGAAAATGCATAAACCGATCAAATACGCCGAAAAAGCCGTGACAGTGGCGGCGGGCGCGGCCTGGAAGGTATTTAACACCTTCAATTCGATCAAACCGAACCCTTCGTTTACGCCCAAATGGTCTGAAAAGCCCCTCCTGAAGTCGTGGGAGAAGCAGAAACCACCGCTCGGCTGGCCCCGCACCACCGATTCTCTCTGTCCGAAGTGCGTTCCGGAGATCCGCACCAAAATCGTAAACGGCGAAGTACCGGTCGAAATTCTCCGCAACGAGAAGGTGGGCGAAATCAAAGCCCAGATCGTCTCCCGGGACGGCAAGATCCTGATGGTGAAGGATTGCCCGATTCACGGCCACTTCGAAGACGTAATGGCGATCGACACCGAATTTTTCGATCACCTCGAAAAGGTTTTTCCGGGCCGCGACATTCGCGCCCACAACGACAAGACTCTCCACAATCACGGTTCCAGCACGGTCACCCACGGGCGCGGATCGGTCCTCACGATCGATCTCACGAACCGCTGCAACATGATGTGCGATCCCTGCTTCATGGATGCCAACCAGGTCGGGTTCGTTCATGAATTGACCTGGGATGATATCCAGACCATGCTCGACAACGCGATCTCGATCAAACCGAGACGCCAGATGTCGGTGCAATTTTCGGGCGGCGAGCCCACCCTGTCGCCCTTCTTCCTCGACGCCGTCAAATACGCCCGCAAAGTCCGTTACAACAGCGTGCAGGCGGCGACCAACGGAATCGAATTCGCCAAGAGCCCCGAGTTTTGCCGGAAAGCGGCTGAAGCGGGTCTCCGCTACGCCTACCTCCAGTTCGACGGCATCGGCAATGCGGCCAATTCTCATCGCGCCGTCGGCAACCTGTTCGACGTGAAGCTGCGCGCCATCGAGAACCTCCACTCGAACGGCGTCGACATTGTCCCGGTGATTACGATCATAAACGGCGTGAACAACGAGCAGGTAGGAGCGGTCATCAAGTTCGCGCTGGATAACCCGAAGAAGATTTCCTTCCTCTCGTTCCAGCCCGTTTCCTTCACGGGCCGCGACGAAGAAGTTACAGACGATCGCCGCAACGCCCAGCGCTACACGCTTTCCCACCTCGCGCACGACGTGAAAAATCAGGTAGGCATGGGAGTTCCCGCCCGCGACTGGTTCCCCATCTCATTCATGAGCACGTTCTCCGACTGGGCCGATCTCATCCACGGGCCGACGGCCGATTGGGGTCAGTTGAGCTGCGGCTGCCATCCCAATTGCGGTATCGGCATGGCGGTGATGATCGACAAGGAAACGAAAGAATTCCGCCCGGTAACCGCCTTCCTCAACGCCGAACAACTGGCGAAGGATGTCGCCAGCGTCAACGATGCGGCCCGCGGGAAGTTTCTCTCGGTGGTCGGAGTGGCGCTCGCGCTGCTTCGCAACTACAACCCGATGGAAGCGCCCAGCACCTTCAAGCTGACCGACCTCCTGCAGAAGTTCGACAAGTGCTTTGGCGCGACGGGCCGCAACTACGGCAAGGTATCCGGCGACCGCACGTTCGATGACATCGAAAAGCGGCGCAAGGATCGCTGGAACTTCCTGTTCATCGCGGGTATGTGGTTCCAGGACCTCTTTAATTACGATTTCCGGCGCACAGAGCAGTGCATCATCCCCTATGCGACGCAGGAAGGTGAAATCAGCTTCTGCGCCTACAACACCGGCGTGGGCTGGCGGAACATCATCGAAAAGATGCACATGACCGCAACGCTCAGCAAATGGTACGAGGAGAAGGGGCGCCACGAGATCATCGCCGGCGGCAAGAGCGTCAACCTGCCTTCCAAAGATCACTCGCTCGTCCTGAATCTGGATGATGTGAATCACGGAATCCAGCACGATCTGGACGACCAGGGCATCGCCAAAACGGCGCGGGAAGAGAAGCTTCGCAAGCGCAACCTCGATATGGCGAAGAAGGCCGCGGAAGACGCGCGGATGGCGAAGCTGTATCGCGAAGTCGTCCTGAAGGAAAAGCCGGTCGAGAGCGGTTTTGTGCCGCTCAACAGCCTTGCTCCGGTTAAGAAGGAAGAAGCAAAAGAAGTAGGCAGCTTCGGCGACTAGGGAACGCCGGCGGTCGTTTTTTTGCCGCCGGTTCTTTTCGCCCGCTTACCGATTCCGCAATCCGCTCCACTCCTCGCACAGCACAATGGAATTGGCCGGGTTCCGCGGATGGAACTTGACCAAAACCGGTCCTACCATCGACATCCGGTCCAGCGGCAGCTTCTCCTCAAGCGTCGTCGTATCCTGCGAAGTGGTGTAGACGACCCCCGCCACGCTGTACGAATAGACGATGGAAACGCCTTCCACGTCCACAATCTCCCCATCGCCCATCTTTCCGTCACGATGGATCGCGAGCCGCCGCAGCCGCTCGATTTCTTCAGGTGTCGGACGCCGCCGCAGATAGTGCCAGGCGACGAAACCGCCGCCCAGCAGGACTACGAAAACCAGGACGTCGACCCAGACGGGGATTTCCAAGTCGGAACTAGACCAGCGCCGGAACGGCCGCTTCTTCGAGTTCCGTAATCCGCCGCGCCAGCAGCGTTTCCAGACTTTCGAGAGCCTTGGAGAATCCGGCGATTCCTTCCTTCAGCTTGTCGTTGGCCATCCGATCGGCGGCATGCATCCGATCGAAGGTCGCGCGATCCATCGGGATCTTTTCAATGTTGAGAGACGTCGCCTGCGCCGGGTCGAGCTTGCGCGCCAGCACGCCCTCGGTCGAATTGAGTTGAGCGAGCAACGCGGGCGAGATCGTCAGCAGGTCGCAACCGGCCAGTTCCGTGATTTCACCCGCATTCCTGAAGCTGGCCCCCATGACCTCGGTCTTGTAGCCGAATTTCTTGAAATAGTTGTAAACGGTGCGAACGGAATGTACGCCGGGATCTTCCTCAGGCGCATAATCCCTGCCGGTGTCTTTCTTGTACCAGTCGAGAATTCGCCCTACGAAGGGCGAGACCAGCGTGACACGCGCCTCGGCGCACGCGATCGCCTGATGCAGGCCGAACAGCAGCGTCAGATTGCAGTGAATGCCTTCTTTTTCGAGCGCTTCGCCCGCGCGAATGCCTTCCCAGGTAGATGCGATCTTGATCAGGACGCGTTCGCGCCCAATGCCGTCGGCGTCGTATTGCGCGATGATGTCGCGGCCTTTGGCGATAGTCGCCTCGGTGTCGTACGACAAACGCGCATCCACTTCGGTCGAAACCCTTCCGGGAACGATCTTCAGGATGCGTTTGCCGAACTCCACCGCGAGCCGGTCGAACGCCAGTGCAGCGATCTTTTTCGGGTCCGCCCCATCCCCCAGTTCCTTCCGGGCCTGGATAAGGGTTCCGTCGACGATTTCCTTGTAATGCGGCATCTCCGCCGCGGCCGCGATGAGCGACGGGTTGGTGGTGCTATCGCGCGGTTTGAACTGTTCAATCGATTCGATGTCGCCCGTGTCGGCGACCACCACAGTCATTTGCCGAAGCTGTTCCAGAATAGTGGGCATTCCGTTACTCTCCTTGCGCCTCCGCGATTCCAGAATACCAAGGGAGAATACCAGGCGAGCCGGACTTACACTGATTCTTGGCCCGCTTCTGCGACGTCAGCTTGCCAGTGCCGCTGGATCAGGCTTTCACTTACTCGCTCCCCCTGACTCTGCAATCTCGCGTCAAAGCGGGAGCGCGCGTGCTCGTTCCGTTCGGAACAAGGAAGCTCACCGGCGTCGTCCTCCGCGTTCACGACGACACAATAAACACCCCGGTCAAAGACGTTTTCAGGCTGATTGACCCCGAGCCGGTCCTCGACGACGAACTCATCGCCCTCGGCAAATGGATCTCCGGCTACTACTGCGCGCCGCTCGGTGAAGTGCTCCGCTCCATGCTGCCACTCGCCTCCGACATCCGCTCCGGCAAGATCTATTCCCTGACCGACGCCGGGCGCGACGCCTCACGCCAACTCTCCATCCAGCCGCAGGCGGAAGACACCGTCAACGAGGTCGTCCAGATGCTGGCCGCGCGATCGCTCTCCGCCGCTTACATCAAAAAGAAAATCCCCCTCGCCGACCGCATCCTGAAATCGCTCGAACGCCGCGGCTGGATCGCCGTCGAACAAGTCCAGCACGATCGCGACCCCCTGCGCGCCCCTTCCGCGAAACTTCGCATCCTTCTTACGGGCACTGATCCTCAGGGCAAAATCCCCAAAGCCGAACGCGAACTGCTCGCCTACCTCGCGCTCCACCCCGGCACCCACAACCTGGGCGACCTCGAACCGCTCATCCGCAACGCCAGCCAGGCGGCCCGTTCGCTCGCGCGCAAACAATCGGTCACGTTGACGCCCGAACCCGTCGCGATCCACAGCGCCCCGATCCGCGCTCCTCACGAACTCAACACCTCCCAGCGCAATGCCTTCGATCTGATCGGCGCGGGCATCGCCACCCGCAAGTTCTGCACCTTCCTGCTCTACGGCGTCACCGGCTCCGGCAAGACCGAGGTGTATTTAAACGCGATCGACGCCGCCCTCGCATCCGGCCGCGGCGCGTTGATGCTGGTACCGGAGATCGCGTTGACTCCCGCCGTCGCGGGTCAGTTCTACGCCCGATTCGGCGACCGCGTTGCCATTCTCCACAGCGCCTTCAGCGATGCCGAGCGCGCCGACCAATGGCGCAGGATTCGCGCCGGCGGCGCGAGCGTGGTCGTCGGAACGCGTTCGGGAGTCTTCGCGCCCGTGCGCAATCTCGGCCTGATCGTTGTCGACGAAGAGCACGACGCCAGCTATAAACAGGAAGAAACGCCGCGCTATCACGGCCGCGACGTCGCCATCGTCCGTGCCCAGGCGGCGGACGCGTGCGTGGTGCTCGGGTCTGCCACTCCCAGCCTCGAAAGCAGATTCAACGCCGTTTCGGGCAAGTACACGCTGCTCGAACTTCCCGATCGCATCGCGGATCGCCCCATGCCCACCGTCCAGATCGTCGACATGCGGCAGGAATTTCTCGAAACCCGCAAGCACGCCATCTTTTCCCGCGCGCTCATCGAAGCCATTCGCGAGCGCCTTGCGAACAACGAACAGGCGATGATCCTGCTCAATCGCCGCGGCTTCTCCACCTTCGTCGCCTGCCGCGCCTGCGGCGAGCGCGTCCAGTGCATCAACTGCTCAGTAACCCTGACCTACCATCGCCGCGACCGCCGTCTGCTCTGTCACTACTGCGGCTACGCGGAAAAAATTCCCTCCGTGTGCCCCAAATGCCAGAGCGAGCACATTCATTTCATGGGCTCCGGATCCGAGCGCGTCGAAGATGAGCTGCACGGCGAATTTCCCGAAGCGAAGATCGCCCGGCTTGATCGCGACACAGTTGCCGGCAAGCGCCAGTTCGAAGACATTCTGCAAAACTTCCGCGAACGCAATTTCGACATCCTCGTCGGCACGCAGATGATCGCGAAAGGGCATGACATCCCGAACGTCACGCTGGTCGGAGTCGTATCGGCCGATGTCGGAATCGGCATGCCCGACTTTCGCGCCGCCGAACGAACTTTCCAGATCCTCACCCAGGTCGCGGGCCGGGCCGGACGCGGTCATCTGCCCGGCATGGTTTACATGCAAACCATCAACCCGGATCACTACGCCATCCGCTTCGCCGCCCAGCAGGACTACACCGGCTTCTTCGAAAAGGAACTGCAATTCCGGCGCTTCATGAAATACCCGCCGTTCGCCGCCATGGCCAACATTCTGGTCCGCGCGCCAAAGCAGGAGGACGCGCTGCGCATGTCGACCGAACTGGGTCATCACATCACTCCCGCGCCCGAAAACATGCGGATCATGGGACCGGCCGAAGCCCCCGTGCAGCGCCTGAAAGCCGAATTCCGCTATCAGCTTCTGATCAAATCCGGCAGCCGGAAAGACTTGAACGCGCTATTGCGTAAAGCGCAGGATTTCGCCCGCGCCCAAAAGTGGCCCGCCACCGCTTTAGTCATCGACGTGGACCCCCTGACGCTCCTGTAATTGCCGGCGTAGCGCACGCTCTCAGCGTGCCGTGTCGAGACTTTTCTCGACACCGGTTTCTGAGAATAGTAAGGGCGTCTTGAACCCGTAGCTGTTAAGGGAGCGCCGGCGGTCTTTGCCGCCGGTTCTTCACTAGCGCAAAGTCCTCAGCCGCCCTTCGAACAAATGCGGAACATTATTGAACGAGACGACTCGTGGGTCTCCCGGCCGCAAATCCATTTCCCCAAAAGCAGTATTCCGCTGCGCCCCCGCCAGTTGCATCACCTTTCTCGGACCAAGATCGAGCGCCGCGCCCGCACTTAGAGCGATCGGTGTAGCCGAAGTGACCACCGCAACGTGCCCTTCCATCGGTAGACCGGCCAGCGCCTGCCGCACTCTGGCCGCGAACCCTGTAAACGACTCGCCCTGAAACTGAAAACGACACTCGATCCAGGCCCGCACCACCATCACATCGCAACTCCGCCAGGCCCGATGCGCCGCGGACTCCGGATCGGCCATTTCCCGCTGGAGTTCTTCGTACTCCAACCGGAACCGCTCGTCCTCGCGCGCCAGCAGCGGCCCAATTCCCGCATAGACCCCATCCAGATCGAACTCACTCCAGCGTTCGTCAACCACCGGCGCGGGACTCCGAACGCCCTCAGCTTCCATCGCGGCCACAATCTCGCGTGCCGTCATGCGCTGCCGGTTAAGACCGCCCGTGATGATCGCGTCGAACCGGACCCCGCGTTCGCCAAACCATTCGCCCAAAGCCCGCGCTTGCTCATGGCCGATCCCGGACAGATCGTCATAAGCCAGGCGCGAACCGGCCTGCCCGTGTCGAATCAGAGTAACCACCCAGCGAGGTTAGCAAACTCAGCCATTTCGCCCCGGCATCGCCTTCCAACACGGTTCGACGGAGCGCCGGCGGTCTTGCCGCCGGTTCCTCGCAGTCACGATTCGGGAGACGCGACTTCAAGTCGCGTTTGCTTCGCCAATCCGGTGTAAGGTGAGGATATGTTCCGATCGGCCCTATGCTCTGCGATTTTCCTGCTGTTCGTCGGGAGCGCCGGCAGCGAGGAACCGAAGATCGTTTGGAGCGCGCGGGAGTCGCCCCTCTACGCGAAGATCCGAGGCTTGCGCGATATGAATGATAAGGCTCGCGCCGCGGCAACAAAGGAACTGGCGCTCGAAATCCGCGCGCTTCCGGTAGTCCCGAACAAGCTGCGCCTCGCCGCGAATCTGACCAACCTTTCGACAGAGGGCGATTTCGGTCGTGACACCCTGCAGGAAGTGACGACGACGCTGGCCCAATGTCTGCGCGAGCAGCCGCAACGTGCGCCTGAAGGAAAGCCAAGGCCCGCAGCGCCATACACCTCGCTCGCGCAACTCGTGAAGTACGAGCACATGCAGGCATCGCTCGACGACGCACAGTTCGATTTCGCGATGGCGAAGTTGGCGGCCGACGACGCCGAACGGGATGACGCGGACTTCACGCTCGCCGATCTCGACGGGCGGAAGTGGACCCGGAAGGCCCTGATCGGAAAAGTTGTCGTCGTGAATTTCTGGGCCACCTGGTGCCCGCCATGTCGGAAAGAGATGCCGGATCTGGATGCGCTTTACAAGAAGTTCAAAACCCAGGGACTCGTGGTGCTGGCGATCTCAGATGAGGATGAGGCGAAAGTGCGTGCGTTCCGGAAAACCCGGGCGGTGAGCTATCCGGTAATGCTCGACAAAGGGCGCCAGGTGAATGAACTCTTCAGGGTGGAGGGGATTCCCAAGACCTATATCTACGGGCGCGACGGGAAGCTGGTCACGGAGTCGATCGACATGCGGACCCGCGCGCAGTTTCTCGAGATGCTCGCGCAGGCGGGAATTCGGTAAGGGCGAAGGATGTACCCTGGATCAAGGAACTCGAACGATGGAAGTGCATCTCAAACCCGAGGTACAAGCGAAACTCGACCAGATGGCGCGTGACGCTGGAAGGCCGCCCGTCGAGCTGATCGAGGATGCGATGAACGACTATTCCGACGAACTCGCTCGAACCCGTGAAATGCTCGATCAACGTTACGACGACCTGAAAAGTGGCCGTGTTCAACCGTTGGACGGCGAGGCCTTCCTTCAAAGCCTGCGACGGCGCGAAGATGAATTGTTGAACAAGTCTGCCTCGCAGTGAGTCCTGCGCAGGGTTTTAAGCTTCATCCCTCGGGCCCGGCGGCGCGGCGCACATTATCCTTGGCGACGGGAATGAAGTGCAACCGCCAGACGACAAGGAACAGGTAGGCGCCAGGTCGGCGCTGATCTCTGAGGATAAACGAGCAGTTGGGTGGCTGGTTGATTATGCAAATTGCTGCACGTCTCACTCGCTGTCGCTAAAGCTCATCGTCTACAGGCCCGGTAAGGCTCTCCGCGAATTCCGCGGCGACGGCAGAGCGACCTTTCATTGGCGCTTTGTGGCGCGCGGAAAGCAAGTTGCGTTCTATCAGTCGTTCCCTCACGGCGAGCCGAGGGCACATTGCGAATTGCGAGAGATTGAAACTGGTCATCTCATCGACCAATGGGATGACGATCCCCTGGGGAAAATGCCTGCATGGGCGCAAGGGATTGACACGACACCGAGTTTTTGATCCCGTGGGTCGCGAACATCGGGCTCTGGCGAGATTCCTAGCTGCCAAGGGATAATAACGAAAGAAGCCAACTCAACGCAGGCACGCTTATGACCCTCACGATTGAACTCCCGGACGAGTTGCAGGCTGCTCTGAAAGCCAAAGCTCAAGCGCAAGGGATCTCGGTTGCAGGCTTTGCGCGGCACGTTCTCGAGGAAGCGGTAAGACCGGCGGGGGAGAGCCCCAAGCCCAGGAAATCAGCTTACGGACTGCTCGCTAAATACGGCCCCGGTCCTTCGGAAGAAGAAATCGACGAAAACCGGCGGGAGATGTTGCACGGCTTCGGTGAGCTTGCTCCGTAACCGCCGGGGTTGCCGACACGCATGCCGCGTTGTGGTACCTGCTCAAAAACCCGCGCTTATCAAAGACTGCGCGGATTTTTGTTGGCGAAGCCGCCCGCGCTGGCGACGGCATTATGCTCTCTCCAATCAGCCTTGCTGAGATCGTTTATCTGGTCGAGAAGAATCGCCTTCCCATCGCCGCCTATAACGATTTGAAGGCCGAATGGAAGTTCCTGACATGCCTGATCGCATCGTGGCGGCCACAGCCGTGCACTTCGGCGTGCCTGTCATCAGTCGCGACGGTCGCATACGTTCTTCAAGAATTCAGACGGTGTGGTGACACTCAAGTTAAGTGACAGCGATCGAAAATAATTTTCGCGCATTCTGTTTCAATAACTTAGCGCACTATTCCGCGCCGCTGTTACGGCTTTTCCCGCTGGCGGTGTTAACTTCCAATCGAGAACCAGATCGTACCCATGACGTATCTGGTCGCTAAGCCGTGTACTCCTCGAGGCAATGTGCGGTGAATGCAGAAACAATGGGCGGCAGGCGCTCCCGTTATTGGTGCGGCCCCGGTTTCTTCCGGGAGACCAAAAAGGCCCTGGTCTGAGGGATATCAGGCAGTGGGGCGCCCCATAATTTTCTTGGAGACGCGACTTCAAGTCGCGTTTCCCAAAGGATTGACCAAACGAACAAGCCATCGATCAACGAAGAACAACCCAAAGCAAGCCGAATCCGCAAACGGGTTCGTTTTTTCGAACGCCCATTGGCAAATGGGTTCGTACGTACGAGTACGAAAATTCTCTACACTTGATAACAGAGTGCCTCCAGCCCCCGACTATCTCGCGCGACTCCTCCTATTAGGCCTGATCCTCATGATCAACGCCTTCTTCGCCGCATCCGAAGTAGCGCTGCTCTCAGTCCGCGACTCCCGCCTGCGCCATCTCGCCGAAGAAGGCAACGCCGGCGCCCGCATCGCTCTCGCCCTTCTCGCACAGCCCGAAAAACTCCTCTCGGTCACCCAGATCGGCGTCACCCTGGCCAGTCTCGGACTCGGCTGGGCCGGCGAAGACACCCTCTACGCGCTTTTGATATCGCTGTTCCACCCCATCCTCACCACCGGAACAGCCACCATTCTGCACGCAGTTGGCTTCGTACTGGCCTTCGCCGTAATGACCTACTGCCATGTCGTAATCGGCGAAGTGGTACCTAAGAATCTCGCCATCGACAAAGCCGATCGCCTGGCGGTAATAGTCGCTCCGGCGCTCATGCTTTTCTACCGCCTGATGTCGGTTTTCGTCATCGTAATCGAAGGATCGGCGCGCGGAATCACCCGGCTCCTCGGCGTAAAAGTCGGCCATCGCGGCGGCGGCCACTCCTCCGAGGAACTCAAGCTCATCGTCAGTTCCAGCCGCTTTGCGGGCAACCTCCCCAAGCTGCAGGAAGACATGATCCACCGCGTGCTCGATCTCGACGACTTATACGTGCGCGAAATCATGAAACCCCGCCGTGAGATTATCTCGGTCTCCGCATCGGCATCGCTCGACGACGTTCTCAAAACCATGGTCGAAAGCCAGCATTCGCGCCTGCCCGTCTGGCAGGACAAACCCGAACAAATCGTCGGCGCAGTCTTCTTCAAAGACATGCTCCGGCTCTGGCACGAGCGCCGCGTCAGTCTGCGCGCCGGTCGTCCCGCGGCGCCGTTTTACCTCGCGCACATCATGCGAAAACCGCTGATCGTTCCCGAGACCAAACCTCTCATGCAGATGCTGGAGGATTTTCGCCAACGGCACTCCCACATGGCCATGGTCGTGGATGAATTCGGAACAGTCACCGGACTGCTCACCGTGGAAGACGTGCTCGAACAGATTGTCGGCGAAATCGAAGACGAATTCGACGAAAAGCTGCCTAAGCCTCAAATCCAGGCGGATCACGCCGAGCTCGATGGAGCCACCAGCATTATCGATCTCACCTCGATCTACGGAATCGAGTTGCCGGCGAATGCGGGATTCGAGACCATTGCCGGATACATGCTTTTCAAACTGGGCCATATCCCGAAGCCCGGCGAGTCGGTCGAATTCGAAGGACGCCGTTTCACCGTCGCCTCCATGGAGCGGAATCGCATCGCCACGGTTCGGATCGAAAAGCTCCGGATCGAAAAAGTGGCGGCCCCCGCAAGCGCTGAGAATAGTAACGCAGAGGCGCAAGTTGCTCGGCATTGATCCCAAAGCCGCGCGCTACACCTGGACCGCGGCGCTTGTCCTCCTGCTGCTCTCAACCATCTACGTAATCCGCGAGACGCTGATCGTATTCGTGATCGCTCTCCTCTTCGCGTACCTGCTCTATCCATTGATGGACCTGATCGACCGGCATCTGACTGCGAAGACCCGTACTCCCGCCCTCGCGATGACGTTCGTTATCGTGATTGGCATCCTGGCGGTATTCGGAACTCTCATCGGGTCCGTGGTCGCCAATCAGGCTGCGAACCTCGCGCAGCAGGCGCCCGTCTTTCTCGATCGGCTCAGCCGTAATCCCCCGCCTGCTCCACAAGGCGTCAAATCATTCGCGAGCCAGATCACCGGCGCTCTGGAAAACCAGCTCAGGCAGCACTACGGCGACATCGTTTCAACGCTTCCCCGCCTTAGCTTGCGCATTCTTTCCGCGTCGCGGAATCTGATCTACGTCATCATCATCCCGATTCTCAGTTTTTTCATTTTGCGTGATGGCCGCAGCATTCGCGACGGTTTTCTCGATATGCTCGAGAGCGGGCAACAAGCGGCAGCAAAAGACACGGCAAAAGCCACTCTCGACGACGCCCATACCTTGCTTCTGGTATACATGCGCTCGCTGCTGTTTCTGTGCTGCGCAACCTTCCTCTCTTTCAGTATTGTGTTCAGCGCGATGGGCCTGCCGTATGCAATCCTGTTGGCCGCAACCGCCTTCCCTCTCGAGTTCGTGCCTATGGTCGGGCCTCTCACCGCCGCGCTCATCATCATCGCTGTGAGCGTGGTGACCGGATACCCGCACATATGGTGGCTGGTCGTTTACCTGGGTCTCTACCGGCTGTTTCAGGATTACGTTCTTTCGCCGCAGATCATGAGCAAGGGCGTCGAAATGCATCCTCTGCTGATCATCCTGGGCGTGTTCGCCGGGGGCGAGATCGGCGGAGTGGCGGGCATTTTCCTGAGCGTTCCCATACTCGCCCTCATCCGTCTGCTTTATCACCGGAGCCTTCACGGCTCCCGACGCAACTCTTCCCGCTCCGCCGCGTTAAACACTATTAGGCAAGCATAAACAGGCAAAGCATAGACAGGCAAAGTATGATGCAGTGCAAATCAGTCGCCATTCTTTCACTGATCCCTATCTTCTTTTCTTCGGGTCTTCTGGCGAAGAAAAAGGCTCATTCCCCCGCGGAACCCGTCGCTTCCCTGAAGACGGCGCCCCAAATGACAGCGGACCAGAAAGTCCTCCACGCCTTGAACCGTCTGACTTTCGGGCCCCGGTCTGGTGACCTGGAAACGGTGAAACAAAAAGGCCTCGATCAGTGGATCGAACAGCAGTTGCATCCCGTGGCAATCCCCGAAAATCCGGTTCTCGAAGCCAAACTCGCCCCATTCGATACTCTCCGCATGACCACCGCCGAACTCATCCATCACTACCCGACGCCGCAGATGGTGAGGGCGATGATCGATGGCAAACAACAATTTCCGTCCGACCCGGATACGCGCTACCTTCTCGAAAAACTCATCGCAAGGGCCCAGCGCAGAGAAGCCGCGGATAAGGTGGGGCAGACCGATAACCCGGATCTGAATGCGAAGGCGATACCCGAAACCTGGCAATTGGACGACCAGCAGAAACAGGTGCTACAGAACGGAAAGCCTCCGGAGCAGGCGGCCCTGATCGAATCCATGCCGCTCGCCGAGCAGTACGACGTGCTCGATTCCTTACCCAACAATGTCCGGCAGAAACTCTACCCCACCGCGCCGCCCGATCTGCGGCGCAAAATCCAGATCTTCAACGGCCCCGTTCAGGTAGTAAATCAGGATCTGATCGAGTCCAAATTGTTCCGCGCCGTCTACAGCGACCGGCAGCTCGAAGAGGTGCTCACCGATTTCTGGTACAACCATTTCAACGTCTTTCTCGATAAGGGTGCGGACCGTTACATGGTCACCACCTACGAGCGCGACGTGATCCGTCCCCACGTGCTGGGTCGTTTCAAGGACCTTCTCCGCGCCACCGCGGAAAGCCCGGCTATGCTCTTCTATCTGGACAACTGGCAATCGAGAGGTGTGGATCCAAAACCAAACGCCAGGAACCGCCAGGGACTGAATGAGAACTACGGCCGCGAGTTGATGGAACTGCACACGCTCGGCGTCGATGGCGGATATACACAGCAGGACGTGACCGAAGTTGCGCGCTGCTTCACCGGCTGGACCATTCGGGAGCCGCGGCAAGGCGGCGATTTCGAATTCAACGAGAAGATCCACGATAAAGGCGAAAAACACGTGCTCGGAGTCACCATTCCCGCCGGCGGCGGTGTTGAGGATGGGCTCAAGGTGCTCGACATTCTGGCGCGTCACCCCTCCACCGCTCACTTCATTTCGAAGAGCCTCGCCATCCGCTTCGTGTCCGACGACCCTCCCGAGGAACTGGTGCAGAAGATGGCCAAAACGTTCCTGAAAACCGACGGCGATTTGCTCGAAGTGATGCGTACGATGATTTACGCGCCTGAATTTTGGGATCCGGCGAACTTCCGCTCCAAACTGAAATCACCGCTCGAAATGGTGGCGAGCGCGGTGCGGGCAGTGAATGGCGACATCGATTTTGCCCAGGCGCTGGCCGGACAATTGAACCAGCTCGGTGAGCCCCTTTACCGCAAGCTCGAGCCGACCGGGTATTCCAATCGCGGCGTGGAATGGATGAACTCGGCTTCGCTCCTCGCGCGCATGAATTTCTCGATCGCGCTCGCGCAGGGCAAGATCCCGGGCGTTAAGGTCGATCCAGCCCGGTTCGCGCTCGTCATCGACCCTTCGAAGATCGAGCGCAATATTCTCTTGACGGAAGCCTCGCCCGCCGCTCGCGAAGCGATCCAGACGGGGCTCGATCAGCAGCAGCAGCTGGGCACAATGGCCGCGGGGCTGACGCTCGGATCGCCGGATTTTCAGCGTCGTTAAGATGTCTAGAAACTGTTCAAGCCGCGAATGGACACGAATGCACACGAATAACCGCTTTGTCTTCATTCGTGTTCATTTGTGTCCATTCGTGGCCCATGACGGGGTTCTCAGGTGATTCATATGCAATTTTCACGTCGATTTTTTCTTCGCAATTCCGCTATCGCCATGGCCGGCGTGGGCGCGGCGCCTCTGTGGCTGGAGCGCGCGGCCTTCGCCGGTGAACAGCAGGGCGCGCGTAAAAAAGTGTTGGTCGCAATCTTTCAGCGCGGCGCGGCCGATGGTCTGAACATCGTGATCCCGCACGGTGAGCGTCGCTATTACGATCTCCGTCCCACGATCTCCGTTCCGAGGCCTTCCTCCAATATCGCCGTTGAAGATGCCGTTATCGACCTCGACGGCTTCTTCGGTTTGCATCCTTCGCTGGCATCGTTGAAGCCTCTCTGGCAGCAACAGCATCTCGCCATTGTTCATGCCGCCGGGTCTCCCGATCCCACACGCTCGCACTTCGATGCGCAGGACTACATGGAATCGGGTACTCCCGGCCTCAAGGCCACGAATGACGGATGGCTGAATCGCGCGCTGCCGGCCGCGACTGGAAAGCCATCCCCGGTCCGCGCCATCAGCCTGGGGCCCACGCTGCCGCGCACTCTGCGAGGCGCGCAGAGTGCGATCGCTGTGGAAAATCTGAACAACTTCACGGTGCGCGATGCGGGCGCATCGAAGATGTTGCAGGCGATGTATTCCGGGTCAACCGATCAGGTGCTCAACGGAGCCGGGCGCGAAACTTTCGACGCTGTCGCGCTGCTGCAATCGATCCAGAAGACGCCTTATCAGCCAGCTTCGGGTGCAAGTTATCCGCGTGGGCGCTTCGGTGACAGCATGCGGCAGATCGCACAGCTCATCAAGGCAGATGTGGGCGTGGAAGTCGCATTCGCTGATATCGGCGGCTGGGATCATCACGTGAATGAGGTTGGCCCCAAAGCCTCGGTCGGGCAACTGGCCAACATTCTGACCGAGTTCGGCAACTCGCTCGCCGCCTTTTATCAGGATCTCGGCGACCGCATGGACGATGTGGTCGTGGTGACGATGTCCGAGTTCGGGCGCACGGCGAAAGAGAACGGCGACCGCGGTACCGATCACGGCCACGCCAACGCGATGTTCGTCATGGGCGGCCCCGTGCAAGGCGGCAAGGTTTATGGGAAATGGCCCGGGCTATCTCCCGAGCAACTCAACGAGCAGCGCGACCTGGCCCTGACCACCGACTTTCGCGATGTGTTGAGCGAAGCGGTTTATTCCCATTTGGGGAACCGGTCAATCAACTCCGTTTTCCCGAATTACGACGGAGGCACATCGAAGTTCCGCGGTTTGCTAAAAGTCTGATTAAACGCCGTGCAGGCCGAGGCGAGCCAGAACACGGCGTACTTTTTTGGGCGAGATCGAGAGGCGTCGGGCAACGCGCGCGACTTTACGGCTCTCGTGCTCCCAGATCTTCGGGATGATCAGGTCGGCGAAATCTTCCGTCAGTTGCTGAAAAGTCCGATCGCCCACTACGCCTTGCGACCACGCGTGTAACGTCGAATCCATCGTGCCGCCGCGCACGACCTTCGATTTCAGTGTCTGCAGATCTTCCCAGATGTGATCTTGTACTTCATTCTTCAGCAGTGCCGCGGCCTGTTCGCTGAGATCGCGTGCGGCGTCGAGGCTTGCCGGGGAGGTGCTGCAAATGGTCAGTCCCTGCCAGATGAGTGCGCGAGACAGCAGCCGGCGATTTTCGGTGCGCCGGGCAAGGTCGACAGCCTCCTTCGCCGCTTCGAGCGCGAGATGCGCCACCCAGGCGGGGTCTTCAATCTCTTCCTCCAGCTTGGTGTTCTCAACCATGCATTCGAGCAGGCGCGCGCGGGCCATCAGGATGTAATCCTTCTTCTCCTCACCCAACTGGTAGGCCAGGCGGGCTTCATCGTCGGCCTTGTAGAGGTCGCCGCTGTCGAGATGCAGATGGCCGCGATTGACGCAGACCGTCCCGGCGCCGCGATGATTGGAGTGGATCCGATAGATTTCCGCGGCGCGATCCAGATGCGCGAGCGCCTGGGCGCGGATCTTTTCATAGTCGCGGCGCAACTCGGGTTCCGTGCGCCGGCGCTGGGCGGCTTCGGCGTCGATGCGGTTGCGTAACTGCAGAGCGATCAGACGCTCGACGTATCCCATGTTGGCGAGTGAGCGGGCCAGGTTGCGATGCTCGGGATCGCGTTTTCCGAATTCCTCGATCGCCTGGGAAAAATGTCGCAGCGCAAGATCGTAACGGCCTTCGCGCCGGTACATGCGGCCGTAACTGGATTGGATGTTGCCGCGCGTGATGTAGTCGTCGGTTTCGCGCAGCACGACGTCGGCTTCGCCCAGCAGTTTCAGCGCGTCCTTGATGGAGCCCTTCTGAAACAGCAGCCAGCTTTCCGCGACGCGCATGGCTGCGGCCATTGGCTCCATGCCGGCCTCGGATGCGTGTCGATAGCCCTCGCCGGCATGATGCAGCGCGCTGTCATATTCCCCGGCTTTGCGGTTGCAGCGGGAGCTCCAGAAATGAGCGAGAGCGAGTACTATCGGGTCGGAGATTTCAGTGCGCAATGAGAGTACGAGACTGAAGTTGGCCAACGCGCGCTCGATGTTTTCCTCCGCAACCCAGATCATGCCTTCCGCCATCAGGACGTAGGCGTAGTCGAGCATGCGAAGACGAATCCGGCGGCCTTTCGGGAACGCACCCAGGGCATTTTGGACCACGTCGACGTCGCGCCAGCCCGCATCGATCCATTGCGCGATGTAGCAAAGAAGGCCGGGAGCGTCGGGATGCTCCGCCGCCAAGCCGCCCGACTTGGCCCAATACTCGTCCAAGCGGGCCATGCCGCTGCCGATGCGGCGCATCCCCAGGTCGTTCCGCAAGCCCTGAATTAGATCATTTCCCATGTGGGATATAGCGTACCAGAAAGTCGTCCGAAATGGACCAATCGGACCCGGGGCGCAAACTGCTCAGGATTTATGGCTGCGGCTTAATGAGACGGTTCTCAGGGACGGTTCAAGTAAATCAGGGCGTTCGTGAATGCCGGGCCCAGTCCCATCAGCATAGTGACTGTTTCCTGTGTGATTCGTCTGCCGGAACTATCCGGGACATACAGGACATCGCGCGCCTGAAGCGTGACATCCGGCGCTTTCCGCTCCATGATCTTTCGCAGTGGAATAACGATTTCGGTGGTTTTTCCCTGCTCATCCGTGCGATAGATGTAGCCGATACTGTTCCAATATTGAGCCAGTCCCCAGGCTTGCGCGACTGCGCTCTTTACGGTGTTTGTTTCAGCGGGATCCAACACCGGGTAAACGCCGGGTTTCATGACGTTACCGGTCACGACGATTTTGCCCACCTCCGGCACCCGGATTTCCTCGCCGCCGACGAGATTGATATTCAAGGCTGGATCGGAGCCGGCCATGAGTTTCTTCAGAGGCACGTGCTGGACCGAAGGAGTTCCTGAGTCGCCATCGGGGCGACTGACAATAACTTCGTTGCTGGTGATGCCGGAAGCATCGGGCAACACACCGCCAGCCCGGGCCAATGCGTCGAGGAGTGTCACCTTGCCCACTGCCTGAAAAATGACGGGGGTTCTGACCGATCCCCCCACACTGATCGGGCGGCTGTGATATTCAACCACGTTGACCGTGACGAACGGATCGACAAAAAGCCCCTCCCGCTTGAGCGCCTCGCCCAAAAGCACTTCGATGTCACTCGGGAAAAGCCCATCCACGTGCATGGTTTCTTTCAACATCGGCAAGCGAATGGTTCCATCCGCGGCGATACGCACGGTGCGAGTGAACTCGGGCGCATCATAGACCTGCAGGCCAAGGAGATCTTCGGGACCGACTTTCTGGATCGGAAGGTTGGAAGCCGGATTGAGATCCTGGGTGCCCGGATAAACGGGACGGGACGCATCCTGTTGTTGGGCAGCGAGCGGCAGTGCGGCGATGAAAACAACGGAAAGAGGTAAGAAATTTCCACGCGGCATGATCGTCTACTCCGAGGAATTAGAACCGATTATCTCACGTAAAAGGCCGCCGGTGGACAGCGACAGGTCCGCTTCGATACGATTTGGATGCGGTGCTGATAAAACGCGGTCTTCTTCTGCTGGCTGTCTGCGTATCGGCGTACGGCCACGACATCATTACGACCAAGGTCACCTTCGATCGCGAGATTGTGCGGCTTTTCAACACGCACTGCATATCCTGCCATCGCGAAGGCGGAATGGCCTTCTCGCTGGCTACCTGGAAAGAAGCGCGCCCGTGGGCGAAGGCGATCGGTGAGGAAGTTCTCGAGCGCCGCATGCCTCCTTGGGGGGCCGTAAAAGGTTTTGGCGATTTCCGCACCGACCAGGGGCTCACCGCTGAACAACTCGAACTGATAGTCGATTGGGAAGAAGGCGGAGCGCCCGAGGGAGAAGAAAAAGACCTTCCCACCCAACCGAAGTTCGGGCAGTTTCCAGGCATCGGGAAAACACTGAACGCTGCTAAGGAGATCGTGGTCAGCGGGGAATGGAAAGTGCGCAGCGCGTTCACCCTCGATGGGCTATTACCGAAAGACGTGCCCGATGGAGCGTCCTTTCAAGTCACCGCCGAATTGCCCGATGGCAGCGTGGAGCCGCTGCTCTGGCTGCAGAATTACAAGAAACAGTACGGTCACCCGTTTCTGTTGCGAAGGCCGCTCGCCTTACCGGCCGGATCGGTGATTCGCGGTATTCCCAGTGACGCCAGCGTGGCGTTGCTGCCTCGAAAACACGGTGCTCAGTCTGTGAAACAATCCGCTACAACGACCGGAGGAAATTGAGCAGATCCTGCTGGGCACTGGCTTTGGAACCGGCGCTTGAATGGGACTGGATGGCCTGCATCAGGTCCGTCGTCCGGCCGTCGTGAAGAAAGAAAATCCTCTGGCCTACAGCTGGCCCACAGCCCCTGGTGAAGTTGCTTTCTTCGCAGGTGTAGACGAGTATTTGCGGAACGCTACCAAAGCTCCCAGTGATGGAACACAAGAACATCGATCGCCAACAGCGCGTTTGTGGTGGCGTGCGCGACTACCGCGTTGCCTAGCCGGCCGCGCCGAATGACGGTCAGAGCGTAGATAGCGCCGGCCAAAGAACCCGAAATCCATTGCTTGCCGTGTAGCAGCCCAAATATCAGGGAACTGGCCAGGAGCGCGAGCCACGAAAATCTACGCAGGGAAACAGCATCGAAATCGGACGAGATGAAGCGACGCAGCAGAAAACCGCGAAAAGCGAGCTCTTCGGCGATGGGGACGGTAACAACGGCCGCCAATACCCGGAGCGTCAGCCACCCGAACGTGACTGCGGCGGGCGCGATGGCGAGCTGCGGCGGCATGGATCCGCGAACGGAATGGTCGAGGCCAATCCATATCACAAAAACCAGGACACCAGCAGACGGAGCGGTCCAATCGAGGCTCCAATCAAGGCCTTGATATGTCCGGCGAAAGGCCCATAGAGCGATAGCCGCCGCAAAGAACCGCAAAGAATACAGCCATTCGAACTCAGCGGACAGCGCCCGCGACGCCATTCCAGCCGCCAGAATCGCTACAAAAGGCACGACCCATGCCGCAGTCGGATTTACGTGCGTCGAGGTTGCCGATGCCGGCGGTGCCAGCGCCGTTGTCCGGGCCGGCCTGGTTGACGATATCCAGCTTACTTCGCGCGCCGTCAGACAAATTCCCAGAGCAACAACATTGAAGGCAATCCACCCGGCCTGTGAGTGAAATCCACCGGCCGCAACCCCTTCAAACCCAACGCTACCGAGCAGGATCAGCGCAGCGATTCTGATGCTGTTCAGCAGGAACGCAATCACGGTCCCGATGGGAAGAAGGATCAGCGCCTGAGGAAAGCGGCATTCCTTCCTGAAGAGAACCAGCCAGACGATAGTGAAGGCGAGAATCAGCCCTATGCCCTCAAGACCCGAGCAGGTTGGCGCAATCTCCACCGAGAAACGCGAATTTCCAATCGTCATGGTGGCTGCGTCGGAGGAGAACGAGCCAAAGGGCCACAGCAATGTCCGAACAATTGAAAATGTGACACGCGTCGCGGGGAGCCACAAGAGCCTCATCACGTTCGCCCCAAGTGCAGCCGTTAAAGCGGCGATGAGCGCCAATGCCCACAGATACCCTGTACTACGGGCTATCTGGCTCCAGAATATCGGGCGAATGAAAGCGGCTGCTCCAAAACCGATCGCACAAAGCCCGCTGCCCAGCCAGGCGGATGCGAGAAGATCCGGCCGGAGCGGGATCCCGCCTGCATAGAGAGCCAGGGAGAGAACGCTGAAGAGAGCGAGTGCCAGTGCGTGCGCGGCCAGTAGCCCCCAACGAATAGGGGTCGCGGCCATCCTGCCTGAAATGGCGGCCAAAGGAACCTGGAATCGAAGGCAGGCGAAGGTTAGAAACAGAGCGGGAAATACCACCACACCGCGGAGTATCAAGGGACCCCAATCACGGAAAATCCCTGTAAGGCCCCCGCGACCGGCGAGTTGAGCATTATCCAGGCAAACAGTAATGACTCCCAACTCAAGCGAAAACAATACCGCAAGAGCAGATAGTCGTCGGACCAGGACGGAATTCCAAAGTGGCACCGAACCAGACTGTTCGACCGATTGAATCAGAACTGTGGGAAACGGCATGCCCTGCAAGACTGCGGCTCCGACGGAGCTCGCATCCTCATGGGCTGGACCTGGCGGATTACGATCGCCGCCGTCCACGAATTACGACGATTGCGCCAGCAAGCAAAGCGATCGCGCTGGTACCCGAGGCCGGGTCTATTTCAGGAACGACAGTCGCCAGCCCGGCGCACTGCATTCCTATACCCAACAAAACCAAAACAAGTGTTGTTCGCAATTTACCCTCCGAGCCTGTAGTATTCACCAGACAACTTCCGTTAGTCAACCTAATTCTAAAATCCTGGTTATAGTACTAGTACTTCACCGCGGAAGTCAACCAATTCACTCTCCGAAAAGATGTAGAAGAACGTGACGGATTTGCGGGTCGGACCGGTGTTCGAACACATAGATTGCCTGCCATGTGCCCAGCCCGATCATCCCGCTGCGAACCGGGATTGAGACCTGTGTCGAGGTCAGCGCGGAACGAATGTGCGAAGGCATATCGTCACTGCCCTCGGTGGTGTGGCGAAACCATGGTGTGTTCTCCGGAACCAGGCGCTCGAAGAACTCGCCGAGATCGCGGCGGACATCGGGATCGGCATTCTCCTGAATCGTCAACGAGGCCGACGTGTGCTGTATGAAAACCGTCAGCAGGCCGCTCTGAATTTGCCGCTCGTCAAGCCATTTCCGAACGTCGCGCGTGATGTCATAGAGCCCTTTGCCTCGGGTGGATACCCTCAGTTCGCCGTGCGCTTGCTTCACTCGCCTCTTTTACCCGGCTCTTTTACTCAACGGTGACGCTTTTGGCAAGATTGCGAGGCTGATCGACATCGCATCCGCGCCTGACCGCAATGTGATACGCGAGCAACTGCAGCGGCACGATTTCGAGAATGGGAGTCAGGAGATCCGGCGCCGCGGGAATTTCGACGACGTCATCCGCCACCTTGCGGACCTCCGTATCGCCTTCCGTGACAATAGCCAGAACCTTTCCCTCGCGCGCTTTGACTTCCTGAATGTTCGAAAGCGTCTTCTCGTAAAGGATCGTGCTGTCTTTGCTGGTGGGATCGTGAGTTGCGAGCACGACGACCGGGAGGTTTTCATCGATGAGCGCGTTGGGCCCGTGCTTCATCTCGCCCGCCGGATAACCCTCGGCATGAATATACGAAATTTCCTTCAGCTTGAGAGCGCCTTCGAGCGCGATGGGGAAGTGAATGCCGCGCCCGAGATACAGAAAATCATTCGCGCGGAAAAGCTTACGGGCGAGATCTTCGTATTGTTGATCGTTGGCCAGAATGGTTTCGAGTTTGCCCGGAATGCGCACCAGCTCATGCACGAAAGTGCGCGCGTAATCCTCATCCAGTTGCCCGCGTATTTCGGCGAGATACAGCGCCAGAATGGCCAGCGCGGTGAGCTGGCAGGTAAACGCTTTGGTCGATGCGACGCCGATTTCCGGGCCGGCGTGCGTATAGATGGAGCCCGCGGCTTCACGCGTAATCATGGATCCGACCACGTTGCAGATGGCGAGGGTCTTCGAACCCTTCCGTTTTGCTTCCCATTGCGCGGCGCGCGTATCGGCTGTTTCACCCGACTGCGATATCACGACGGTCAATACGTCGGACGAAACGATGGGATCGCGATAGCGGAACTCGCTGCCGTAATCCACTTCGACCGGGATGCGCGCGAGCTTCTCGATCATGAATTTGCCCGCGAGCGCCGCGTGCCAGCTCGTGCCGCAAGCGATGATTTTGAGCTGACTGAACGCCTGGAACTGGGCGGGCGTGATGTCCATTTCATCCAGGAAAACCCGGCCGCTTTCCTGACCCACGCGGCCGAGAGTGGTGTCGCGGATGGCGCGCGGCTGCTCGAAGATTTCCTTGAGCATGAAGTGCTTGTAGCCGCCCTTTTCCGCCATGATCGGGTCCCAGAGAACGTGCTGAACCTGGCGGTTGACGGGGCGCCCGTCGAAGTCGCAGAGCTGGACGCCATCCGGTGTGAGTACGGCCATGTCGCCATCGGCCAGGAAAAACATGTCGCGCGTGTGGCTGAGAATGGCGGGGACGTCGGACGCGACGAAGTATTCGCCTTTACCGAGGCCGATGACGACCGGCGGGCCTTCGCGCGCGGCGACGATCTTGTTCGGGTCGTTGCGGTCGAGTACGGCGAGCGCGAACACGCCGCGAAGTTGCTTGACGGCGCAGCGGACCGCGCTTTCCAGATTGCCCTCGAAATACTTTTCGACGAGATGCGCGATGATTTCGGTGTCGGTCTCCGTCTTGAAGATGTGGCCTTCTTTTTCCAGCTGTTCCTTCAGCGGAAGGAAGTTTTCAACGATGCCATTGTGAACGACGACGACATCGCCCGTGCAATCGCGATGCGGGTGAGCATTCTCCTCGCTGGGCCGCCCATGCGTCGCCCAGCGGGTGTGGCCGATACCGTAGTTGCCCTCGACGGGATCGAGGCGAAGGACGTCTTCGAGATTGCGGAGTTTTCCCGATGCGCGGCGAACGCCGAGGGTTTTATCGTCGCAATAGACGGCGAGGCCCGCGGAATCGTAACCGCGGTATTCGAGACGTTTCAAGCCATCCATGATGATGGGGACGGCGCGCTGCGCGCCTACGTAGCCTACGATTCCACACATGAATTCATTGTACGGAATGGATGGTTTGGAAGTTTGCGGGCGGGAAAACAGCTATGCTGGTTGTACAGACTTTGTGCCGGAAATGACAGAGGCCCAAATCATCGCAATCGCCATTACCGTGCTCGCAATCGTGGCCGGCGTGCTTGTCAATAACTCTCGCATCGGCGATATGAACTCACGCATCGGCGATATCCATGCCCGGCTCGACGACGTGAAAGAAACGCTGCGGGCGGAAACGAAGGCCGAGATCTCGGCGCTTCGCGTGGAGATGCACGACCGGTTCAACGCGATTGAAAATAAGCTCGATGCGATCCTTGCGTATGCTGGCGGATGTCGACCAGCGCGTCACGAAACTTGAGGCGCGAGGTTAGCAACGCGTAGCGGATCGAGGCGATTTCGTGATTGTGAAAAACCGGCGGCAGAATGCGACCGCCGGCGTTCCCAATTCTGCTGAAAAACACACAGACTGAAGTTTGTGCCACCTCTGCTAATCGAGCATCTCGATTCGATAATCTTCAATCACCGGATTGCTCAGAACGTCGCGTGCGATGGCGTCGAGGTCTTCGCCCGGCTGCATGGTGATCTCAAAATACTTGCCCTGGCGGACGTCTTCGATGCCGCGGTGACCGAGACCGTTGAGCGCCGCGCAGATGGTCTGGCCCTGCGGATCGAGGACAGATGGTTTGAATGTCACGTACACACGGGCCTTCATTTTATTTATTTTAGAAAATCAAAACTCACCGAACAGATTCTCCTGCAGATCGACGGTTTTTTCCAGACGGCGTTTGGGCTTTTGCGGAGGCGAGAATCCACGCATGAGCGCCAGCATCTGGATGTGATGGGAATGAATGTCGCATAGAGCCGCACACTTCTCGCAGCCCGCTCTGATTGCCCCGCGCCCATCCATATAGGGGTCGAATCGGGGATGGCGCGGACATTTTCCACGCCATCTCACGCTGCCGATCTTGAGCATCCGTACTATTATCCTGAAATGGATTACCGCGGCGCACCAGGCGGGACGACTGGGGCCGATACGCGCGGCACGACGCCCTTGAACGCTTCGTCGATCGAGACATTATGGTTAGGCAGTGTTAATCCCACGGAACGTTCATACTGCACTTTGGCTTTGGCGTATGCGTCGAGAGACGCCACTTCGGTAGATCGCGCCTGGGCCACATAACCCTGATACTGAATCACGAGGAAGTTGGTGGACAACCCGACGTCGAATTTTTCCTGTTCGATGGCGAGAGATTCGACCTGCAGCCTGGTGGTAAGTGTCGCAGCTTCATACGCCGCACGAGTTCGCTGGAGCGCGATCAGTGCGTCTTCCACCTCCGCGCGGATTTGATTTTCCAGCTGCTTCAAACGGATCTGCGTCTGACGAACCTGCAACTCGTCGCGCGCTACATCGGCCTGGGCGATGCGATTGCGGACGGGCAAGGTCAGGTTGATGCCGACGCTGACACTGGGATATTGAAACTTGAGGATCTGATCAAGAACAGTTCCATAGTTGCCGCCAACGCCGGGCTGGACGATCGGCGCACTTCCCGGTGCGGAGTTCTGCCCTCCCGCCAGTCCGCTGTTCTGATAGTTGCCGACGAGGTCGAGTTCGGGCAATAATTCGTTCTTCGTTCCTTTCAGGCTGATTTGCGAATTGGTCAATTGCAATTTAGCCGACTGATACTCGGGACGGTTTTGCAGCGCCAGAGCGACGATTTCGCCGACGGTCTGGGCCGGTAACGGCTCCAGAGACAGAGAGTCGGTGGGAACAATGCGGGCATCGTGAACGACCGGATCATCGCCCCAGTTCCGGGCGAGAACGTTCTTCAGGATCAATTCCTGTTGCCGGACATAGCCCTGTGAATTGATGAGATCCTGTTGGGCCGAAGCCACCTGGGCCTCGGCGCGAGTGGCTTCAATGGGCGCCAGAGTTCCCTGATCAACCTTGTTTTTGTTGTCCTCAAGAAGGCGCTGGGCGGTGTTGAGCGTTTCCTGTTTCACCCGCATGTCCGCATTCAGGCTCACGAGATCGTCGTAGAGACGGATCACTCCGGAGATTGTGCTGATGACCTGCTGTTGGAATACGTAATCGGAAATCTTCTCGCTGTTCTTCGCGATGCTGATAAAGCGGCGGTTCAGATCAGAGCCAAATCCGCGCAGGAGCGGCTGGGTAACCGTAACGCCGAGAGATGAGAGCGACCAGGGTTTGAAAATATTGGATAACGAATTCTGATACGTGAACTGATTCTGAAATCCGGCGGATATATAGGCGCCGGTGCTGAAGCCCTGGAGATAGCCAAAGTTGCCGATGAAACTGTTCGATGCCAGATCGGTGGTACCGGTCGCATTAAGGGATGTTTCGGGGGCGCTGGTATGCTCGCCGAGCAGTTGGGCCGTCAGAGCGGGATCGAACATCGGGATTGCAGGACCGTTAGCGTAGGGAAAGGTTCCCGTTACGGCGAGATTATCCTGAGATTCGGCGATAAGCTGCGTGTCCGTGACACTGACGGAAACAGTCGACTGCGGCGTTGAGCCCGTGGCTGCGGTGGTCAGGAGGGGACTTCCGCTGGGACCGCCCAGACCAGCCGGAGCTTCGTTCACGGTCAATGGGACGCCCCGAAGAACGCCACCGCCCTGTGCGCGATAGGTATCGGTATTGGCCATGCGCACGCCGTAGCGCTCGAGTTCCAGATCCAGATTATTCTCGAGAGCGAGCGCGATTGCGTCATCGAGCGACAGGTAGAGCTGCCCGCCGCGAATCAGATCGCCAATCCGGGCCGAATCGGCCAAACCCGGTTCTGATACAGTGCCGGGTCTGAATTCATTCCGGGGGAAGCCGCTGTTCATCGTGACTCGCGGCGTGCGGTCGACCGCATTTTGTGCGGGTGATTGAGCGGCGTTTTGAGCAAAGCCTGGCGGGATCTGCAGGCAACAGAGGAGAATGGTTACGGCTTGAGCCGTCCAGCGTTGCTTCATCTGCCGTTCACTCTCGTCTGTTTCTCTTCTTTTTGAGGGCCGTAATCGCGGCCAAGTTGTACTGTCTGCAAAATTCTTTTCGCCCCCTGTTTCCGCGGATCATCTATTTCGCACCGCGCCCCGTTTACCGTCGAGCCCGCGATGATTTTGAAATCGAACGATTTTGAATCGAATCTGGCGAACGCGCCAGGTACCAGTTTGCCATCACGATTTTGAATTTCGATCCGTACCGGCAGCGCGCGCGAATCGGGATCGGGCGGATTCGCGGTATGAGCCACCTTACCAAGGAACGTTCGGCCGGGGAACCTGGTTACCGCGACCCCGGCCGGCATGCCGATTGCAATAGCCTGCACGTCGGCGTAGAAACGCGATTCGATCCAAGGTTATAAGTATATAAGGATGAGTAACAGGGCTCAGGAGATCCAGGAAAGCCGGTCGGGGAAAATTCCAATTACCCGGCAAGCGAGCCTTGATATCGGTAAGATGGAGGTGATGAATTTACTCCGAGCGCGCCGGGCTTTTACGATTGCGGCGGCGTTCTGTTCGGTCGCGCTGGTTTCGGCCCAGGTGATCGAATATGAAGTGAATGGCGTCAAATACCAGACGCTCAGCCGCCAGGGTTTGACTGTGATGTTTACCCGGATGCCGAACCACGTGGCGAATTTCGGGCTCGTGCAGGTTTCGATTTCGAATGGATCGGACCGGTATTGGACCGTGCAGCCTGAGGACTTCTCTTACATCAGACCGGACGCGTCGTCGACCGGGATTTCCGCCGGGCAGGTGGTCGATGTATTGCTCGATAAGGGTTCACATTCAGACGTGGTGAAACTCGTCACTTCTTACGAGAACACCCTCTATGCGATTCCGAACATGCGGACGACGAACGGATATGAACAGCGCCGGCGGAATTCGATGACCGAGGGAATCAACGCCAAGTTGAAGGCGGCAGCGACGGCTTCGGCGATCGCGCTGGCCCAAACGCGGCTGGCGCCGGGCCAATCCACCGACGGCTCGGTATTCATACCGCTGACGCGCGACTTGAAGACGCTCACCGGCGGGCATCTCGTGTTTCGCGCAGATGGCCAGACGTTCGAATTCAATCCGGATTAGTGGGCTGTTTGCGCGATTCCGCTACCGCTCCTTAACAGTCGCGGCTCCGCGTTAATTCCGTGCCGCGACCGTGAGGACAGCCCACTACTGGAGAAACGCGACTTCAAGTCACTCCTGTCCGAAACAACTTCATTCTGCCGGTTCTCCACAGCCCAACGCACTGATTCATAGAGGCACTCCCAGCAATCACAAAACGAGGTCTCTTAAATCAAGCGGAGCCTGTCCAAGACGCCACGTTGGCGGCGAACCCGAAGCGGAAGCGCGGAACCAGCCCAAACACGGTGTCAGCCGGGCC
Source organism: Bryobacteraceae bacterium (assembly GCA_049516355.1). GTDB lineage: Bacteria > Acidobacteriota > Terriglobia > Bryobacterales > Bryobacteraceae > BOG-234. The sequence goes on along the minus strand of JBEKTF010000001.1, from coordinate 17,232 downwards.
TCCCGTGGCTGCATTACGCAGACGGCGGCCACTCACTGCGTTGGCAGGCTGTCCAAAATGAGATTCGCCGAAACCGGTTTTGGACAAGAGTGACTTCAAGTCGCGTTTCCGCCTGCTACTATCAGGACAGACTTTCGGATGAGCCTCCATGCCTCAGAAAATTTCGGAGTTCCCCGGCACCCTGGGAGAGTTGCGCGTTAGCGCCTTTCCCGAAAATCTTCTGGCGCGCCGCAGCGTGAAAGACGAGTTGCGCGCGAATCTGATCTGCAAACTGCAACGCCAGGAAGACCTCTTCCCCGGCATCGTCGGTTACGAGGATAGCGTCGTTCCCCAGGTGGTCAACGCAATTCTCTCCCGGCATAATTTCATACTGCTTGGATTGCGCGGGCAGGCAAAAACCCGCCTGATCCGGATGCTGACCACGTTGTTCGATCCCTGGATGCCCTACGTCGCGGGATGCGAGATACACGATAACCCCTACGCCCCGATCTGCCGCCGATGCAAGGTGTTGATTGCGGAAAAAGGAGATGCAACGCCCATCGCCTATCTTTCGGCGGACCAGCGTTACGTGGAGAAGCTGGCGACCCCGGATGTGACGATCGCGGACATGATCGGCGATATCGATCCGATCAAGGCAGCGCGGCGCGGGCAGGACATTTCCGACGAGTTGACGGTACATTACGGCCTGATTCCGCGCGCCAACCGCGGCATCTTCGCGATCAACGAATTGCCGGATCTGGCCGGGAAGATTCAGGTGGGCTTGTTCAACATCATGCAGGAAGGCGACGTGCAGATCAAAGGGTACCCGATCCGTCTGCCGCTCGATCTGTTGCTTGTTTTCACCGCCAATCCGGAGGACTATACAGCCCGCGGCAAGATCATTACGCCGCTCAAGGACCGCATCGGAAGCGAGATCCGGACCCATTATCCGGCCACCCTCGAACACGGGATCGAGATCACGCGCGCCGAAGCCTGGCTCGACCGGCAGGCCGGTATTGAAGTGCGGCTGCCGAGTTACATCGCCGAGATTATCGAGCAGCTCGCGTTTTCGGCGCGGGAAGACAAACGCGTCGACAAGCGTTCGGGCGTGTCGCAACGCCTGCCGATTTCGGTAACGGAGAACGTTGTTTCGAATGCCGAGCGGCGCGCGATCGAGAACGGCGAGAAGGTGGCAGTGCCTCGTGTCCTCGATATTTATGCCGCGATGCCCGCGATCACCGGCAAGATCGAGCTGGAGTATGAAGGCGAATTGAAGGGCGGGGACGCGGTGAGCCGGGAACTGATCCGGGCCGCCGTGGGTAAGGTTTACGACCGCTATTTCGAAGGTGTCAACATGCAGCCGGTGGTGCAATGGTTCGATATCGGCGGGAATTTGAAACTCAGCGAAGATGTGCACTCGGCGGAGGTGGTTCGCCAGCTCAATTCCATTCAGGGCCTGATGGAAAAGACCCGGGCGCTGGGGCTTACCGCGAACGAGCCGGATGCGGTGCGCGCGTCGGCCGGGGAGTTTATTCTCGAAGGACTGCACGCGCACCGGAAGATCAGCCGGTCCGAGGAGCGCGGCTTCGCGGCCGAAGAGCGGAAACGTCCGGCGCAGGAACCGGAAGAGAATCCGAGAGCCCGGCAACGCCGTCAATTTAATTAGCCGACGCGATTACAAATCGAGTTTCCAACTTCGAGTGGACCAATTATGAAGTGGGTCAAGTTTTCGAAATATACCGGGGACGATTTCGGCATCGACGCCAACGACCTGATGCAGGCTCTGGCCGATTTCTTTCTCCAAAGCGGCTTCAACAACCCGTACATGCAGTTCTCCGAGTGGAACCAGCAAAACCTCGAAGACCTGAAACGCGCCATTCAGGAGGCGCTCGAAAGCGGGCAGCTCTTCCCGAACGACCAGATGCAGCAGATGCTGGAAAAGCTGGCGGCGATGTCGCCGGAGCAACTGGACCAGCTGCTCGAGAACCTCATACAGAAACTCGAGGCGGAAGGCCATATCTCGACCGAGCAGGACTCGGAGCAGGGACAGGGCGGGGGGCAAGGCCGGGATGGGCAGGCGAGGTTCGAAGTCACCGATAAATCGCTCGATTTTCTGGGCTTCAAAACGTTGAAGGACCTGCTCGGATCGCTGGGTAAATCGAGCTTCGGGCGGCACGACACGCGGGATCTGGCGACGGGTATTGAATCGTCGGGATCGACGAAGCAGTATGAGTTTGGGGATACGCTGAACCTCGATATCAGCGAGACGCTTTTTTCGGCGGTGCGGCGCGAAGGCGTCAAGGTTCCGATCGATCTTGAGTATTCGGATCTGCACGTCCATCAATGCGAGTACCAGAGTTCCTGCGCTACCGTTTTGATGCTCGATTGCAGCCATAGCATGATCCTGTATGGGGAGGATCGATTTACGCCGGCCAAGCGGGTGGCGATGGCGCTGGCGCATTTGATCCGGACCCAGTATCCCGGCGATAGCTTGCGCTGCGTTTTGTTCCACGATTCCGCCGAGGAATTGCAGATCAGCCAGTTGGCGCGCGTGCAGGTGGGCCCGTATTACACGAACACGCGGGACGGCCTGATTCTGGCGCAACGACTGCTGCAGCAGGAACGCAAGGACATGAAGCAGATCGTGATGATCACGGACGGGAAGCCTTCGGCGTTGACGCTGGAGGACGGGCGGACTTACCGGAATGCGTTCGGGCTCGATCCGCTGGTCATCAGCCGCACGCTCGAAGAAGTGAACCGGTGCAAGAAGCAGGGCATTCTCATCAACACGTTTATGCTGGCGAGCGATTACGGTCTGGTCAATTTCATTCAGAAGGTTACGGAATTGTGCCGCGGGAAGGCGTATTTCACAACGCCGCATACGCTCGGGCAGTACCTGCTGATGGATTACATGAACCGCAAGACGCGCACTGTGCATTAGTGACGTCTCGTTACCGCTCCGTTAAAAGTCATGTCTGCGCCGGAACGGATCGTTACCGCTTCCTTACGGGCGCGGCTCGGAAGCGGTAAGGCGTGGCCAGTGCCGCTTTCGTTCGCATTGGGCACTCCCTCACGCGCCGGCACCCCTGAAGGGGACGTCCCCGGTCACGGCTCGGAATTAGCGGTAACGGCACCTCTGATGGGATCGAATAAGCGCCGCATTCTCGTGCATGGCCATCGGGGCGCGCGTGCGCGGCGTCCCGAGAATACTCTGCCGGCATTTCGCTACGCAATTGAGCAGGGAGTTGATGCTCTCGAACTCGATGTCGCCGTCACGAAAGACAACGTGCCGGTGGTTTTGCACGACCCGGTAATCAACAAGGACATCTGCTCCGGTCCGAAGACCGGGATTCCGATTTATACGCTCACTCTGGCAGAACTGAAGGAGTACGATTGCGGCGCGAAACAGAATCCGCTGTTCCAGACTCAGGTTCCCGTCCCCGGCGCTCGCGTGCCTACGCTCGACGAAGTGTTCGACCTGGGCCGTGGGAATAACGTTCAATTCAACGTGGAGACGAAAATATTCGCCGATCATCCGGAATTAACTCCCGGTCCCGACGCGTTCACGAAACTGATTCTGGAGCTTATCCGGGATCACGGGATTGAGCAGCGGGTGATACTGGCAAGCTTCGATCCGCGTACGCTTCGGGTGATGAAGAAACTCGGCCCCTCGATCCGCCGGGCCGCGTTGTTCGAGGTGGAAAGGGAGTGGCCGGAGGTGGCCCGTGAGTTTGAAGCGACGCACCTGAACCCTCTCTATTCACTGGTCACGAAGGAGCGGGTTTCGTGGGCTCATTCGGGTGGTCTCGAAGTGGTTCCGTGGACAGTCAACCAGCCTGGGGATTGGGCGAAGCTGGCGGACGACGGGGTGGACGCGATTATCTCGGACGACCCGGCATCGTTAATTGCCTGGTTGAAAGAAAAGGGACTGAGATAAAAAACAACGCGGTTCAGCTACCCCAGACGGTGGAGTCTGTCTGTGATTTCGACGATAAGCCCGTGGAAACTATTGTGACCATGCGCTCTTCTTACTAGCAAAACGTTTGCCATCTTCCCGCAGGGCCTATGTTATTCCAATCGTTAGTGGTGCGCTTCGGCGAAGGGGACCGCGGGTGACAGATTGTCACCCGGATGCGCGACATCCGGTCACAGGTACTCGATTACGATTAAGCTGAATATCAGGCTATAGTACCCCAATTCGGCCCATAATTAGCGGCTTTCGCGCGCTTTGCCTCGCCACCGCGCCGAAACGGTTCCAGGACCGATGGGCTTGACCTTCCCGAATCTCAGGCTATGTGCCCGCCGGTGGTCAATACGTATACGACATACAAGGACTGGCTGGCCGCCATGAATAGCCTGTTTCTCTTTGTACCTCCGAAGCAGATATTCGCGCAGTTTTCGGGCAAGCGAATCATTCCGATACGGTCGCCGTTCGGCGCAATGATCTGGACGCCGGGCAGCGCTCCGGCCCAGATGTTGCCATCCGCATCGCAGCGGATTCCGTCGGCCGCGGCCGGTGCGCCGCTTCCCGGAACATCCAACTGCACAAACCGCTTGCCGTTGCGAATGGTCTTGCCATCGAGGTCCCAAACCCTGATCTCGCGCCCTACGCCGGTGTCGGCGACGTAGACTTTTTTGTAATCCGGCGAAAAGCAGATTCCGTTGGGCCCGGTCATCTCGTCGTACATCTTCTCCATCTGGTTGGTTTTCGGATCGACGCGATAGACCGCTTCCTTTAATTCTTTTTGGGCGGGGAAACCTTCGTAGTTTCCATTGATCCCATACGCCGGGTCGGTGAACCAGATACTGCCATCGGGATGAACCACGATGTCGTTGGGCGAGTTCAGGCGCTTGCCTTCGAACTTGTCGGCGATCACGGTAACGGTCCCGTTGTATTCGTAGCGGACCACACGGCGTCCGCCGTGTTCGCAGGAAAGCTGGCGGCCTTCGTAATCGAACGTGTTGCCGTTGCTGTAGCCGGAAGGATTGCGGAAGGTGGTGACGCGGCCATCTTCTTCAATCCATCGCATCTGCACGTTGTTGGGGATGTCGCTCCAGACGAGATATCGCCCGACGCCGTTCCACGCCGGACCCTCAGCCCAAAGCGTGCCGGTATGGAGCTTCTTGATAGTGGTGTTGCCGACGATGTATTTGCGGAACCGATTGTCGAGAGCGACGATGTCGGGGTCGGGATATTTCACGGGCACCTGATTGGACCAGTCGCGAGGGGTCGCGTTGGGGGAGATCGGCTGCTGAGGCGTCTGCGCCAGAGCGGGCGCGACTGCCGCGCCGCCGAGAGCGGTCAGGAGGAAAGTACGCCGGTCCCATCCGGCTCGGTCATAGGTATTGTTGGGCATATCAGATATCTATCTATATCGCAAATGGGGGTTCACGTGAGAGTACGCTGGCGCGAACCGATCGCCCAGCCCGCCCAGCCGAATTGAAATGTCGTCGGGATAATCGGCAATTTGGGATACATTGTATATATAGAGTGGCGAAGCGCTACGAGTGGGACGAAAGGAAGAACCGATCGAATCGCGCTGAGCACGGCTTTACGTTTGAAGTTGCCGCGAAGGTATTTCTGGACCCGAATGCATTGGAACTCCAGGATCGCGAGGTGGATGGCGAACAGCGATGGCAAACGATTGGTTACGCCGGTGCCATCCTGACAGTCGCGCACACAATAAGGGATGAGGGGATTGACGAGGTGATTCGAATCATTTCAGCGCGAAAGGCGACGCTCTCGGAACGGAGAATCTATGAAGAAAGCGAAGACCTCAATTAAGACCGTGACGGCTGAAGAAATCGGAGCTTACCAACTCACCGCCTCGGATCGCGAAGATCTCAAGCGGCTTGCTGTCATGCCCGACGACCGGATTGACACAAGCGACATTCCGGATTTGGGAGGAAGAAAAGGCTGGTCGCGTGTGCCGGCCAGTCGTCCCGCTACGCGCCAGATTTCGATACGCCTGAACGACTCCGACATCGTCGAGGCGCAGAAACTAGCGGCGGCCAGGGGCATACCGTATCAGACCTATATCAAGATGCTGCTCCACGAGGCGATCCAGCGCGAGCGCTCCGTTGCGTGACGAAAGCTCCCTGGCGGGGGGAAACAACACCACGAGCAGCAGATGGAAGAAGCGCAGCTGTTAGCCCAGGTAAGCCTGAGCAACGGTTTGCCCTACATTCCCCAACGAGATGGGTTCGTCTTTTCAAGCGCCGAAATCAACCGCGCCATCGACCGGGACAACCGTCTGAAGGCCGCCAGACAAGCGGATTTCACGCCCCGCGAACCTGCCGTTCACCAATCAGTTCGCCAATCGGCCATCGCGCGCGCCGCCTGACGCGGGCGAAATCGCGAAATCCTTGTTGCGTCATGTGTAGTTGTGCCACGTGTACCATATTCGTGGAGAGCGAATATCCATGCCGATACTGTCCCGCGAGCAGGAAACGAATCCCTGGGTCTCCGCCGAAGCGCGGGTCGATAACGCCGCCGCGAAGCTTGGACTGGACGAGGGCATTGTCAAAGTGCTCAAGAGCCCGACGCGGGAGGTGACGGTCAACATTCCCGTGCAGCTCGACGACGGGCGCCTTGAAGTGTTCACGGGCTATCGGGTGCAGCATTCCATGGTGCGCGGTCCCGGCAAAGGCGGTATTCGTTTCGCGCCCGACGTCACGCTGGATGAAGTGCGCGCGCTCGCGTCGTGGATGACGTGGAAGTGCGCGGTGGTCAACATCCCGTTCGGCGGCGCTAAGGGCGGCGTGATCTGCGATCCCTCGATGTTGTCCGACGGCGAACTGGAACGGATTACGCGCCGCTATACAGCGCAGATTATCGACGTGATCGGGCCGGATCTCGATGTTCCGGCGCCGGATGTGAATACGAACGATCGCGTGATGGCCTGGATCATGGACACCTATGCGATGCACATGCGTCATGCGACGACGGCGGTGGTGACGGGCAAGCCGATGGAACTGGGCGGGTCGCGCGGACGCAAGGAAGCAACCGGGCGCGGATGCATGATGGTGACGCTGCAGGCGCTGAAAAGATTCAACCTGGTTCCGGAGAATACGCGCGTTGTGATTCAGGGATTCGGGAACGTGGGAGGGATGGCCGCGAAACTGATGGCGGCGGCGGGGTTCAGGATTATCGGGCTCATCGAGTACGACGGGGCAGTTTACAATCCCCGCGGGCTGGATATCGAAGCTCTGGCGGCGTATCGCAGAGATACGGGATCGATTGTCGATTTTACCGGCGGCGAAGCGGTGGATAAGCGCGAAGCCATGTTCCTCGAATGCGATGTGCTGCTGCCGGCAGCGACAGAGAACGTCATCACTTCGGAAAACGCGGATCGTCTGCGATGCAGAATCCTTTGTGAAGGCGCGAACGGGCCCACGACGCCGATTGCGGACGAGATTCTGGCGGAGAAGAAGGTATTTGTGATCCCGGATATTCTGGCCAATGCCGGGGGCGTGACTGTTTCGTACTTCGAGTGGGTGCAGGACCGGCAAGGGTTCTTCTGGAACGAGGACCTGGTGAATTCGCGGCTCGAGGAAATTATGGTCGAAAGCTTCGACTCGGTGACCGGATATGGGGAAAAGCACAAGGTCGACAACCGGACGGCCGCTTATATGCTGGCGCTGGACCGGGTCGCGATTGCGATCAAACTGCGCGGCATCTACGCCTGAGCCGTAGACGCGACTTCAAGTCGCGTGTCCCCGTCACTGGATATTCGTCTGGCCGCCCAAGCCGGCGTACTCGTCTTTTACCTTTACGACTTTGCTGCCGTTGAAAGTAACGAAAGTAACCTTGCCCGGGGGCGCGCCGAAAATCCAGTCTTCGCTTTCGATGCCGTCTTTGGTCTCACGGTATTTGTGATCCGGATGCCCCATGGCCAACAAGACCTGGTCGCGGTCCATGCCGACAAGGGCGCGCTTCTCGGCGATCGCCTTCTGCAGTTCGGGCGACAGGGTTTCGGAGTACATTGTGGTCGCCGAACGCTTGTCGAAATCAAGCACAGGGGCGAGGATTTTCTTGACTTCCGCCGAAGTCAGGTTTTCCATCGGCTTATGAAAGTTCAGGTCGATGTAAGTGCCGGTGGACGCCGCCTGTCCGACGGGGTACTGAGTCGGACCGACGCCGCCGATGCCCCCCTGCACGTGGTCGTACCAGTGTCCTCCCCCGCCCTTGATTCCGCCGTTGATCTCGAAGACGATATGGTCGCCATCGAGCGATATCTTTGTGATCTGGACTTTGTCGCCGAGCCGCGCCGCCGCGCCCAGGGTCACCGCCGCGTTCTTCCACTGTTCCTTGTCGTAAGTGCCGTCGGCGTTGAATTCGAGTGGTTTTTTCGAGCGGGGCAGCAGCACTTTGGCGGTGGCGTACTCGGATGAGAGGTCGCGCACGAGAGCGATCTTTTCGTCGTCGGTGAGTTTATCGGCGGGATGGAGAACTCCGGCCTGCAGGAATGAGTAAGACAGGACGCAAGCGATCAGGCTTTGTTTGAATCCAGAACGTCTGAGTCCAAAAGCCAAGCCTCGCCCTTGCGGACCGGCATTTTCCACACTACGGCGAACAGGATGAGCAGAACGAAAGAGGCGAGCAGACTCGCTTCCGGCCCGTAGGCCCCGCCGCTCCAAAGGTCTCCGGCTTTCCATACCAGCTGGTACTCCGTAACTCTGATTGTAAATCCACTGAGGGACACGCCGAGGAGCGGCAGCGTGGCGTTCCATCCGAAATGAATCCCGAGCGGCAGCCACAGATCGTGCGACCGGAGTAATGCGACGCCGAAGAGGACGCCGAATCCGGCGGTATTGATGGTGCTGAGGGTGGTGGCGCCGGGGTTGAAACGATGCATCACGCCAAACAAGGCCCCCATACCGAGGATGGAAGCCCACGATCCGTAGCCTCTCATGAGAATTTGCAGGGGGAATCCGCGGAAGGCGATTTCCTCGCCGGCCGCGCCGCAGAAGAGGAGCGCCGCGGTGAAGAGCGCAACACCCCAGGAGACCGCTGCATCGGGCGCCATCTCAAAGTGGGCGAATCCGATGAGGACAGGCGGAAAGATGAGCAGGGATACACCGCCAGCACCGGCCACGATCCCTGCCAGCAGGTTGCGCGCAGCGCCCGGATTCCAGTGCAGGCCCAGATCGCTCAGTTTGCGGGATTCGAAAATTGCCATGGCAAGGGCGCCCGAGATGGCAGCCCCGACCAAACGCGGTACCGTGAGGGCGATCAGGTTTTGCCCGAGAAAGTCGTGCCCGAACAACAGCACGATGCTCGCGGCTATGTTGTTAGTGAACCAGAAGACCGCGGCGAAGGCTATAGCTGCCAGCAGCGGAATGGGACTGGGCTTGTTCACCGCGCCCTCATTCATCGCAAAGACACGCCTCGAGAGGCGAGTTTTGCCGGGAGCACCTGCGCACCATGGGCTTCGATTACGCGAGCCACCTTTTCCTTCGTGCCAGGCTCGACGAGAAAAACCATGCATCCGCCGCCGCCGGCGCCGCAGGCCTTCGCGCCGATACTCCCTGCCCGCCGCGTTGCAGTGACGAGCCGATCGATTAACGGAGTTGTGATGCCTGGGGCGTTCTTCTTTCGCGACGCCCATTCTTCACGCATGAGATGGCCCACTTCATCCCAATCGTCCCGCTCCAATGCCTGGCGCATGGCGTTCGCAATCGACGCGATCCGATCGAAATTGCGATGGATGGCGCGGTCGGAATCGATGTGGCCCTTCATCACTTCCCAATTATTGATGCCCGAGTTGCGGGGCGCGCCGGTGTACGCCAGCACAAAGCGTTGGTTGAACTCTTCGGGGTCGACCGGCAGCGCTTTGCGGACGATGCCGGCAGGCCCGAGTTCGATCGCCGAGACGCCACCATACATGGCCGGGTAATAATCCTGCGAACCGGTGGGAACCCGGATCACCTGCGCTTCGACGTTCTGTACAATTTCGCGAATCTTTTCGAGTTTGTAATTGCGCCTCGTCAGTTTGTTGAGGGCGCATGCAACCGAAATCATCAGCGAGGAGGAGCCCGAAATTCCAGCGCCGGCGGGAGCTTCCGAGGCCGATTCCACGGTGATGCCCTGTTCCGGCGCGAAGAAACGGACCAGAAGGGCGAGGAGCGGAAGACGGTAGCGTTTTGCCGCGCGAAGCGCTTCGAACGATGCGAATGTTTCTTCTCTGGCGAGATCGCGCGAGCGCAGGACGATAGCGGAATCGTCGCGCGTTGCGTCGCCTGTAACGATGTCGCAATACGTATAGCGGTCAATGGCGAAATTCAGGGTGACCACGTTGTCGTGAAACAGGTAGAGCGGCCAGATGTCGAGCGTGGCGCCCGCCAGGTCGACGCGGCAGGGCGCTTTTGCAGAGACGCGCATTTGTTGTGGGAAAGAAGCTATGAACATAGCACAAGGACGCTGAACCTTTCGCGCGATGAACCGCGTCTAACAGGCAGTGATTGGAACTCTGGCTCGCCGTGGCGTTCCCCTGCTTTGGGAACACTACGCAAGCGAGCGAAAACGACCCCTGGCGGCAACGCCATTTACTCCGGATCCCGCACGTTGGCCCGACACGGGTTTACATGCGGCGTGGCTTGGGCACAGCACCGTTCTCCTCAAAATGGACGGGGTGACGATCCTGACGGATCCCGTTTTCAGCCGGCGGATCGGTCTGAATCTCGGGCCCCTGACGATCGGTCTCAAGCGCCTGGTGGAACCTGCGCTTCCATTGAGAGCGACGCCGCGTCCCGATCTTGTCCTGCTTTCGCACGCTCACATGGATCACTTCGATCTGCCGAGCCTGCGCGCGCTGGAATCGGCGAAGACCCATGTTGTCACGGCGTCGAAGACGAGCGACCTGCTGCGCGTGAGGCGTTACCGACGGGTGGATGAACTCGGTTGGGGCGAGAGCACGCAGGTTGGCGACGCGAGAGTGCGTGCGTTCGAGGTGAAGCACTGGGGCGCGCGGATGCAATCCGATACCTGGCGGGGATTCAACGGATATCTGATCGAGACACCGCGTTATCGCGTGGTGTTCGGGGGTGATACGGCGATGACGAGGACGTTCCGCGAGCTGCGGGCGTCGCGCAACTCGCGGAGACTGGACCTGGCGATCATGCCGATCGGCGCGTACAATCCGTGGATTCGCGCGCATTGTACGCCCGAAGAGGCGCTGCAGATGGCGAACGATGCGGGGGCGGAGTTTATTCTACCCGTTCATCACCAAACGTTCCCGCTGAGCCGCGAGCCCCGGCGTGAGCCGATCGAGCGGCTGTATTCCGCACTTTCGGGTACGCCCGAGCGGTTGGCGTGGCAGGAGATCGGGCAGGAAATTCGTCTTTTCTGAGGTAACTCGCCGCACAACGGACGCCTTCGGACCGCCAGACCGCGCGAGTTTCTCTCCCAAATTGGTGGCGCGGCCCTCGCGCCTGTGCGGCTTTTGAGGAACTCACGCAAAACGGGTCGCGGCGTTATCCAATGCGAGGCCGCCGGATTCGTGAGTTCCTCCATTGTATGGCGGCGCGGGACAGCGCCCTTTGCGCTTTTGAGCAAATCGCGCTTTTGAGCAAATCTGCTGAGCGTCTGTGCTACAAAGGGAACGCTCTTCCTGGGAACGCTCTTGCTCTAAATGACTCTCGGCTCATGACTCTGAATCGCGGCGCTCAGCGCGCGATCATCGCGATCTATTTTGCTGTGCTCGCCGCGGTGTATGCGATTGCATGGCTCGCACCAGCCATTGGTCTGTATCATGACGACGCCATTTATCTGGTGACCGCGAAGGCGATCGCCGCGGGGCATGGCTATGTAATTGATAGCCTGCCTAATCCCGTTCCCCAAACGCAATTCCCGCCGCTTTTTACCAGTATCCTGGCTCTATTCACCCTTGTGTCGCTACAGCCGCAGTGGTTGAAACTCCTGCCGCTCGCGTGCTCGGTGGGATGGCTTCTGCTCACACGGAAGCTGCTGCTGAAGATGGGCGCATCGCGAAACGGCGCTCTACTGCTGGTAGGGCTTACGGCCGCATCCCCCACAATTGTTTTCCTGGGTACGAACCTGATGGCGGAATCGCTATTCGCCCTGCTGACGACGGCCGCACTGCTTGCGCTGCTGGAAGAACGTGCGCTGCTGGCCGGGCTCTTCGCCGGACTCGCCACCCTGACGCGAACCGCGGGCGTTGCACTGATCGCCGCCTGCATCCTGACGCTCGTGGTGCGCCGGCGATTTCGCAGCGCGGTGATTTTTGCGACGGTAGCGATGGCGATGGCTGCGCCCTGGTTCGGCTGGTCGCTCGCGCACCCAGGCAATAATTACCCGGCTTCGAACATTCTGACGGGACTGGCCGCAAGCGAAAAGCTGGTTGTTCTGGGGCATAACCTGGTGTCGCTGCTGGGCAGCCCGTTCTCACTACTTAGCGGATTGAGTAGCACTTTTACCGTTGTGGTTACCGTTTTGGTGCTGATCTGGAGCCTTTACGTGAGACGCCAGCTGGTGCCGGATCTGTTCATCGCGCTTTACTGCTTCATGCTGCTCTGCTGGACATGGCCGCCGGAGCGTTTTGTGGCGCCGATTCTGCCGTTGGTTCTCTGGATCGTCTGGCGTGTATTCCAACTCATGGAGCTTCGGGAGGCGCTGGCGGCACTTGTTCTTCTCGGTAGTCTGATCCCCTTGTGGGCGGACGCGATCCGCATACCGCCTGCGCGCGCAAACGGATATTTTCAGATCACCGGCCCGCCTGCCGACAACTGGATGGAAATGCAGAAGCTATTTGGTTTCATTCGCGCGAATACGCCGTCAAACAGTATTTTTCTGGCTAATCCGGACGGCGTGTTCTATCTGAATACGGGGCGGAAATCAATCAGGGGCTTCGATCCGAATGGCTTCGATCTGTTCTATGCAGCACGGCAATCGGCGATAACTCCGGATCGGCTTTCGAGCGCGATTGTAAACGCCCAGGTTAATTACGTGGTGCTTACGCCTGACCGGGGTCTTGCCGAATCGGCCGCGTTTCATAGGAGTGTAGAAGCATTGGAGCGCGGGGGAATATTGGAGCCGGTTAGCATTCCGGGCGGATCGCGGGATTACCGATTGCTGAAAGTCACTCGCTAAGCGTCTTCGATTCAACATTCAGTGCGATCGTGGCCCCAGCCGCGCGCGAGCGTTAACCCTCGTTAGCACTTGCGGCGCAACCATTGTGGACTACCGGCTCAGTGTGGCAAATGGATATTCTGAGCATGGTCGATTAGTTAGTTCTGCGTCGATTAGTCAAGTCTGCTTCTATTAGTCAACTCCGGGTCGATTGGTCAACTCTTCGATATGAGCGCCCTTGCCACCGCCGGTCTTTCCTCCAGCGCCGTGGAAAGCAGATTGAGAGCGCATCCGGGCAGAACTCAGGCCTGCGCAAAATGGATCTATCCCGCGCTGTGCTGCGCGGCCCTGCTGGTGTGCATCTTACTGTCGAATCCATTCAATGAGGCTGGATTCAACGACGACTGGTCATACGGCCGCGTCGCCATGAAACTGGCCGAGACCGGCAGGATGCAATACAACGGTTGGGGAAGCCCGATTCTGCTGTTCCAGTCGTTTTGGGCTGTCCCCTGGATCAAGGCGTTCGGCTTCTCGTTTCCGGTCCTGCAGTCCGCGATTATTCCCATTTCCATGGGTTTCGTGTTACTCGTGTATGCCACCGGCCGCGCGATCGGGCTGTCTCCGGAACTGTCGGCTTTCGCTTCGATCGCGACTGGCACCTCTCCGTTGTTCCTGCCACTTGCGGCCTCGTTCATGACGGATTCCCCCGGTTGCTTCTTCATCATGCTGTGCATCTATTCGGCGATACGCAGCGTTCAGGCCCGGGAATCGCGCGGTGCGGCGCGCTGGTTGTGGGTCCTGACGCTGGCGGGCGTGGTTGGTGGGGCCAACCGCCAGATCGTCTGGATTGCGCCGGTCGTGCTGATCCCGTACCTTTTTTGGGTGCGCCGGGCCGATGCCGGATTCAGGGTGCAGGCGATCGGGGCTTACGGGGGGTCGGCGATCGCCATCCTCGCGATTATTCACTTCTTCAGCCAGCCTTACGGACCGCTGCAGCTCAGTCACGAAGAGCTCGTCTCGGTGCTTCGGCATGAATCGGGCCGGGCGATCGGTCTTGTTGCGAGTCTCGTGCTGGTGTGTGTCCTCGCGTCAATGCCGGCATTTTGCTGCCTGCTGCCGCTGGTAAAACAAAGGGGCCCGGCGTGGTTATTGATTGGTGTCATAGGAGTCGCGGCAAGTACATTCGCCGTGATCATCCGAACGGGGCTGGTAGCGCCCTACGGCAACTGCATTCTTTCATGGGTTGGAATCGCCACGGAAGGGCAGGAATGGTTCCGGACCAAGCCTGCTTCGCTTGCGCCCTGGATTCGTATCGTTCTAAGCGGTCTGGTGAACCTCTGCGTCTTTGTATCGATTTCCTGGATCGTCCGAAGCCGTCGGGACCTTTTAGCAAAGCCCTATAGTCCGGCGTTGCCGATATTCGCGGTCTTCTCCGTCGGGTACATGGCGCTCGTCCTGCCTGGAGCCCTGGTAGGGCTCGCCTTCGATCGGTACATGCTTCCGATCGTTCCACTCATGATACTGGTTATCCTGGTGCAGGTCGCACGATACCGGCCCCACGTTCCTCGAGTGGCGTGGTGCTCTTTGCTGGTGTTCTGCTGGTATGGGATTGCGACAACGCACGACTACTTCGCGGCTCTCCGGGCTCGTGTTGCCGTTGCCCATGCGATCGAGATAACAGGCGTCGGCCGCGACCGCGTATCCGCTGGTTTCGAGTACGACGGCTGGACGGAGCTGGAGCGCTCGGAGTATGTAAGCGTCGTTCAATACCAGGACCCCTTCGCGGATGATCACGCCAAAGGATTTTGGTTCTGGTTCTGGAATCATACGCCGAATCTCCGGCCGGATTTTGTCATTCTAAGCTGGACTTCCCCGGAACCGGCACAGGGAGGGGAGTTGAAGGTCGACTTCCGTGCGTGGATGCCTCCGTTCCGGCGGTCGGCCATTGCCTGGAGGCGCGCGGATCTGACCGGCATGTACCAGGCCGTCCGGTTGGCGGCGTTAATCCGATGACATTTGCGACCGATTCGCCGGTGGTATCCGACGAGCCCTCGATGGGGCAAGCGGCGGCCGAAGACCGCCCACAACATTCCGCGACAGACTGGCCGTGGCTGGCGGCTTTGCTGCTTGCCGGTTTCGGGGCGCTCTGGCTCGCGCACGGCTGGCTGAGGGCTCCCGTTATCACAAACGACGGTTACCAATACCTCGATGCCGCTTTGAACGTGGCATCCGGCAGGTGTCTGTGCACCAACTTTGTCCATTTTGACGACCAGGTAGCGGCCGGGCATATGCCTGCCGCGCTCACACACTACCCACCCGGGTATCCGCTGCTTATTGCAGGACTCTCCCGGTTTGGCTTACCGCTCGAAACGGCCGGCTATCTGATATCGGCGGCAGGATTTCTTCTCAGCATCTGGCTGACCTGGGATATAGGACGCATGCTGGGCGGTCGCAGGTTATTGACTTCTGTTTTTGTGGCGATCTGGATCGGACATGACGATGCGCTCACGACCGCCTCGGCAGTTCTCACTGAGTCGGTTTTTACGGCGGCAGTGATGGCCATGGTCGCGCTCGTGGTTCGCGATCTCAAGGCCGAGGGCAAAAGACCGGGTTTGTTGGCGGGCATCGGCGGATTCGCGGGTCTGGCATATTGTCTGCGATATGCCGGCCTGTTCGTGATTCCGCCCGCACTGTTGTATATCTTCTGGCGCTGGCGGCGAAACCGGGAGACACTGCCGTGGGCATTGGCCGGTATATTAGCGGCTTGCGCATTCATGATTCCCATACAGGTCCGCAACATCATCTACATGGGATCCTGGCGGGGTATGTTTCTGAGCAAAGCCCCCTATAGCCTGCGTTCCGCTGTCGTGCAAGCGGTTATAGCTTCCGACCACCTCGTGTTCGGCGACTATCTCCTGCTTCCCATCGGCATCTGGACGGGGTTATTTCTACTGTCGATCTTCGGCCTGTGCTTACTGGCTTTCCGCGCGTGGCGACGAGGAGCATGGACAAGCAAAGGAGGATTCCTTGCCTCGGCGCTTGCCTGGATTGGTTTTTTCCTGCTGGCGTACACAGGAGGCATCATCCTGGCCAAAGCTAGCCTGGTCAACATGAATATGCGCATGCCGGACCTCGTGCGGTACTACTTGCCCGTCTATCCCATTGTTCTGGCAGTTCTCGCCGGCGCGGTTTCCGCGGTTCGCTTCAAAGGATTGCGTTTTGCGGCCTCGGTATCGGCACTGGCAATTCTGGCGGTTCACAGTCTGGACTTCGCATGGTCACCAGGCCCTCCGGAACATATTGTTATCGCCGGATATCTGGCGCAAGAGCTATACCCCGACGAGTCCCTGCGTCAGTGGCTTTTGACCCGGATTTCCCCGGGAGCGGCTGTTGTTTCAGAGGAAGGCCAGGCGTTGCATTATGTGTTACAGCGCCCTGTGGTTTCGATCATCGAGCCGCCTGAAAATACCAATTACCCAACCGATGTCGCCGCATTCCTCTCCCTTATGTCCCGGTACCGGTCCAGATATCTGCTGCTTTTCCCCACTATCCGGAGTTCCCCGAACTCACTTCCGTTTCTGCATGGTCTTATTTCAGGCAAGGTGCCCGAGCGGTTGACGTTACTCGTGCGAACTCCCTATGTTGCAGTTTACGAATGTGAGACTTGCGCCAGATGATCTTCGCCTTTGGAGTCAATTGGCAACGCGGCCTTGCAGCCAGGCGATCCGCTCAGCAACCAGAGACAGCAGATAATCCATAACACGAGTCACCGTGAGAATGAGAGCGGCTGACATCCAGAAGGTCATAACTGCGTACCTCGACCAGTGCTCGTCCGTGCCCCCGGTTCGCAGCCGCTGAATGACACTGGAAAGAACCAGTGCAACACCGATGCCAGCCGAACCAACTGGAAGAAGCCAGTACCAGCGGCTTTGGAAAAAGCGCGTCGTCCATCTGGTTTTGCGGCCGGCCACCTCGCCGGTAAGGGCGATCACAACCATACGATCCGCGAGGAAGCTTGCGCAAAAAATCAGGCATGCACTGATTCCGGACAGGTCGCTTACCAGAAATCGATAAATCATCCAGGGCTCGACCATACGGTGTTCGGCGTAGTACACACAGGGGCCGGCCATGAGACCGCACGCCAGGGCGAGGAAGAATATTCC